>NZ_AP022853.1:1617500-1955833 GCF_011764585.1 Sulfurimicrobium lacus
CTCAGGCCAGCACTCTCGAAGACGTGGTGCGCGCGTACCGCGGCGCGGACCTCGAAGGCTGCATCCTGACCAAGATTGACGAAGCGATCAGCATGGGTGGGGCGCTGGATGTCATCGTGCGCCATCAGCTGCCGGTGCATTACATTACCAACGGACAGCGCGTACCGGAAGATTTGCACCTGGCCAACGCCATGTACCTGGTGGATCGGGCTTTGCGCCCAGCCGAGACGCAGTCCCCCTTTAGCCTGGAAGAGGGCGAATACCCTCTGCTGATGAGCGGTACCGCGGCGGATGGCGGCGCCGAGTCGGAGGCCCTGCGTGGCTGAAGCGATGCAGGATCAGGCAGAGGGCTTACGCCGCCTGCTTTCGGACGATTTCGTGCGCATCGTCACGCTGACAAGCGGCAAGCGCAGCGTCGGCAAAACCACTGTTCTGATCAATCTGGCCGTGGCGCTCGCCAGGCGCGGCAAGCAGGTGATGCTGCTGGATGAACACCAGGGCAAGCATAGCGTGGTCGGCATGCTCGGCCTGACACCCTATTACAACCTGACGCACGTGCTGCGGCGCGAGCAAAGTCTCGAGCAGGTGATGCTGAGCGGCCCGGAAGGCATTATGGTAGTTCCGTCCGGCAGGAGCGTGCAGGAGTTGGCAAATCTTTCCGCCTCGGATATGGAATGGCTGGTACGTTCGTTTGCGCAGCTTGCTCAGCCAATGGATGTGGTGCTGGTCGATGCAGTCGCGGGGGTGGCGGGCAATGTCCTGCCCTTGAGCCTGGCGGCGCAGGAACTGGTGGTGGTGGTCGACCCGCAGCCAGCTTCCATGACCGATGCCTATGCGTTGATCAAAGTGCTCAACCAGGGGTTTGCCCGGCGCAATTTTCATATCGTGGTGAACCGGGTGGCCAGTCCTGAAGAGGCCGGGGTGGTGTTCAGCAATATGGCCAAGGTGGCCAAGCGTTTTCTCAAAGTGTCGCTGGATTTCATGGGGTTCGTGCCGCAGGAGGAGAAAATACATCGCGCCACGCAACTTGGTCGCACGGTAGTCGATGCTTTTCCGGACAGCACTGCGGCGCAAGCTTTCCGCGATCTCGCCGAGAAAATGGAACAATGGCCTCATCCGGCGGGCGAGCAGGGGCAGATGGAGGTATTCATGCAGCGCCTGGTGCAAAGCAGCAGGGCGACTGCCGCCGAGCCGAGCAGGACGGGGCGAGCGTAGTCGGATCATGTACCAGGCTAACGGCAAACTGCAGAACAAGGAACAATACGTGGTGCAGTATGCTCCGCTGGTCAGGCGCATCGCGCACCATCTGGCGGCCAAGCTCCCCGCCAGCGTGGAGGTCGACGACCTGATCCAGGCCGGCTTGATCGGCCTGCTCGACGCTGTCGGACACTACGATCAGTCGCAAGGGGCACAGTTCGAGACTTACGCGTCACAGCGCATCCGCGGCGCCATGCTGGATGAGCTACGCGAAGCCGACTGGGCGCCACGTTCGGCGCGCAAATGCATGCGCACCATCGAAGCGGCGATAAACAGGCTGGAGCAAAAGCTGGGGCGGCAGCCGGGCGAGCAGGAACTGGCGAGTGAATTGAAAGTACCGCTGGCGGAATTCCAGCAGATGCTGCAGGATGCACGTGGTCACCAGCTGGTGTACTACGAGGATTATCAGGCGGATGGCGACGACGACTTTTTCGAGCGCCACTCGGCCGACCAGCGCCCGGGCCCGCTTGGGCAAATCGAGAACGAAGATTTTCGCGCCGCGCTGGTGGAGGCAATCAGCGTTTTGCCGGAGCGCGAGCAAATGGTGATGAGCCTGTATTATGAAGAGGAGCTGAACTTGAAAGAAATCGGTGCAGTACTGGGCGTGACCGAGTCCCGCGTTAGCCAGCTCCATAGTCAGGCTGTCGCACGCCTGCGCAGCCGGCTCAAGGACTGGCTGGGCGACTGATGCGCGGCGGCGTGGACTTCATAAGCGTTGCCGGCCTGGCCATGGCCCTGCTGGCAATTATTGGCGGACAGATTCTCGAAGGCGGACATCTTGGTTCGCTGCTGCAGGTCACCGCTTTCCTCATCGTTATCGGCGGCACGATGGGCGCCGTCATGTTGCAAAGTTCCCTGCCGGTGTTTCTCGCCGGGATGAAATTGCTCAAGTGGGTGTTCGTGACACCTCGCTTTCATCCGCAACGCCTAATCGAAGAAGTCATTTCCTGGAGCCAGGTGGCGCGCAAAGGCGGCTTGCTGGCACTGGAACCGCTGATCGACGACCTGACCGATCCATTTAAACGCAAAGGCTTGCAGATGCTGGTGGACGGCGCTGAACCGGAGAAAATTCGCGAGGCGCTTGAGGTGGAGATCAATACTTACGAGGAACACCAGCGGCAGGCAGCAAAGGTATGGGAGTCTGCCGGCGGTTATGCGCCCACGATCGGAATTATCGGAGCGGTGATGGGTTTGATTCACGTCATGGAGAACCTCTCCGACCCGTCCAAGCTGGGCGGCGGGATTGCCGTGGCGTTCGTCGCGACGATCTATGGCGTGGGGTCTGCCAATTTGTTTTTCCTGCCGGTCGCCAACAAGCTCAAGGCCATTATCGGCCACCAGGTGACGATACGCGAAATGCTGATCGAAGGTCTGGGTTCGATTGCCAACGGGGAAAACCCTCGTGTCATCGAAACCAAGTTGCAGGGATACATACTATAGCTGCAAGCCATCAGCTAGTCAGCCATCAGCAAAATCGGTGGCGCTGACAGCTGACAGCTGACTAGCTGAAAGCTAACGACATGGCCCGCAAAAAAAGACCGGAAGAACACGAGAACCACGAGCGTTGGCTGGTTTCCTATGCCGACTTCATCACTCTTTTGTTCGCTTTTTTCGTCGTTATGTATGCCATTTCGTCCATCAACGAAGGGAAATATCGCGTGTTGAGCGACTCATTGGTCGATGCCTTCAAGCAGACTCCTACCAGCCAGGAGCCACTCCGCCTCGCAAAAGAACAGCCCAGCCGACCCCAAGCTGCCCGTCAGATGATCTTGCAGCCGATCGCGGTGCGAAAAGCCGATCAGGCGCAGGAAATCAAGCGCAAGAAACAGGAAGAAAAAATGAAGGGGATCGCTACCGATCTCCTCAAGGTCATGGAACCACTGGTGAAAGAGGGGCAGGTGCGCGTTACCCAGAGCCCGCTTGGCGTGTCGATCGAAATCAACGCCAGCGTGCTTTTTGCCCCCGGTCAGGCACAGTTGGAAAAACCGTCCATCCAGGTTCTGAAAGCGGTGGCGCAGGTGGTGGCAGGCGTGCCCAACGCGGTGCAGATCGAGGGCCATACCGACAATATTCCGATCGGGACGCCCGCCTATCCATCCAACTGGGAGCTATCCACCGCCCGTGCCAGCAGCGTGGTTCGGCTGTTTATTGACAACGGGGTGGACCCGTCGCGGCTGATGGCGATCGGTTATGCCGATCAGCGACCGGTTGAGCCAAACGATACCAACGAAGGCCGTAGTCGAAACCGGCGTGTGACGGTCATGATCGAACCGGATGACAAGGCGCCGGCGACAGTGCTGCAATAAATCCAGATTGTCGTAGGGGCGAATTGATTCGCGCCTGACGGTGTCGCTAGACTTTGCCGCGAGGGCGGCCACTGGAGAGGCCGCTGATCTGGCCATTGGGGCCGTACAGGGTGTTCGTCGGATTCGCCGCAGTCTGAAGGGCGGCCAGAGCCTGCTGATTGTGGCGCAGGTGGGTTTCGATCAGGAGGCCGTTGCGGCGGTTTGCTTGTTCGGCCTCACGCGCCAGATTGAGTAGCAGCTCCCACTGTTCGCGTGTCTCGTCAGTTACACCGATGGCGCTAAGCCATGCGGCTAATCCTGTGGGGGTGTTTTCATAACCGGCGGCGGCCAGCTTGTGGTCACGTTCGACGCTGAAAGCGAAAAGTTTTTCTATGAGTCCTGTTTTTTCGGGCGCAAGCTGCAGTAGACGGTCTATGTCGCCAGCGATCAGGGCAGCCTGTTCCTGTTCCAGAAGTTGGTGAAACTCCCCGAAAGCGCCAAGCTCTTCACTTAGTTTGAGAGCAAATTCGGCAGCGGATTCTTGTTTCAACTCAGCCCTTTTGGCTTGCCAGCAAGTCTTTAACCGAGGTCAGCAGACGATCGGCAATCATTTCCGGGTTGATTTTGAATCGCCCTTCGGAAATAGCCTGTTTGATGGCATCGACTTTTGCGCTGTCAATCGGCGTGCTGGTGTCGATGCCGCTGCCCATGGCCTGCAACTGGCTGGACGAAGTCAATTGCACTTCATCCCGGCTTTCCGTTTTTGCGGCGGACTGCTGTTTGGGGTTGTTGCGCACCACTTTGCTTTGGCCATCCGGCGTGGCAACGAGTTTTCCGACTGAGCTGTCAATTTTCACGATATTTCCTTTGCGCCATTCCTGCAGTTCAGGGGGCTATGATAGGTGTTACAGCGGCATGCAGCGGAAAAACTTTAGCCGGCAGCCGCAATATTTTCTGCTTCGGATTAAGCAATTGTCGTTCCATGCGGGAATCCGCTCAGAATGGCACTTCGACGAACCCTCCCTCCCTGGCTGTTCCCTTGATGACTTGCCCGGATGGCGTGCGTACCGAGACGATCTGCCCGGCGGCGGCGTTGGTCAGCGCCTTGCCTTCGGCATTTACCTGGAAGCCTGCTCCCTTGGCTATGATTTTTACACTCTGCCCCTGCTGGATGACGTGGGGAGCGCGCAACATATCGTTGCGTAGCGGGTAGCCCGCTGCAACACCAAGGGTGACAATCCTGCCCAGAGCTTGACTGGGGTCGGTGATCACACCGGAAGCGAACTGTGTGATGTCATCGCTTTTTATCAAAATGTCCGCCTCGCTCAATTTTTGCCCGGATTGCAGGGGGCGGGCGGCGAACACGATGTCGGCGGTGATCCTGATGTTGACCGGAACGTACACGGTCCATGTCGACGGGGCAGGGCAGCGCACGCCGACGTTGCTGTTGCCCCACATGCGGCTGCCGGTCGGGATGAAGAATTCCATGGCGGGACAGGCCGGCAAGCGCAGGCGCGGGTCCAGGGTCCCCGCGGTAACGGTGACGCTGCCTGGCTGTGCTGCCGTTTGCTGGCGCGCGAATTGGGTGACGCCGCTGAGGATCGCATCCAGGTTTTGCCACTGCCCGTTGGCCATCCCGTGAAAGGGGTAAATCAGCAGCAAGCAGAGGTAGAACAAGCGCGTAAACATAGCCTGATTGTAACCGAAAATGCCGCGGTGCTATACTTCGCCAGCTCCCCCTCCACATGCCATGAGTCTAAATGCCCGCCTTCACCAATCCCACTGATCTCGCCCGCGAAACCCTGAAGCTTTTGTCGGCACGTCGGATTGCGCCTACGCCGGAAAACTACCAGACCATTTATCACGAAATTGCAGGCACCAAGCCTGTCGTGCCTCACTCCAAGGGCGATCAGGCCTTGTTGAAAGCCCTGCAGGAACTGGCTAAGCAGGTCCCCGGCATGGGGCCGCAATTCAAGGCGCTGGCGAATGCTCTCGGTGCGGGCGAACAAAAGGCGATCGAGACCGCGCTGGCCAGCCTGGTGCCTAAGACGGCACTGGGAAGCGAAGCTTCCTGGGGAGAATTGATTCGCGAGCTGATGCGCCAGTGGGACCTGAAGCAGAGCGGGATAACCGTGGCGCGCAAGAAGGACGGGCTGGAGCGGGTTTTGAGCAATTTCTCCCGCGATTCGTCGGTGTTGTTCACCAAGGTCCAGGCTTTGGTTGCCTCCTGGGCGGAAAATCCAACGGCGCAAACAGGCGTACCGGTCGAAGGCGGCGAAGCAGTCGCCGAGTTGCAAGGGAAAACGGCCGTCGCTTCCGGGGGTGGGGTGTCCGCGCTGGAAATTCCAACCAGCGACATCCCCGGCGCCTTGCGCGAAATGCTGGCGCAAACCATCCAGACCGGCGTCGCGCCTCGTCTTTCCCAGTTTCCCGACCTGCGCGATGAAGCAGTGATGCTGGCGCAGCAGGCCCGAGAAGCGCGCGACCAGTCCTCTATCCAGGGGGTTGCGAAGAACCTTAAACAGTTCTGGATCAAGCTCGAGCTGCGCAACGACTCCGACGCCCAGGTGCTGGATGGCCTGGTGCGGTTGCTGCGCTTGCTGGTGGACAATATCAGCGAATTGCTGCTGGACGACAAATGGTTGAACGGACAGATTTCTGTGGTTCAGGACATCATCGCCAAGCCGCTCGACAGCCGTGTTCTGTACGATGCCGAGCGCAGTTTCAAGGAAGTGATCTTCAAGCAGGGGAACCTGAAACATAGCCTGCTGGAAGCCAAGGACACGATCAAGAACATGATGGCGACCTTCATCGACCGCATGTCTGAGATGACCGCCAGCACTGGCGAATATCACGCCAAGATCGAGAGGTACACCGAAGAGATTGGCCGTACCGAGGATATCAACAAGCTCAACCAGATCCTCGGCAATCTGATGAAGGACACCCGAGGCATGCAGCTCGATATGATACGTTCGCATGACGAGCTGGAATTGTCGCATCGCAAGGTCAAGGAGGCGGAGGCGAAAATCCTCCAGCTGGAACAGGAGCTGGACCACGTCAGCGAACTGGTGCACGAGGATCATCTGACCGGCACACTCAACCGGCGCGGCATGGATGACGCCTTCGAGCGCGAGCTGTCGCGCGCCGACAGGCTGAACGTGCCACTGTGCGTGTCGCTGCTGGATATCGACCACTTCAAACGGCTCAACGATACTTATGGCCACGACGCCGGCGATGAGGCGTTGATTCACCTGGTGCGTGTGGTGAAGGAAGCCTTGCGTCCAAGCGATGTCATCGCCCGTTTCGGCGGCGAGGAATTCGTGATCATCCTCCCTGAAGCCGGTATCGACGAGGCCGTCATGGTGATGACGCGCGTGCAGCGCCATCTCACCAAGAATTTCTTCATGCACGACAACCAGCGTCTGCTCATCACCTTCAGTGCCGGGGTGGCGCTCCGCGGGGCGGGCGAAGGTGCCGAGTCGATGATCAGCCGCGCCGACAAGGCGCTCTATCAGGCGAAGGAAGCCGGCCGTAATCGCGTGGTGGCGGCCGCCTGACTGTTTTGCCGCCGGCGGCAAATATTGCCGCCGGCTTTTCTGCTTTTCCCCCTTGGTTGCTGTTTCTGTCCGGTTTTTCCTGAATTTTCCGTTGGCACGATGTGTGCTTTTATAGATGCCATCATCAAGTTTTAGGTTGGCGGCCATGATCGGCAGGATAGACGAAGAAATCGGCTTCATGAGCAAGGCGCTGAATCTGCATGCGCAGCGTCAGCAACTGCTGGCAGGTAATATCGCCAACGCCGACACGCCCAACTACAAAGCGGTTGATATCGATTTTTCCCGTGCGCTGCAAACGGCAATGGGGTCCGGCGATGCGGTTGGTTTGAACAGGACCGCACCCGGGCACCTGCAAGCCAAGGATAGCAACCCCTTCGGTGCGCGTACCTTATACCGCCAGCCGGCTCAGCCCAGCATCGACGGCAATACCGTGGATATGGACGTGGAACGCACCCAGTTCATCGACAACGCCATCCGTTACCAGTTCGCCCTGGACCGCGTCAGCGGTAAATTCAAAGAAATGCAACTTGCGCTGAGTAGCCAATAATCATGTCCCTCTTCAACTTGTTCGATATTTCCGGCTCTGCCATGACGGCGCAATCGCAGCGCCTAAACGTGGTGGCCAGCAACTTGGCGAATGCCGACAGCGCGACCAGTTCCACCGGGCAGCCTTACCGCGCCAAGCAGGTGGTGTTCAGTGCTACGCCGCTGGGCGGAAGCAACGGCGCCGCTGCAGGGGTGCGGGTGGATAGGGTGATCGACGATCCGGCGCCGATGAAGATGATGTACGACCCGAAGAGTCCGCTGGCCGATGCCAAGGGGTATGTAACGATGCCCAACGTCAATGCGGTGGAAGAAATGGTGAACATGATTTCCGCATCGCGCTCATACCAGAGCAACGCGGATGTGATGAATACGGCAAAAACCCTGTTGCTGAAAACGCTACAGCTAGGGCAATAAGGAGGTAGAGAATCATGGCAACAGTTAATTCGGTAACGACGGGAACCAGCACTGCTCCCACGGCGGCCAGCACCGCCAAGGAGACGGAAGACCGTTTTCTCAAGCTGCTGGTCACGCAGATGAAAAACCAGGACCCGTTGAATCCGCTCGACAACGCCCAGGTGACCAGCCAGATGGCGCAGTTGTCCACCGTGACGGGTATCAACAAGTTGAACGACACCGTCAATGCGCTATCGAGCTCGTTCATGGCAGGGCAGACGCTTCAGGCGGCAAGCCTGGTCGGCCGTGGCGTGATGGTTCCCGGCAAGCAGCTGGAACTGAGCGGCGGCGCAGCCTTCGGTGGCGTGGACCTGACGCAGGCGGTGGATAGCCTGACGGTCAACATCAAGGATGCGAGCGGCGCCGTGATTCACAGTGCTGACCTTGGCGCGCAAAAGGCTGCGGGCACCGTGCCATTCCAGTGGGACGGCACCACCGACAGCGGGGCTGTGGCTCCGGACGGCTCATACACCTTCGAGGTGACGGCAATGCAGGCCGGCAAGAAAGTCGATGCTACGGCACTGGCGGTGGGCCAGGTCGCCAGCGTATCCCTCGGGGCGCAGGGCGCCACACTGAACGTGGTCGGGCTGGGTCCGGTGACCTTGTCTCAAGTCAAACAGATTCTGTAAGGAGAAATATCATGAGTTTTCAAACCGGGCTCAGCGGACTGAATGCAGCATCCAAGAATCTGGATGTGATCGGCCATAATGTGGCGAACTCCGGCACCGTCGGTTTCAAAGGCGCTCAGGCGCAGTTTGCCGACGTGTTTGCCGCCTCCCTGTCGGGCGGCGGGGCGAGCCAGGTAGGTATCGGCACCAGGCTGGCGAACGTGGCGCAGCAGTTTACCCAGGGCAATATCACGGCAACGAATAACCCGCTGGATCTGGCGATCAATGGCGCCGGGTTCTTTCAGTTAAGTCAGGCTGGCGCGACGACCTATAGCCGGAACGGACAATTCCAGTTGGATAAAGACAACTTCGTCGTGACCAATGGCGGACAACGCCTGCAGGGATACCAGGTGGACGCGAACAATGTTGTGACCGGCGCTTTGGGGGATATGATGATTTCGACGGCATCCCAGCCGCCCCAGATGACGGGCCAGGGTGGTACCGTGCTTGGGACCGGTGCCCAGATCCAGTTGAATCTTGACTCGCGCGCGACCATCCCCGCAACCATCGCAAGCGGTGGCGTGTTCAGCCCGTCCGACACCGCCAGCTATAACAAATCGACTTCATTCCAGGTTTACGACAGCCTGGGCAACGCTCATACCCTGGCGCTGTATTTCGGCTACACCGGGGTTGCTGCGGGAAATGCGCAATGGACCGTCAATGCGAGAGTAGATGGAGTGCCAACCGTAGCTCCTGTGTTTTCGACATCCCCGGCCGTCCTGTCATTCGGTACATCAGGAAAGCTGGTGTCGCCGACGGCTGGAGCGCCGCTCAATATCACCATTGATCTGGCCGCTACCGGCCTTGCCCAGACCCCCCCTGTCGTCAACAATGCGGCCGCATCTCTCCAGTTTAATCTGGATTTTAGTGGCAGCACGCAGTTCGGGAGTGCGTTCGGGGTCAGTGCGTTAACCCAGGATGGCTATACCGCGGGCGAACTGGCCGGCTTTAGCTTCGGTAAGGATGGCACGCTGCAGGGGCGGTATACCAACGGCCAGGCGAGGACCTTGGGTCAGGTCGCACTGGCTGACTTCGCCAACCCGCAGGGCTTGCAGCAACTGGGCGACAACCAGTGGGCGGAAAGCCCGAATTCAGGTGCGGCCTTGCTTGGTGCGCCCGGGAGCGCCGGCCTGGGTTTGATGCAGTCGTCTGCAACCGAGGATTCCAACGTCGACCTGACTGCGGAACTGGTGAACATGATCGTCGCACAGCGTGCCTATCAGGCCAACGCCCAGACCATCAAGACGCAGGATGCGATTCAGCAGACGTTGATCAATCTACGGTAATTCAGGGATTGGAAGCCAGGGGTAAATAATGGATCGTCTGATCTACATCGCCATGACCGGCGCCAAGCACACGCTGTGGCAACAGGCTTCGACCGCGCACAACCTGGCCAACGTCACCACCACCGGCTACCGCGCGGAGACCAATGCCTTTCGCGCCTTGCCGGTATTCGGCGAGGGCGCGAAGACCCGCGCTTTCGTGGTGGATTCGACCACCGGCGCGGATTTCAGCTCCGGCGTGATCCAGCATACCGGGCGCGACCTCGACATGGCGGTGCAAGGCAAAGGCTGGATCGCAGTGCAGGCGGCGGATGGCTCCGAGGCTTATACCCGCAACGGCAGTTTTCAGATCGACGCGAATGGCGTGCTGCAAACGCGTAACGGCCAGAATGTTCTGGGCGACAGCGGGCCGATTGCGATTCCGCCCGACAATGACATTACCGTCGCCAAGGACGGCACGATTTCTGCGATTCCAACCGGGCAGACGCTGACTTCGGTGACGGCCGTGGGGCGCGTCAAACTGGTCAATCCGCCCGAGGCGGACCTGGTAAAGGGGCAGGACGGCCTGTTCCGTCTCAAGAGCGGCCTGCCGGCCCCGGTAGATGCCAACGTGATGCTGGCGGGCAGTTCGCTGGAAAGCAGCAACGTCAATATGGTGGAGGCGATGGTGAACATGATCACGCTCGCGCGCAGCTTCGAAATGCAGACCAAACTGGTGACAAACGCTCAGAGCAACGATGCCAAAGCCGGCCAGATTTTGAACTTGAACGGTTAATTAAGGGCTAGACATGATTCGCTCACTGTGGATTGCTAAAACGGGTCTGGATGCGCAACAGACCAACATGGACGTGATTTCGAACAACCTCGCCAACGTCAGCACCAACGGTTTCAAGCGCAGCCGCGCGGTGTTCGAGGATCTGCTCTACCAGACCATCCGCCAGCCGGGTGCCCAGTCCTCGCAGCAAACCCAGGTGCCATCTGGCCTGCAGTTGGGCGTGGGCGTTCATCCCGTCGCTACCGAGCGCATACACCTGCAGGGCAACCTGCAGCAGACCGGCAACCCGCTTGATGTGGCCGTCAACGGCAAGGGCTTTTTCCAGATTCTGATGCCGGACGGCAGCACCGGCTACACCCGCGATGGCGCGTTCCAGGTGGACAGCCAGGGGCAGGTGGTGACGTCCAGCGGTTACGCTGTTCAACCCGCGCTGACTATTCCCGCCGATGCCCTGAGCGTGACCATCGGGCGCGACGGTACCGTTTCCGTGGTGCAATCGGGGTCGCCCACGCCAACTCAGGTGGGCAGCCTGCAACTGGCCAACTTCATCAATCCCGCCGGCCTGCAAAGCCTGGGCGAGAACCTGTATGCAGAAACTGCCGCTTCGGGTGCGCCGTCAGCCAATACGCCGGGTACCAACGGGCTGGGGGTGCTGAATCAGTCATTCGTTGAGACCTCCAACGTGAACGTGGTGGAGGAAATGGTGAACATGATCCAGACGCAGCGCGCCTACGAGATCAACTCCAAGGCGATCACGGTTTCCGATCAGATGTTGCAGCGCTTGACGCAGATGAGCTGAACCATGGTTAACGCATTTATTAAATATGCCGCGCTACTGGCCTTGCTGGCAGGCTGCACCACCGTGCCGCCGGTCAACGTGCACCAACCGATGACCGCGCGCCCGGTCCCCGCGGCGGAAGCGCCCGGCGGCAACGGGGCGATATATCAGGCCGGCTATACCAACCGGCCTTTGTTCGAGGACCGTCGTGCGCGCAACGTCGGCGATACCCTGATCATTGCCATCAACGAAAAGATTTCAGCGAGCAAGAAATCCAGCTCCACGGCCAGTCGCAAGGGTAGCGACTCGCTCTCCGTGCCCATTCTGGGCGCTTTGTCGGGTGCCAATATCCTGAAGACGCCATTGTCCGGTAGTTCCGAAAACACCTTCGAGGGCAAGGGCGACAGCGCCAGCAACAATGCCTTTACCGGCACCATCGCCGTGACCGTGATCGAGGTGCTGCCCAACGGTAACCTGCTGGTGAGCGGGGAGAAGCAGATCGGGATCAATCAGGGGGGCGAATTCGTGCGCTTCTCCGGCGTGGTCAACCCAAATACGATTTCCACGGCCAACACCGTTTCATCCACCCAGGTGGCTGACGCGCGCATGGAATACAAAGGCACGGGCTATATCGACGAGGCTCAGACCATGGGCTGGCTGGCGCGGTTCTTCATGTCCGTTGCGCCATTCTAAAGAGGCTGAAAATGAATCGTACGGTTCGCATCATCACTGCAGCGCTTCTGGCAGCCCTGATTTCCAGCGTGGCCCAAGCCGAGCGCATCAAGGATCTGGCCTCGATACAGGGGGTGCGCACCAACCAGCTGGTCGGTTACGGCCTGGTGGTCGGCCTCGACGGCAGCGGCGACCAGACTACCCAGACGCCGTTCACGGTGCAAAGCATTGCCAACATGCTGGGCCAGATGGGCGTCAATTTGCCGGCCGGGACCAGCCTGCAGCTGAAAAACGTCGCCGCGGTAATGGTGACGGCCAGTCTTCCCGCTTTTGCCCGGCCCGGCCAGAATATCGATGTGACCGTATCCTCGCTGGGTAACGCCAAAAGCCTGCGCGGCGGGACCTTGGTCATGACGCCGCTGAAAGGGGCGGATGGCCTGGTTTACGCGATTTCCCAAGGCAATTTGCTGGTGAGCGGCGCCGGCGCTTCCGCTGGTGGCAGCAGCGCGCAGGTCAACCACCTGGCGGTCGGCCGCATTCCGGCGGGAGCAACCGTGGAGCGTGCGGTGAGCACGCCGCTGGGGCAGGGCGATTACGTCAGCCTGGACCTCAATCAGTCCGATTTCACTACGGCGGACCGCGTTGTGCAGGCGATCAACCGCCGCTTCGGCGAAGGCACGGCAAGCGCCGGCGATGGCGGACAAGTGCGGGTGCGTGCGCCGCGCGATGCGAATCAAAGGGTCGCCTTCATCTCCCAGATGGAGAACCTTCCCATACAGGCCGGAAGCGGCGCCGCCAAAGTGATCGTCAATGCCCGCACCGGATCGGTGGTGATGAACCAGAACGTGGAAGTGGATAGCTGTGCGGTCGCCCACGGCAATCTGTCGGTTACTGTCAGCAGCGATACCCAGGTCAGCCAGCCCGGCGCTTTTTCGCAAGGGGAAACCACGACGACCCAGAATGCGCAGATCGATATCAAGGCGCAAAAGGGCGAACTGGTCACGTTGCCAGGCAGCCCGTCGCTGGGTGAAGTCGTGAAAGCACTGAACGCCGTGGGCGCCTCGCCTCAGGACTTGCTGGCGATTTTACAGGCCATGAAGGCGGCTGGTGCGTTGCGGGCTGAGCTGGAGATTATTTAACCCAACGCTATACAGTGTCGTTCCTGCTAACGTCCTTTCCTTACAGGAGGGCGTTAGCAGCGTTGTACCATTCCCCCCTCCCAAGCGCTCCCATGAGGGCGCGAGCAGATTGGCATGAAAGCTGCTTAGTAATCGTTCATGATCACCTCTGTTTCCGATATTTCTTCAAAATTGGCGCTCGACGCGCAAAGTGTCGGCCAGTTGCGTCTGCAGGCGAAAAACGACCCGGTCGCAGGCGCGCGTGCCGCGGCGCAGCAGTTCGAGGCGCTGTTCCTGAACATGATGCTGAAGAGCATGCGCGAGGCCACGCCCAAGGAAGGTCTGTTCGACAACTCCAACACCGAGCTTTATACCGGCATGCTGGACTCGCAGCTGGCGCAGAGCATGAGCAAAGGCAAGGGAATCGGTCTGGCTGACATGATGTTGCGCCAGATGAGGTTGCAGGGGGTGATCCCGCCTGATCCCGCAACACCGGGTGACAAAAAAGTGTTCAGCGGAAAGATGGACCGGCAATTCTTGCCGGCTGCCACGACGAATCCAATCTTGTTGAGCAAGCCGCCGGCAGGGTACGACTTGCCCGCAGCTTTGCCGGGGACAAGCACTAGCCCTGCGACGGGGTTTTCCGGCGCGGCAGATTTTGTCAATGCGCTGTGGCCGCAAGCGGCGGATGCGGCCCAGCAGTTAGGGGTGCCGGCACATTTCCTGCTGGGTCACGCAGCATTGGAAAGCGGCTGGGGCAAGCACGAAATTCGCGATGCGCAAGGAAATAACAGCCACAACCTGTTCGGCATCAAGGCCGGAAAAGGCTGGAATGGCGCAGTGATGGAGGCCCAGACGACCGAGTACGTCAATGGCGTGGCGCAGAAGAAGACAGAACTTTTTCGCGCCTACGACTCCTACGCCGACGGACTCAAGGATTACGCCGGCCTGCTGAAAAACAATCCGCGCTACGCGTCCATGTTCACGCAGCCCCTCGATGCATCGGGGTTCGCGCGCGGTCTGCAACAGGGGGGATATGCCACCGACCCGATGTACGCCGACAAGCTGGCGCGGGTGATCAATAGCGGCACTTTGCGTCAGGCGCTCTCTTAAAGTATTGCGTTTTCATGCCGCTAACTAAGTTGAGGTATTCAAAATGAGCGGAATTTTCGGAATCGGGATTACGGGCCTGCGGGCAGCGCAGATCGGGCTGACGACGGCGGGCCATAACATCACCAATGCAGCCACCCCGGGCTACCATCGCCAGGAGATCGTGCAGAGCGCGAACACGCCGCTCCTTAGTGGATCCGGGTTCATCGGGCAGGGCACCAATGTCGACACGGTCAAGCGCGTCTACAGCCAATTTCTTGACCGGCAAGTACAGACGGCGGAAACCCAGAGCAGCTATCTGGAAACCTATTCCGCCCAGATCAACCAGATCGACAATATGCTGGCCGACCCCAACGCCGGCCTGTCGCCTTCGCTGCAACAGTTTTTCCAGGGCGTGCATGATGTCGCCGGCAACCCGGCCTCGGTACCGTCACGGCAGAGCATGATCAGCTCCGCCGAGGCCCTGGTGACGCGCTTCCAGACGCTGAATCAGCGCTTTGTGGAATTGCGTGACGGCGTCAATTCACAGATATCCGCCAGTACCGGCATTGTCAATTCCTACGCGCAGCAAATTGCGGAACTCAATCAGCGTGTCATCATCGCCGAAGCCGGCAGCAATGGACAGCCGCCCAACGATATTCTCGACCAGCGGGACAAGCTGATCGCCGATCTCAACAAGGAAGTCAACGTCACCGTGGTGAAGCAGAGCGACGGTGCCTATAACATTTTCATCGGGCAGGGGCAAGCCCTGGTGGTCGGCCAGCAGGCCTTTAGCCTGACGGCACGTCCCTCGCAGGAAGATCCGGAGCGCATGGACGTGGCCTATGTTTCCAACGGCAACACCACGGTTCTGCCTCAAGACAGCCTGGATGGGGGAAATCTGGGCGGATTGCTGGCGTTCCGCGCCGAAACGCTCGACAAGGCGCAGAATGAACTGGGCCGGGTGGCGATCGGGCTTGCGCAGACCTTCAATGACCAGCACCGCCTGGGGCAGGACTTGAACGGTAATCTGGGGGCGAATTTTTTCAACGTGGCTGCGCCCAAGGTAATCCCGAATACCGTCAATACAGCGGGAGCGAGTGCCGCTGTGACGATCAGCGATGTGAGCGGGCTGACGGCCAGCGATTACCGCTTGCGTTACGATGGGGCGACAACGAGCTGGAGCCTGTTCGACGTGACGAAAAATCAGACCGTTGCGATGACTGGGCTTGGTACGCTCGCCAGTCCTTTTGTGGCTGACGGTTTAAGTATCGTGGTTTCGGCGCCTACCGTTCCGGCGAATAATGCCAGTTTTCTGATCGAGCCGACCCGCAACGGGGCGAGGGATATTGGCGTAGCGATCAGCGATACCGCAAAGATCGCTGCTGCTGCGCCGATCATCGCTCAGGTAGACAACGGCAGCCATGCCGGAACGGGCAATATCGGGACGGGAAAAATCAGCGCCGGTGTCGTCAATCCGCCCCCGCCAACTAATGCCGCTTTACAGAACAACGTTACGATTGCGTTTATCGATGCGACCCATTTCAGTGTGACTGACAACACGACTGCGACCGTGCTTGCAGCCAGTGTCGTTTATGACCCCACCGCTGTGGCAACGGTTTCCTACAACGGCTGGACAGTGGAGTTGAGCGGGGCGCCGGCAGCAGGAGATTCCTTCACTGTCGGTCCCAACACCGGGGGTGTTTCGGACAATCGAAACGCGCTGCTATTGGCAGGTTTGCAGACGAAAAATACGCTGGCTGGCGGCACGGCTTCCTACCAAAGCGCCTACAGCCAGCTCGTCAGTTCTATCGGGGTCAAGTCACGCGACATCAACGTCACCGCACAAGCACAGGCAAGTCTGGTGGAACAATCCCAGCAGGCGCAACAGTCCATGTCGGGCGTCAATCTCGACGAGGAAGCTGCCAACCTGCTGCGCTATCAGCAGGCATACCAGGCATCCGGCAAGATGATGCAGATTGCCAGCACCCTGTTCGATACATTGCTAAGCTTAGGCCAGTAAGGAGAAGCGCCATGCGTATAAGCACAAGTACCCTCTATGATCTGGGAGTTTCCAGCATTCAGAAGCAGAGTTCGGCTCTGGTCAAGCAGCAGCAGATGGTTTCGACCGGTCGGCGCATCCTTACGCCGGCGGATGACCCCGTGGGGGCGGCCAGGGTGCTGGAGGTTTCCCAGTCCAAGGCCCTGAACCAGCAATACGACGTGAATGCGGGGTCGGCGACCAGCAGCCTGGGCCTGGAAGAAACGGCACTGGCGAGCGTCGGTAGCCTGATTCAGGATGTAAGGACAATTGCCATCAATGCCGGCAATCCCACGCTGGATCACAATAACCTTGCCAGCCTCGCGACCGACCTGCGGGGGCGTTACCAGGAATTGCTGGGGATCGCCAACAGCACGGATGGCAACGGTCAATACATGTTTTCCGGCTACAAGGGTTCGACCCAGCCGTTTTCCGAAACGTCTCCCGGGAATGTGGCATATAACGGCGACCAGGGGCAGCGCCTGATCCAGATCAGCGCATCGCGCCAGATCGCGGTGAGCGATGCCGGTTCGGATGTGTTTCAGCAGATCAAGAACGGTAATGGGACGTTTGTGACCGCTGCTGGTGCGGGTAATACAGGTACCGGCCTGGTCAGTCCCGGCAGCGTGCTGGATCCGGCCAAGTGGGCTGCGGTGACGGACAAGAATCTATCCATCAAATTTGCCGTTGACAGCACGGTGACTCCGCCCGTTACGACCTATGACATAGTCGATAGCACCAACACGTCCATTCTGGGGGGGGCAGGTACGCCTCCCTATCCAAGAACCTATACGAGTGGCAGCACCATCAGCTTGAAGAGCCAGGGGGCTGAACCCCCGTTCGATTATGGCGTCGAGTTGAGCATAGAGAACGCGCCGGCCGATGGCGATACTTTCAGCGTCAAGGCCAGCACCAACGAAAGCATCTTTACCACGCTCAACAACCTGATCACTTCTTTGGAAACGGGGTCAGGAACCGGCTTGGCGAACGACCTGAACACCGCACTTTCCAATCTCGACAATGACCTGAACAGGGTGCTGACGGTGCGCGCCTCGGTCGGGTCGCGGATGAAGGAGATTGAATCGGTCAAAAGCACCGGGGGCGATCTTGCGTTGCAATACGATCAGACGCTTTCCGATCTGCAGGATCTGGATTATGCCAAGGCGATCAGCGATCTGACCCGCAATCAGCTCGGACTGCAGGCCGCCCAGCAGTCCTTCGTGAAAATACAGGGCCTGTCGCTGTTCAATTACATTAACTGACCGCTATCAGCGGGCGGTTTGCTGATTGCTGATAGCTGATTCTTTAAACCTCGTCTGGGTTGCCCAGCGCGGTGATGTTGAAGCCGCCGTCCACGTAAGTGATCTCGCCGGTCATGCCGCTGGCGAGGTCGCTGCACATGAAGGCGGCGACATTGCCGACTTCCTCGATGGTCACGTTGCGGCGCAAGGGAGAGTGTTTCTCGTTGTAGCCCAGCAGCTTGCCGAAATCTGAAATGCCGCTGGCGGCCAGGGTCTTGATCGGACCGGCGGAAATGGCGTTGACGCGGATGCCTTTTGGACCCAGGCTGGTGGCCATGTAACGCACGTTGGACTCAAGGCTGGCCTTGGCCAATCCCATCACGTTGTAGTGCGGTACATAGCGTTCGGCGCCGAGATAAGAGAGGGTCAGCAGGGCGGCGTTGCGGCCCAGCATCATGGGCAGGCCTGCCTTGGCCAGGGCGACGAAGCTGTAGGAGCTGATGTCGTGGGCGATCTGGAAATATTCGCGCGTAACCGCGTCCACGTAATCGCCGGCCAGCGCCTGCTTGGGCACGAAGGCGATGGAGTGCACGATGCCGTCCAGGCCGTCCCAGTGTTTGCCCAGTTCGCTGAACAGGTTGTCGATTTCCTCGTCGCTGCCTACGTCGCAGGGCAGCACCAGATCGCTGCCGAATTCCTTGGCCAGCTCGGTGACGCGTTCCTTGATCTTGTCGCCCTGATAGGAAAATGCCAGCTCCGCGCCTTCGCGTTTCATCGCCAGCGCAATGCCGTAGGCAATGGAACGGTTGCTGATAAGGCCGGTGATCAGAATTTTCTTGTTGGTCAGAAATCCCATGCTTGATACCCCATAATGGTTTCTCGAAATGGCGGCAATTATAACCCACTTTTCCGGCATGGGCCGCAGCTTGGCCGCTTGCCTGTGTTTACGCTACACTTCGGCGATGACAGCGTTATTTCAAATCCTGGTGGGCCTTGTGTGGCTGATGACGGCGCAGTTTGCTGCCGCGGTTCCAGCCATCGCCCTCGGTTACGCGCCTAAATACCCTACTGGCTTCAGTCACTTCGATTATGCCGATGCATTCGCGCCCAAACGCGGCAGCCTCACCTTGTCCGCGGTGGGAAATTTCGACAGCCTCAATCCCTTCCTGCTAAAAGGCATCGCCGCCGTGGGGATTACCGACCTGGTGTTCGAAACCTTGATGGAACAGAGCCTGGACGAGCCGTTCAGCCAGTACGGCCTGCTGGCGCGGGACGTGGCGCTGGCTAGGGACCGGCTTTCCGTCACTTACCAGCTCGACCCCAGGGCCAGATTCTCGGACGGTTCGCCGGTGCTGGCCGAGGACGTGAAATTTTCCTTCGATACCCTCAAAAGCCAGCTGGCCCATCCCCAATACCGCTTCTACTGGGCCGATATCAAGCGTGCGGTAGTGGTGGACGAACGCACCGTGCGCTTCGAGTTCGCCCGGGTCAATCCCGAGCTGCACCTCCTGACCGGCCAGATTCCCATTTTTTCCCATCGCTGGGGCGGGGGTAAGCCTTTCGACAAGATCGTCACCGATTCTCCGCTGGGTAGCGGCCCTTACCGGGTGGACGAGGTCCAGCTCGGCAAGAAGATCAGCTTCGGGCGCAACCCCGACTACTGGGCCAAGGACCTCAATACCCGGCGCGGCATGTTCAACTACGACCGGGTGGCGTTCATTTATTACAAGGATTCTACCGTTCAGCTGGAGGCCTTCAAGGCCGGTGAATTCGATTTCGTGGCGGTCTCCAATTCCAAGCAATGGGCGCGTGACTACCGCGGGCCGAAGTTCAGCCAGGGTCTGATCCGGAAGGCGGAGCTGAAACACAGCAACAACGCGGGCATGCAGGGCTTCGTGTTCAATATCCGGCGCGATATTTTCAAGGACAAGCGCGTCAGGCAGGCCATCGGACTGGCGCTCGATTTCGAATGGTCGAACAAGAACCTGTTCTACGGCCAGTACCAGCGCTGCAACAGCTACTTCAGCAACAGCGAACTGGCGTCGTCGGGCGTGCCCCAGGGCGACGAGTTGAAACTGCTTGAGCCCTATCGCGACCGCTTGCCGCCCGAGGTGTTCACGCGGCCGTGGCAGCCGCCCACCACCAACCCGCCCGGCTCATTGCGCGCCAACCTGCGCCAGGCCAAATCCCTGCTGGCGCAAGCCGGCTGGACCTACCGCGACGGTGCGCTGCGCAACGCCAAGGGCGAACCGCTGGAATTCGAGATCCTGCTGGCGGAAAAAGGCTTCGAGCGCATCGTCGGCCCTTTCGCGCGCAACCTCGCCCGGCTCGGCATCCTGGCCAGTTACCGCACCGTGGACATCGCGCTTTACCAGCGCCGTTCCGATACCTTCGATTTCGACATGATGGTACAAGCCTTCCCCGAGTCCCAGTCTCCCGGCAACGAGCAGATGAACCTGTGGCATTCCAGCGCGGCCGACAAGGAAGGTTCCAACAACGTCATCGGCATCAAGGACCCGGTGGTGGACGCCATGGTGGAGAAGCTGGTCTACGCGCCCGACCGCAAGGCGCTGGTGACCGCCACCCATGCCCTGGACCGCGTGCTGCTCAACGGCGATTACCTGGTGCCGAACTGGTTCACCCCGACGCACCGGATAGCATACTGGGACAAGTTCGGTTTCCCGAAGCAACTGCCGCTGTACTATTCGGCGACGGAATGGATGCTGCGCTTCAGCTGGGCCAAACGATGAGGGCGCCTTGATGTTCGCTTACATCCTCAAGCGCCTCCTGCTCATGATCCCCACGCTGTTCGGCGTGCTGCTGATCACCTTCGCCGTCATCCAGTTCGTCCCCGGCGGGCCGGTGGAGCAGCTGATCCACCAGCTCAAGGGGCAGGGGCCGGGCGGCGAGGCGAGCAGCGGGGCGACGCAGATCTATCGCGGCGACCGCGGGATGGACAAGGAGCGCATCGAAAAACTCAAGGCGCTCTACGGCTTCGACAAGCCGGCTCCCGTGCGCTTCTGGGAAATGATGAAAAACTTCGCCGTGTTCGACCTGGGCGAGAGTTATTTCCACCACAAGTCGGTGACGCAGCTGGTGATCTCCAAGTTGCCGGTTTCGATCAGCCTCGGGGTATGGACCTTCTTCATCGTATACCTGACCTGCATACCGCTCGGCATTGCCAAGGCGATGCGTGACGGGTCCGCTTTCGACGTGGTTTCCAGCACCGTAATCCTGGTGGGCTACGCCATTCCCGGCTTCGTGCTGGGCGTCCTGCTGCTGGTGCTGTTCGGCGGCGGCAGCTTCTGGGACGTGTTTCCGCTGCGCGGGCTGGTGTCCGACAACTGGGCGGCGCTGCCGTGGCACGCCAAAATCACCGACTACCTGTGGCACATGGTGCTGCCGGTCAGCGCTTCGGTGGTAGGCAGCTTCGCGGTAATGACCATGCTCACCAAGAACAGCTTCATCGAGGAAATCCGCAAGCAGTACGTGCTGACCGCGCGGGCCAAGGGTTTGAGCGAAAACACCGTGCTCTACAAGCACGTTTTCCGTAATGCCATGATCCCGCTGGTGACCGGGTTCCCGGCGGCGTTCATCGGCGCGTTCTTTACCGGCAGCCTGCTGATCGAGACCATTTTTTCCCTCGACGGGCTGGGGCTGCTGTCCTATGAATCGGTGCTGAAGCGCGATTATCCGGTGGTGCTGGGTACGCTTTATCTCTACACCCTGCTGGGGCTGTTCGCCAAGCTGCTGTCGGATTTGAGCTATGTGCTGGTCGATCCGCGCATCCAGTTCGAGAGCGTGTCGCGATGAAGCCCTTGTCTCCCTGGCAGCGCGCCTGGCAGCGCTTCAGATCCAACCGGCGCGGTTACTGGAGCCTGTGGGTTTTCGGCGTGCTATTCGCGCTGAGTCTGTGCGCCGAGGTGCTGTCCAACGACAAGCCGCTGGTCGTCCATTACCAGGGGCAGTATTACTTCCCCATCCTGAAAACCTATCCCGAGACGCTGTTCGGCGGGGATTTCGAAACCGAGGCCGATTACAACGATCCCTATATCGTCGACAAGATCAGCCAGGGGAAAAACTGGGCCTTGTATCCGCTCAACCGCTACAGCTTCAATTCCATCAACTATTTCGCCGACAGCCCCAACCCGGCGCCGCCCTCGCGCCACAACCTGTTCGGCACCGACGACCGCGGGCGCGACGTACTTGCACGGCTGATCTACGGCTTCCGCATTTCGGTCTTGTTCGCCATGGCGCTCACCTTAGTCGGTACCTTGATCGGCATTCTGGCCGGTGCGCTGCAGGGCTATTTCGGCGGGCGCTTCGACCTGCTGTTCCAGCGTTTTACGGAAGTGTGGGGTTCGATGCCGGAGTTGTACCTGCTTATCATTTTTTCCGCCATTTTCCAGCCCAGCATCACGCTGCTGCTGGTCCTGCTTTCCCTGTTCGGCTGGCTGGGGCTGGCGGATTACGTGCGCGCCGAGTTCCTGCGCGGCCGCAACCTGGACTACGTCAAGGCGGCGCGCGCCCTAGGCGTTTCCAATCGCGCCATCATGCTGCGCCACCTGCTGCCCAACAGCATGACGCCGGTGATCACCTTCCTGCCGTTCCGCGTGTCGGGCGCGATCCTGGCGCTCACCAGTCTGGATTTTCTCGGCCTCGGCGTGCCGCCTTCCACCCCCAGCCTGGGGGAACTGCTGGCTCAAGGCAAGGACAACATCGAGGCATGGTGGCTGTCGCTGACCACCTTTACCGTGCTGGTGGGGACGCTGATGCTGTTGATCTTCGTCGGCGAGGCCCTGCGCGAAGCCATGGATACGCGGCGTGGCTGAGATGAATCCCATCCCCCTTCTGGAGATCGATCGCCTGGCGGTCTCTTTCGGGCGCCCCGGGCAGTACGCCGATGCCGTGCGCGAGGCCAGTTTTTCGATCGCTCAGGGTGAAAAGCTGGCCCTGGTGGGTGAATCCGGTTCCGGCAAGTCGGTGACGGCGCTCTCCATCCTGCAGTTGCACGACAAGCGCCAGGTGAGCTATCCCTCGGGTTCCATCAAGTTCCAGGGGCGGGAATTGATGGGTCTGGCTGAGAACGAGCTGAGGCGCATCCGCGGCCGGGATATCGCCATGATCTTCCAGGAGCCGATGACGTCGCTCAATCCGCTCTACACCATCGGCGACCAGTTGCTGGAGCCCCTGCTGACCCATGAGAATCTGAGCAAACCGGCAGCGCGCAGGCGCATGATCGAACTCCTTGCCCGCACCGGCATTCCGGAGCCGGATAAACGCTTCGATGCCTATCCCCACATGCTCTCCGGCGGGCAGCGTCAGCGCGTCATGATCGCCATGGCACTGGCATGCAGTCCCAAACTTCTCATCGCCGACGAGCCTACTACCGCGCTGGACTTGACCATCCAGGCGCAGATACTGGAATTGCTGGAGGACCTGCAAAAAGAGTTCTCCATGGCGGTGCTGCTGATCACGCACGATCTCAACCTGGTCCGGCGTTTCGCGCAGCGCATCTGCGTCATGCAGGAGGGACACATCGTCGAGCAGGCCCCGGTGGCGCAACTGTTTGCCGCGCCGCAGCACCCGTACACGCAACAGCTGCTGCAAAGCCAGCCGGCGCGCTTGGTTGGACCGGAAGAAAGCGCGGCCCTTGAGGGTTTGCCCGCCTTGCTTGAGGCAAGCGGGGTGAACTGCGCATTTCCCATCAAGTCCGGATTTTTCCAGCGTCGGACTGGCGAAGTGCGTGCGGTGGACGACGCCAGCCTGATGTTGCGCCCGGGAGAAACCCTGGGTCTGGTGGGCGAGTCGGGTTCGGGTAAAACCACGCTGGGGATGTGTCTGTTGCGATTGCAGGAATGCGCGGGGGCGATCCGCTTCGATGGGGCGGACCTTTCTTCTCTCAGCCAGCGGCAGTTGCGGCCGTTGCGGCGCGATTTCCAGGTGGTGTTCCAGGACCCCTATTCCTCGCTCTCGCCTAGGCTGACCGTGGAGCAGATCATCGGCGAAGGGCTAAGCATCCATTTTCCACAACTCGACAAGCGTCAGCGCAGGGAACGCATTATTGCCATCATGGCGGAGGTGGGGCTGGAGGAGTCGATGCTGTGGCGCTACCCCCACGAGTTTTCCGGCGGACAGCGCCAGCGCATTGCCATCGCCCGGGTGGCGGTGCTGGAGCCGAAGCTGATCCTGCTGGACGAGCCGACCAGCGCGCTCGATGTTTCGGTGCAGAAGCAGGTGCTGGAATTGTTGCGCCGCCTGCAGCAGAAGCACGGCATGAGCTATCTCTTCATCACCCATGATCTGCGTGTGATTCGTGCCATGGCGCATCGCATGGTCGTGATGCAAAACGGCCGAATCGTGGAGGCGGGTGAAACTGAAGCTTTGTTCGCCGAGCCGAAGCAGGACTATACGCGGATGCTGTTACAGGCGTCCCTGCTGGCGTAGGGCCAGCATGTTCAGCTTTTGCGGGTGATGACCGTCAGCGTGTTGCCGGGCTGCAGGCTGTAGTTCGCGGAGAGCTTGTTCCAGCGTTGCAGGTCGTTGACCGCCACATTGAAGCGCCGGGCGATGCTGAACACCGTGTCGCCGCGTTTCACCACATAGTGGGAATGCTTTTCGGCACGGCTCGCTTTGGCAAGTACTGTCCGCCTACCTTTAACCGACTCTTCGCGAACCTGTTTGGCCTGGGAAATCGACACCTTTTCGGGTTTTGCGGAGGCCAGCACGGTCAGTTTTTGCCCTCGTGCCAAGCGGTTGGACTTGAGATGGTTCTGCATTTTCAGCTGTGCCACCGATATCCCATGGCGCTTGGCGATGCTAAGCACGGTGTCGCCCTTGGCGACGGTATAAATTGTCTTGTTGCTTGGTGCTGCAGGTGCGAATACAGGTTCGGCTTCTGGAATATGTGCCGCCAGGCTAGGTGCATTGCCCGACCTGGTAATGGGTACCAGCAGGGTTTGGGTGCTGGCCAGCTTGGTGCGCCCGCTGATGGCGTTGAGTTCTTTCAGGCGCGCGAGTGAAATCCCGAAGCGTTTGGCAATGGCAACCAGCTTCTCGCCATGTTGTGGCGTATATGTCTGCCACGAGGACAGGGGATGCTCGTAATTTTCCAGATTCAGGGAAAAACTGTTGACCTTGGCTACCGGCAGCAACAGGGTGGGTCTGCCGGTGCCCGTGCCGGCCACGAGCGGTTTGTTGTAAGCCGGGTTGAGGGCGACGAACTCGTCCAGCGGAACTTCGGCCAGGCGGGCTGCCAGCGCTACATCCATATGCTGCTTGAGTTTGACGCTGGCGAAATAAGGACTGTTGGGGATCGAATTGAGAGACAGGCCATATGCCGTGGGGTTCATGATGATGTTTTTGACGGCGATCAGCTTGGGTACGTAATTGCGCGTTTCCGGAGGCATGCGCAGGCTGAGATAGTCGGTGGGCTCGCCGGCGGCCTGATTCTTGGCAATTGCCCGGCCTACCGAGCCTTCACCCCAGTTGTAGGCGGCTAGGGCGAGTTCCCAGCTGCCGAACATGTTGTACAGTTTCTGCAGGTAGTCCAGAGCGGCATCGGTGGCTGCCAGGACGTCGCGGCGACCGTCGTAAAGCACGTTCTGGTTGAGGCCGAAATGTTTTCCGGTAGATGGGATGAACTGCCAGATTCCCGCGGCGTGGCTGGTGGAGTAGGCTTTCGGATTGAACGCGCTCTCGATCATGGGTAGCAGGGCGATCTCTGTCGGCATGCCGCGCTTTTCAACTTCTTCGACGATATGGAACAAGTAGCGCTGGCTGCGCTCCATCATGCGGCCCACGTATTCGGGTCGTGCGGCATACCAGGCTTCATGCTCCTTGACCAGCGGGCTGTCCAGGTCGCCAAGTGTGAAGCCGGCGCGGATGCGCTCCCAGAGGTCAGGGTTGTCGCTGCCGAAGTCGGGCAATTTGAGAGATGCGGGGCTGGAATTGATCTGCTCTGCGGAACGGAGATTTACTACCAGGGTGCCGGAGCTTTCCGTGCTGCTGGAATCTGGTTGTTTCGAGACGGACCGCGTGGCGTTACTATCTGTAACCGCAGTGCTGGCGGTGTCATCGGGGGTGGTGCTGTCGAGGGTCGACGGCCGTTCTGCTGTTGGCTGCGTGCGCTGCAAGAGCCAGCTGTCCGCCGCAGGAAAAGCTTCCCATGCGTTCGCTGAATTCGCAGCGAACAGGCACAGAATGGATAATGCAAAAAATGAAACCGCGCGCAATCGCATTCTTTTGGGGTTCCCTCTTGTCTGACGGTAAAAACCCCGTGATGGTAACGACTTTAGTTGCTTAAGGTCAAGTTAATCCGGGATATTCAGACTTGGTCGCGCCATTGCCGTATGGCTGCGAATACGTCTACCGGCTCACGGAGAGGGTGGCCCGCGAACCGGCTTGCTGCTGAAATTACGTCAGCTTCGTTGCAGCGCAAGAATGGATTGGTCATCTTTTCCAGAAGAATGGTAGAGGGCAGGGTGGGCCTGTCTTGCGAAAGAACTATATGTTCCCTGTGCTCGCGCTCGATCAGTGCAGCATTGCCGGGCTCGACCATTTTGGCGAAACGGATATTCTCCAGGGTGTATTCGTGGGCACAATAGACCTTTGTAGCGTCGGGCAGGGCGGAAAATTTGGCCAGCGAAGCATGCATCTGTTGTGCGGAGCCTTCGAACAGACGTCCGCAGCCGCAGGCAAACAGTGCATCGCCACAAAACAAGCTATTTATCCCATAATATGCGACGTGGCCGGCAGTGTGACCGGGTACGTCAAGCACCTGAAAGGTTGTTTCCAGGCTGGTGAGGTCGATCATGTCGCCCTCTCCGACCGGATGGGTGACACACGAAATGGCCTCACGGCGAGGGCCGTAAACAAGGGGGTCGAGGCGTCGCTGCAGTTCGGCGGCACCACCGGTATGGTCTCTGTGATGGTGAGTGAGCAGGACGGCGACGAGCCTTAACTGATTAAGTTGCAGATAATCCAAAACCGGCGCGGCATCGCCGGGGTCAACGACGGCGGCACTCGTGCCGTTGCGAATTAGCCAGATATAGTTGTCTTCAAAGGCAGGGATGGGAACGATTTCAATCATTGGTGTATGTTTGGACGGGGCTGCTTAAATGTCAAGTCTGGACGAAAACGCCTGGCTTGCCACCTCCTTGGGCCAGTATTTTTTGCAGCGCGAGCAGGCTTACTACGATCAAGTGGTGGCGGATATTTTCGGTTTCAACGCGCTGCAACTGGGCTTGCTGGAGCACGATCTGCTGCGCACCAGCCGTATTCCTTTTTGCTTCCGTGCGGGCATGGGGCGGCGAGTGGCAGTTCGGGCGGATGCGCCGCAATTACCGGTCGCCAGTCAAACGCTAGACTTGATTTTGTTGCCCCATGTTCTTGAATTCAGTGCTCATCCGCACCAGATTCTGCGTGAGGCCGAACGGGTGTTGATGCCGGAAGGGCAGTTGATCGTCAGTGGTTTTAATCCTTTCAGCCTATGGGGGCTGCGCAAGATGATGTCTTATAATGAGGCCGGTTATCCTTGGAACGGCCGCTTCATCAGCCTGTTGCGACTCAAGGACTGGCTCGCCCTGCTTGGTTTTGAAGTGATCGGGGGGCGCATGTGCTGTTACGAACCGCCGTTCCAGCAGGAAAAATTATTACGCAAATTTCGCTTCATGGAGGCGGCAGGCGACCGCTGGTGGGCGTTGGCTGGCGGAGTTTATTTTATTCACGCCAGAAAACGTGTGCATGGTATGCGTATGATCATGCCGCCTTGGAACGAAGCCCGGGCAGCACGCAAGGGATTGGCGCCGGTAGCCCAGAAAACGCTCCAGCGCACAAAGCCCGATTTAAGGAGTCGTTTTGAATCAAAATAAGGTTTTGCCTGATACCGTTGGCATGGTTGAGATTTATACTGATGGGGCGTGCAAAGGGAATCCCGGTCCTGGCGGATGGGGCGCCTTGCTGCGTTTTCGTGGGCAGGAAAAAGAACTTTTCGGGGGCGAAGCGCTTACGACCAATAACCGCATGGAACTGCTGGCGGTGATCAGGGCGCTGGAGGCGCTTAGCCGCCCCTGCAAGGCATGGGTGCATACGGATTCGCAGTACGTGCAGAAGGGTATCAGCGAGTGGATTCACAACTGGAAACGGCGCGGCTGGCGCACGGCGGACAAGAAGCCGGTGAAGAACGTGGATTTGTGGCAGCAGCTGGATACGCTTGCAGGGAAGCATCAGGTGGAATGGGTGTGGGTAAAAGGCCATGCGGGCCACGAAGAGAATGAACGCGCGGATCAACTCGCCAATCGTGGTGTCGAGACATTGCGCACTGCGGGATAACGCCCTAAATTGAATGTGGAAGTATAAATTTGCGCCAGATAATTCTCGATACTGAAACAACGGGCCTGGAAATCAGTCTGGGCCACCGCATTATCGAAATCGCAGCCGTCGAGATGGTGAATCGTCGTCTGACGAACAATCATTTTCACCAGTATCTCAATCCCGGACGGGAAATCGATCAGGGTGCGCAGCAGGTGCATGGCATCAGTCTGGAATTCTTGCAGGACAAGCCTCTGTTCAAGGACGTGGTCCAGGATTTCCTCGATTATGTCGCTGGCGGCGAGCTCGTTATTCACAATGCACCGTTCGACGTCGGATTCCTCAATTACGAACTGGGCCTGCTCGGAATGTCGCCTATCCAGCATTATTGCCCGGTCATTACCGATACGCTAAAAATGGCCAAGGCTCTGCGCCCCGGCCAGAAGAACAATCTCGACGCCCTGTGCAAAAGCTACCAGATCGACAATTCCAAGCGCACCCTGCACGGTGCCCTGGTCGATACCGAATTGCTGTCGGAAGTCTATCTGGCCATGACTCGCGGCCAGGAAAGCCTGATGATGGAATCCGCGCCTGCGCAAGTTCAGCGCGTTAGCCGCACGCAGGGCGTACGTCAACCTCTGCGGGTGTTGGCTGCTGCTGCGGATGAACTGTTGGCGCATCAGCAGTATCTGGAGGCTCTGGATAAAGCGAGTCGTGGCAGTTGTGTGTGGAAGCTTGTGAGCCAGGATGCCTAAAGCGCGTTCGCGCCTCCTCTTCGCATTTTTTCTGACGCTGGCCCTTGCGTGGACAGGCGTCGTCGCTGCCGCGCCTGCCAATATCGCGCTCGTCTTGAGTGACGATTCCGCGCCCTATCAGGAAACTGCCAACAATATCCGTGCGCTTGTCGATCAAAGCCCAGGAAGGGCGGTGGTGAGCGTTTATTCCCCGGCGGGAAAAAAGCCTGACTTCGGCAGGGAACACCATGACCTGATCGTCGCCGTCGGTGTACGCGCAGCGCAGGAAGTGATGGCGATGAACCTGACGACGCCGGTTCTGGCGACACTGATACCGCGCCAGGCATTCGAGAAAATCGCCCGCCAGCGTGATTATCGACAGTTCTCGGCGGTCTACCTCGATCAGCCCCTGGCGAGGCAGATGGAGCTGATTCATCTGGCATTGCCGGAGCGGACCAGAATCGGTGTGGTGCTGGGGCCGGAATCTCAGGATACTTTGAAAGCGCTGCAATCTGCCGCAAAGGAAGCCAGGTTTGCGCTGGTGGTGGAAAAAATCGGGGCGGACGAGGAGCTCCTGCCTGCGCTGCAGCGCGTGCTTGCCGAAAGCGACGTTTTGCTGGCCTTGCCTGACCCCCTGGTGTTCAACAGGGGAACGGTACAAAGCCTGTTGCTCACCACTTACCGTTACCAGGACCCGGTAATCGGGTTCTCCCAGGCTTATGTCAAGGCGGGTGCGCTTGCGGCGGTATATACCACGCCGGAACAGGCAGGCCGGCAGGCGGGGGAAGTATTGCTTCGCGTTTTGGCAGGGAAGGCATGGGTGCTGCCGCCGCCGGAATATCCGAAATATTTCTCCGTCAGTCTCAATTACCAGGTCGCACGTTCGCTCGCCATCAATGTAGGCGACGAGACTGCGCTTTTCCAGAAACTGAAGCGTACGGCGGACCAGGAATGAAGAACTGGGGCATCAAGAAGCGGGTATTGTTTCTGGCGCTGATGCCGGCATCGGTGATTGCGTTTTTGCTGGCGCTGCATTTCATTACCTCCGGCATTCAAAGCCTGGAGGACTCGTTGCGCGAGCGCGGCCTGGCAATCGCCCGTCAGCTAGCGCCGGCGAGCGAATACGGTGTGTTTTCAGGCAATCACGACATCCTGCAGTTGCTGGCGGACTCGGCCATGAAGGAGACCGATGTGACCGCAGTTACCATCACCAATATCGATGGCGCCATTCTTGCGGCAAGCGGGAAATCAATGGGCCCACCCGTATTGTCGGATTACAAGGCTGGATTGTTTATCGCCGTAGCCGATCAGGGAGAAGTGCTGAGCTTCAGCGCCCCTGTGTCGCAGAGCCAGACCGAGGTGAACGATTTTCTGCAGGACGTCGCCGTTACACAAGCTGCAGCACCCAAAGGCAAAATTCTGGGCAGGGTCAATCTCGAACTGTCGCGAGAAAATACCCGCAAGCATAAGCAGATGTTGATTTTCAACAGTCTCCTGATTTCCCTTCTGGGCTTGGCCGCGACTGCGCTTCTGGCGCTGCGGATGAGCCGCGATGTGACCGTTCCGGTAAAGCGCCTGGCCGATGCGGTGGACGAGCTTGGTCGGGGCCGGCTGGATGTGCGTGTCGAAGAGGTTTCCGGGGGTGAACTGCACACCCTCGAGCGTGGCGTAAATGCCATGGCCGTTGCTTTGCAGGCGGCCCAGGAGCGCATGCAGGAGCGTATCGATGCGGCAACGGAACGGCTGTCCTACCAGGCTACCCACGATGCATTGACCGGCCTGGTAAACCGGCGAGAATTCGAGCGTCGGTTGGAAAAGGCCCTGGTTTCATCACGCGAGGACGGACGGGTGCATGCCCTGTGTTACCTCGATCTCGACCAGTTCAAGATCGTCAACGACACCAGTGGCCATGTGGCCGGCGATGAACTGCTGCGCCAGCTGACAGTACTGTTGCAAAGCAAGGTGCGCGAAGCGGACCTCCTGGCGCGGCTGGGCGGCGACGAATTCGGCGTGCTGCTGGAGAACTGTCCGCTGGAACAGGCGCAGATCGTGGCCGACCTGTTGCGCCAGACGGTAAAGGATTTTCATTTTGTCTGGCAGAACAAGGCTTTTGTCATCGGCGTCAGCATCGGCCTGGTGCCCATTACCCAGGAATGCGAATCGCTCGCCTGTGTGCTGAGCTACGCGGATGCAGCCTGTTATGCAGCCAAGGATCTGGGCCGCAACCGGGTACATGTGTACCGTATTGAGGACGACGAGCTGGCGCAGCGTCAGGGTGAAATGAACTGGGTGGCGCGGATCAACCATGCCATCGAGGAAAACCGCTTCCGACTCTATTACCAGACTATCATGCCGCTGGCCGCAACAGATAACGAAGGCGCGCATTTCGAGATACTGCTGCGCATGCTGGACGACCAGGGCGAACTTATTCCCCCCATGGCGTTCATACCTGCCGCCGAACGCTATAACCTGATGCCGGCCATCGACCGCTGGGTGGTGGGCACCGCATTCGGACAGTACTGGAAGATTCTGCCCAAAGACTCGCTGAACCAGCGGCACACCTGCACCGTGAACCTTTCCGGGCCCTCATTGTGCGACGACCATTTCCTGGATTTTATCAAGCGCCAATTCGCTTTGTACCACGTGCCATACGATCACATCTGCTTCGAAATTACCGAGACTGCGGCGATCTCCAATCTTTCTCGTGCCATGGATTTCATCGGCGAACTGCGCTCCCATGGATGCCGTTTCTCTCTGGACGATTTCGGCAGCGGGCTGTCGTCTTTTACCTACCTCAAGAACATGCCCGTCGATTATCTGAAGATCGACGGCTCTTTCGTGCGCGACATGGTGGACGATCCCATGGATGCCGCCATGGTGGCGGCCATCAACCAGGTCGGTCACGTCATGGGCCTCAAGACCATTGCGGAATTCGTGGAAACCGATGCCGTGCTGGAAAAGCTGCGCGAGATGGGGGTGGATTTCGTGCAGGGGTTCGGCATCGAACGCCCCAAGCCGCTGGAGGATTTGTTTCAGGCGGCCTTGCCTCTGGAAGCCGGGCGCGAGCCTGAACGAATCGTAATGCGCCCTCTGGAGCAGCGAGCTCTTTTCCCCCAGTAGTCTGTCTCACTCGAAACCTCCAGGGAGACACCGATGTATTCCGCGGTCCTGTCATTGCGAGCGCAGTCCGCGTAGGGCGCACTAACCGCAGGGCAGTGCGCCGGATGTCATCCGCTAGGATCCTACGTCGCTTGTACGGTTCAGAAACGTTTATCGATAACCGTGCTTCATGCGGCGCAATGCGCTTCGCTTATTGGCGCCCTACACCCCTAACGCCCATGCCGGTGCGGAAGGCAAACCCGACCGGGTTAATATCCGAGTGCTCTCGCGCTTTGGTAAAAAGCGAAGCTCACCAGCCATGCCAGCGCCAGCGGCCACGCCAGGGCCAATGCAGTGTAGGCATTGCTGCGCGACTCGGTTTTGAGCGTGGCGAGGGTGGAGAGGCAGGGCGTATAGATCAGGGTGAACAGCATGAAGCTGTATGCCTGCACCCAATCGAGTTGCTGGGCCATTGTGTTCATCAGCGCGGTGCCTTCCAGGCCGTAGATCACCGCCAGCGAGCCGATCACGATTTCCTTGGCGACGAAGCCGAAAATCAGCGCGATGGCCAGTTGCTGGTTGATGCCGAGCGGGTCGAGTATGGGGGCGAGAAAGTGGCCGATCATGCCGGCCCAGGTGTCGCTGCCGGCCGGGGCTGCATCCAGGGGGAAATGGGTGAGTATCCATACCATCACCACGCCGGCGATGATGAATTTGCTTGCACGTCCGAGAAAGTGCCTGACCTCGTGCCAGCCGCGCAGCACGATCTGGCGCCGGGTGGGCAGGCGGTAGGGCGGCAGTTCGAGAATGAAAGGCTCGTTGTTGGCGTAGCGTTTCTTGAACAGCAGCGCGGTGGCGATCGCGGCGGCAAAGCTGAACAGGTAAAGGCTGAACAGGACCAGCGGCGCGTATTTCGGGGCGAACAGCGCCGAGGCGATGAAGACGAATACCTGCAGCCGGGCCGAGCACAGCGAGAACGGGATGACCAGCATGGTCAGCAGGCGCAGGCTGCGCGAACGCATGACGCGCGTGCCCATCAGCGCGGGCACGTTGCAGCCGAAGCCCATCAGCATCATGACGAAGCTGCGCCCGTCGAGGCCCATTTTGGCCATCAGCGCGTCCATCAGGAACGCGGCGCGCGACAGGTAGCCGCTATCTTCCACCAGCGCCATGAAGAGGAAAAACAGCACGATGATCGGCACGAAGGCGGCGACGGTGCCGACACCGTTGTAGATGCCGTCCAGCAGCAGGCCGTGCAGCGGTGCGGGCAGGTTGTGCAGCATGGGGTCCAGCAGCCCGCCGCGGAACAGGCCGAGGAGCCAGGCAACGCCGTCCTGCAAGGGCTTGCCGAGAATGAAAATGGCCTGGAATAGCAGGTACATGACGCCGAAGAATAGCGGCAGGCCAAGCCAGGGATGGAGCAACACACTGTCGAGCCGGGTGGTGAGGTTGTCGGACATCTGGGTGGGGACCTGCACGGCGTGCTGGAGCACGCTCTCCATGGTGGATTCGATCTGGTCGTCGAGCTGTAGCTTCTCGCGAATCTGTTCCGTCGCAACCGGCAGGCTGGCCTGGATGGCGCTCGAGATGGCCTGATAGGCGTGTTCGTAGCCGCTGCCGTACTTGGCGGAGAGCAGTGCCACCGGCATGTTCATGGCCTGCGACATTTTCTCGATATCCACCGTGACGCCGAATTTCTTCGCCTCGTCCGACATGTTGAGCAACAGCAGGGCGGGCAGGCCGAGTTGCTTGAGCTGCAGGGCGAGGCTTAGCTGGCGCTCGATCTGGGTGGTGTTGAGGATGATCAGCACCAAGTCCACCGGGTTGTTTTCGAGGAAGTGCCGGACCACCAGTTCGTCGTCGGAGAAGCCGTGGATGTCGTACACGCCGGGCAGATCGATGATCTCCACCATGGCGCCGCCGAGCAGCACTTTCGCGCTCATCAGGTCCACGGTGATGCCCGGCCAGTTGCCGACTCGCGCCGAGGCGCCGGTAAGGCGATTGAAAAATGTGGATTTGCCGGTGTTCGGCATGCCGAGCAGCGCAACACGTTTCATTCGGCCATTCCTGCCGGAGTAACGTCGATGTGCTGCGCATCGCTGCGGCGCAGCATGATGTCGGTGGTGCCGATGCGGACATGCAGAGGTCCGGCGAACTTGGCGCGGCGCACCAGGTCGATGCGCTTGCCGATGCGGAAACCCATCGCGGCGAGGCGGTGATAGAGCGCTTCGTCGGTGTGCAGCGCGGCGATGGTGGCGGAATCGCCGGGCTTGAGAGTGGACAGTCTGACCGTGGTCATGGTTTCTGATTGCAAATAAGAATGGTTCTTGATTGTCCCATAATACCCCTATTTTGCAAAGCGTTATGCGGCTTCCAGGGGGTCGAACGTACGCCCGCCGAATTGTGAGCAGGGCATATTTAGGGTATGATTTCATCCCGTCCAATCTCCACGATCACAAGATCTTTCATGACCAAATTCATCTTCGTCACGGGCGGGGTCGTTTCTTCTCTCGGCAAAGGCATCGCGGCGGCTTCGCTCGCGGCCATCCTCGAATCCCGCGGCATCAAAGTCACCATGCTCAAGCTGGATCCCTACATCAACGTGGATCCCGGCACCATGAGTCCGTTCCAGCACGGCGAGGTGTTCGTCACCGAAGACGGTGCCGAAACCGACCTCGACCTGGGCCATTACGAGCGCTTCATCAATGCCCGGATGAAGAAGTCCAACAACTTCACCACCGGCCAGATTTACGAGAGCGTGATCAAGAAGGAGCGCCGCGGCGAATACCTCGGCGGCACGGTGCAGGTCATCCCGCACATCACCGACGAGATCAAGAATTTCGTGCGCGCCGGCGCCGGGGATGCCGAAGTGGCGATCGTCGAAATCGGCGGCACGGTGGGCGACATCGAATCGCTGCCCTTCCTCGAAGCGATTCGCCAGATGGGCGTGCAGATGGGTCGCAGCAATACCTGCTACATCCACCTCACCCTGGTGCCCTACATCGCCTCCGCCGGCGAGATCAAGACCAAGCCGACCCAGCACTCGGTGAAGGAACTGCGCGAGATCGGTATCCAGCCCGACGTGCTGCTATGCCGCGCCGATCGCCCGCTGCCGGACGATGAGCGGCGCAAGATCGCGCTGTTTACCAATGTTCCCGAAGAGGCGGTCATTTCCGCCGTGGATGTCGACAGCATCTACAAGATTCCCGGCCTGCTGCATCTGCAGAACCTCGACCAGATCGTGTGCCGCAAGCTGGAACTCAACCCGCCTGCAGCGGATCTGAGCGCTTGGGAAAAACTGGTTTTCGCCCTGGAGCACCCGCAGCACGAGGTGAACATCGCGCTGGTGGGCAAATACGTGGACCTGACCGAGTCCTACAAATCGCTTTCCGAAGCCCTGATCCATGCCGGCATCCACACCCGCAGCAAGATCAACATCCATTACATCGACTCCGAAACGCTGGAAAGCGGCGACACCGCTTGCTTGACCGGCAAGGATGCCATTCTCGTGCCGGGCGGCTTCGGCAAGCGCGGCGTCGAGGGCAAAATCGCGGCGATCCGCTACGCTCGCGAGAAGCGTATTCCCTACCTGGGAATCTGCCTCGGCATGCAGCTGGCGGTGATCGAATATGCACGCCACAAGGCCGGCATGGACGATGCGCACAGCACCGAATTCGAGCCCAATACCCACCATCCGGTGGTGGCGCTGATCACCGAGTGGCGCACCAAGGAAGGCACGGTCGAAACCCGCAGCGCCCAGTCCGATCTGGGCGGCACCATGCGCCTGGGCGGACAGGAAGCCTTGCTGATGGAAGGTTCGCTGGCGCGCAAGGTTTATGGCGCTGAAAAAATCGTCGAGCGCCATCGCCACCGCTACGAAGTCAACAACGAATTCCTGCCGCGCCTCGAGCAGGCGGGCTTGCGCGTGAGCGGACGCTCGCAGGGCGAAGAGAACCTGTGCGAGATGATCGAATTGCCGGATCACCCGTGGTTCATGGCCTGCCAGTTCCACCCCGAATTCACTTCCACCCCGCGCAACGGCCACCCGCTGTTCAAGGCTTTCATCGAAGCCGCGCTGGCCCACTCACAGGCGTCCTAAATGAAACTATGCAGCTTTGAAGCCGGCCTGGACCAGCCGTTATTCCTGATTGCCGGCCCTTGCGTGATCGAGTCGCAGCAACTGGCGCTGGATACGGCGGGCGCCCTGAAGGAAATCTGCGCCGCCGTAGGTATCAATTTCATCTACAAATCCTCCTACGACAAGGCCAACCGCAGTTCCGGCAAGTCGTTCCGCGGCTTCGGCATCGACGAAGGGCTCCGGATTCTGAGCGAGGTGAAGCGCCAGATCGGCGTGCCGGTGCTGACCGACGTGCACAGCGAGGAAGAGATCCCGGTTGCGGCAGCAGTGGTGGACGTGTTGCAGACGCCTGCCTTCCTGTGTCGCCAGACCGACTTCATCCACGCCGTGGCGAGTTGCGGCAAGCCGGTCAACATCAAGAAAGGCCAGTTCCTGGCCCCATGGGACATGAAGAACGTGGTGGAAAAGGCGCGCGAAGCCAATGGCGGCGCGGACAACATCATGGTGTGCGAACGCGGCGTGTCGTTCGGCTACAACAACCTGGTTTCCGACATGCGCTCCCTGGCGGTGATGCGCGACACCGGCTGTCCGGTGGTGTTCGACGCCACCCATTCGGTGCAGTTACCGGGCGGGCAGGGCGACAAGAGCGGCGGACAGCGCGAATTCGTGCCGGTGCTGGCGCGCGCGGCGGTGGCGAGCGGGATCGCCGGCATTTTCATGGAAACCCACCCCGATCCCGCCATCGCGCTGTCGGATGGACCCAACGCCTGGCCGCTGGGGCAGATGCGCCAGTTGCTGGCAACCCTCAAGCAGCTGGATGATCTGGTCAAGCAACAGGGCCTGATCGAGCAGCAGCTGGCGTGAAAAATTCGACCCACATGCGCGGTCGCCACTCCGTCATGTGTTTATGGGTAGTGTAAAGATTTGTGGTTATTGTTTTGTGCAAAGAATGAATACTGTTAAGGAAAAATAAGATGAGTGCAATTGTTGATGTGATCGCCCGTGAAATACTGGACTCCCGTGGCAACCCCACGGTGGAAGCCGACGTACTGCTGGAGTCGGGAGTGATTGGTCGTGCTGCGGTGCCTTCTGGCGCCTCCACCGGTACCAAGGAAGCCGTGGAACTGCGCGATGGCGACAAGAGTCGTTACCTGGGCAAGGGCGTGCTGCAGGCAGTGGAAAACGTCAATACCGAAATCTGCGAAGCGATCATCGGACTGGATGCGGAAGAGCAGAGCTTCATCGACAAGATGCTGATCGAATTGGACGGCACCGAAAACAAGGGCCGCCTGGGCGCCAACGCCATTCTCGCCGTCTCCCTGGCGGTCGCCAAGGCCGCTGCGGAACAGTCCGGCCTGCCGCTGTACCGTTACCTGGGCGGTGCCGGCCCGATGCAGTTGCCGGTGCCGATGATGAACATCATCAACGGCGGCGCGCATGCCACCGGCGGTGCGGACATCCAGGAATTCATGATCATCCCGGTGGGCGCACAGAGCTTCCGCGAAGCCCTGCGTTGCGGCGCGGAAGTGTTCCATCACCTGAAAAAGATTCTCCACGGCCGCGGCCTGGCCACCACCGTTGGCGACGAAGGCGGTTTTGCGCCTGCGCTGGGCTCCAACGAAGCGGCTCTGAAGGTCATCGTGGAAGCCATCGAGGCCGCCGGCTACCTGCCGGGTTCCGACGTGGCGATCGGCCTGGACTGCGCTGCCTCCGAGTTTTACAAGGACGGCCAGTACCATCTGAAAGCGGACGGCCTGACCCTCAACTCCAGTCAGATCATCGATCTGTATGCCACCTGGGTGGACAAGTACCCCATCATCAGCATCGAAGACGGCATGAGCGAATTCGACTGGGACGGCTGGAAGCTGCTCACCGACCGTCTCGGCAAGTCGATCCAGCTGGTTGGCGACGACGTGTTCGTGACCAACACCAAGATCCTGCGCGAAGGCATCCAGAAGGGCATCTGCAACTCCATCCTGATCAAGGTGAACCAGATCGGCACGCTGAGCGAAACCTTCGCCGCAGTGGAGATGGCTAAGCGCGCCGGTTATACCGCCGTGATTTCGCACCGCTCGGGCGAGACGGAAGACTCCACCATCGCCGATCTGGCGGTGGCAACCAACGCCCTGCAGATCAAGACCGGCTCTCTCAGCCGCTCCGATCGTATTTCCAAATACAACCAGCTGTTGCGCATCGAAGAAGAGTTGGGCGACGGCGCCAGCTACGCCGGACGCGACGCTTTCTATCAGCTCAGTTTCTGAACCGGAGTCTGATCCCTTTCCATGCGCTGGCTGACGCTTTTTCTGGCGCTGCTCATTGCCGCGCTGCAATATCCGCTGTGGCTGGGCAAAGGCAGTTGGCTACGGGTGTGGGAAGTGGATCAGAAAATCGCGGCACAGAAACAGGTCAATCAGGGATTGAAAGCGCGCAACGCCTCGCTCGAGGCGGAAGTGCGCGATCTCAAGCAGGGTTACGACGCGATCGAGGAGCGTGCCCGCAGCGAACTGGGCCTGGTCAAGCAGGATGAGGTGTTTTTCCAGGTGCTGGATAATGACCGGCATTCTGGAACTGCGGCGAACGCTGCTGCCAAGACGCCTCCAGGAAAATCTGTGACGCCAGTGCCCAAACCCTGATTCACCCTCGCCCGCAGCATTTTTTGAATTTTTTACCGCTGCCGCAAGGGCAGGGCTCGTTGCGGCCGATTTTGGTCTGGTGCGCGGCGGGCGGAAATTCGCCGCCGACATAAAGCCATTTACCATCGTGTTTGTGGAAGCGGCTGATCTCGTGCAGTGAGGCGGGGCGGCCCTGATGGGTGTAGTGCGCGACGAATTCCACTGCGCCTTCCGCGTCGTTTTCGCCGCCGGCTTTAATGCCCAGTATCTCTAATCCGAGCCATTCAATATCGGTTGTGGCTGGACTCTCATCCTGCCCTGTCTGGGTATGCTTCAGGTAGTCCCAATCGTGGCGTACAAAGGCGCTATAGCGCGAGCGCATCAGGGCTTCGGCACTGGGGGGCGAGGATGTTCCTGCCAAATACGCTCCGCAGCAGGCATCAAACGGCAGGCTGGAGCCGCACGGACACAAGGGATTCACAGCAGGGATGCTAGCAGGTGGTGCAGTGTTGTTCGATGAATTCACGTACCCAGTGCTCGGGCTTGGCGCTGGAGAAACGTCCCACCTCTTCGCCGTTTATGAACATCAGTACAGTGGGGAAACCGCGCAGGCCGTAACGGCCGGCGAGTTTCATGTTGTCGCCTTCGTCCACCTCCACCTTGGCGAGTGTGAATTTCCCCGCGTAGGCTTTGACAACCCGATCCAGCACGGGTGACAACGCCAGACAGGGCGAGCACCAGTCGGCCCAGAAATCGACCAGTACCGGCAGGGTTTTGGAGGCTTCGATGACGTGCTGTTCGAAGTCGTGGAGGTTGACGTCAATAATCAGGGAATCGTTGTGTTTCATCGCGAGGCAGCATCGAGTGGTCTTGAAAGGGCGTTATTCTAGCCGAAATCGCCAGGCCATGCCGGGTTGAAAAGCTTCTATGCACCAGAGAAAACACGGTCGTGCTTCTTTATCTATGGGCGCAAAAAAACCCCGGAGAACCGGGGTTTTTTATGGTCAAGCGTAAGTAGACTTACGCTTCCCGGATGTCGGAGGCTTGTTTGCCCTTGGGACCCTGGGTAATCTCAAATTGAACCTTTTGGCCTTCCTTCAGGGTTTTGAAACCACCCATCTGGATTGCGGAGAAGTGTGCAAACAAATCTTCACTGCCATCATCGGGCGTAACGAATCCAAAACCTTTAGCGTCGTTAAACCATTTCACAATACCTGTTGCCATTTTACATTCCTAAATTTAAGTCGTATGAGCGATTGCTCGATCTATCGAAACAAGGAAAAAGGGCCAACTGAAGGTACCGCAATTTTGTTCTTGAATTCCACAGACTTTGGCAAGACTACCAGCAATCCCTGTAACTGCATAATTTATTTATTTATGTCGAGGCGGAAGATGACAGGGTAATTGCGGAATTAGGTGTGCCGGACGGTGGGCATTTGGATGTAACGCGTCTGGCGCTAGCCGAGGCAAAGCCAGGCTATTCCGACAGGATGCCAGCGCCATGTGCAAAGAGTTGATAAACAATGAAAGTGGACAAGGCAATGATGTTGATCGTTAGATACGTCGCTGCAGGTATCAGGAATTCCATGTTGCCCCCGTTATCTTTTTATTAAACGACATGCTGTTGTGCATGAGCCGAGCGATAAATTGATCGTACTATTCGCTGTTTTTACAGATATTTATATCAGGGCTAGCTTGTTTTGACTATCGGGGAAAACACTATGGATTTGCCAAACCAGGTACGGCAAGGGTTTCGTGTTATGTGCGTCCGATTCTGTGCGGTTTTCAGGTTTGATTGCTGCTGGACTTCCAGTTAAAGATAACCAGGTTACCGATTCGTCGACCAGGAAATACTCCTTTTACCTTATCGCTTTTTTACTTCCTTCAAAGATATTCTCGTCACTTCCAGCGCGTATAACTGCCTGCTTACTGAGGCGGTTCGCAGATCACCAGACTGACCGGGCGATTCCAGTTTCATGCTGTTTTATCTTTCGATCCATTCTCTTGTATAGCCTGCGTAGCGTCGGCAGTAGCGGCGTTAGACACCCGTGTCCGGCGTAAAATGATTAACTGAAAATTTGTTTCAGCCAATGGCGAGCGCTGCTTGAGCGGCGAGTCATGTTCAAACCCCCATTGGCGAGAAGGAAGGAGGTTCTGATGGAAAATTCCCTGGTTCAGCTTCACGGACATGGTCAAAGCTACTGGATCGATGACCTGACGCGGAACATGCTGCGAACGGGGGAGTTGCAGCGCCAGGTCGAGGAACAAAACTTGTGCGGCGTCACTTCAAATCCATCGATTTTCGGCAAGGCCATTGCACAGGGACGCGAGTATGAAGAGCAGATCCGGCACGCAACGGAAGCGGGATGCTCAGTCAATGAGACATACGAGCAAATTGTTACTGCCGACGTACGAGCAGCCTGCGATATCCTGCTTCCTGTTTTCGAGCGAACCGCCGGAGCCGACGGCTTTGTCAGCCTGGAAGTCTCCCCGCATCTCGCCCACGACACGCAGGGTTCCATTCAGGAGGCGCGTCGCCTGCATGCCATGGTCGCCCGGCCCAATCTGCTCATCAAGATTCCCGGAACGGCGGCTGGGGTTCCGGCTGTCGAGCAACTGGTGTTCGAGGGGGTCAATGTGAACATCACGCTGCTGTTCGCGGTAGAAAATTACGAAGCCGTGGCCCTGGCCTATCTGCGTGCCCTGAAACGCCGTCTGGAGGCTGGATTGACGCTCGACACGGTGGCTTCGGTAGCGAGCTTCTTCTTGAGCCGCATCGACATGCTGGTCGATCAGTTGCTGGCTCAGCGCATCCTGGCGGCAGATGCGCGCCGCACTGAAACGGGCCCGGCCTGCCTGCTCGGCAAGGCCGCGATCGCCAATGCCAAATTCGCCTACCAGAGCTTCAGGCGGATAGTCGATAGCGACGAGTGGAAGGCGTTGGCAAGCAATGGCGCGCGGCCGCAACGCATGCTCTGGGCGAGCACCAGCACGAAAAATCCCGCCTACCGCGATGTGATGTACGTGGAACCCCTGATCGGCCTCTACACGGTCAACACCATGCCGGAGGAAACCATCGCCGCTTTTCTCGATCACGGCAAGGTGGCCGACACGGTGGAAATCGGTGTCGATGAAGCCAGGCAGGTGCTGCGCAATATCGAAATGTCCGGGATTTCTTTCCGCCAGGTGACCCAGCAACTGGAAAATGAAGGGGTGCAGAAATTCATCGATGCCTACGATGGGCTGCTGCAGACGCTTGCCGGCAAGCGGGAAAAATATCTCCATGCCCAGGGCAGCGCGCCGCTCGAAGAGATGGCACGCAAGCTGCGCCGCCTGGTGATCCGCATGACCACGCAGGCCGGTTCGGGGCACCCCACTTCCTGCTTGTCCTGCGCCGATATCGTGAGCGCGCTGTTTTTTCGCGAGATGCGCTGGGACCCGCGCGATCCCAAGGCGCGCAACGTCGACACCTTCCTGCTCTCCAAGGGCCACGCAGCCCCCATCTTGTGGGCCGCTCTGCACGAGGCCGGCGCGATCGGGGAGGACCCGATGTCGCTGCGCTCGATCGACAGCACGCTGGAAGGCCATCCCACGCCCAACAATCCCTGGGTCAAGGTCGCCACCGGCTCGCTCGGGCAGGGCTTGTCGGCGGGCAATGGCATTGCCCTGGCCAATCGCCTCGACGGCATCGATGCGCGCGTCTACTGCCTGCTGGGCGACGGCGAATGCTCGGAAGGCTCGGTATGGGAGGCGGCGCAGTTTGCCTCCCTGCACAAGCTCTCCAGCCTCGTCGCCATCGTCGATGTCAACGGGCTGGGGCAGAGCGGGCCGGCGCCCTACGCCCACGATACGTCGGTGCTGGCGCGGCGCTTCCAGTCCTTCGGCTGGAAAACCATCGAAATCGACGGCCACGACATGGCGGATATTCTCTACGCGCTGCAGCGCGCGAGGGACGGCGGCCCGACCGCGATCGTGGCGCGGACCGAGAAGGGCAAGGGTGTGTCTTTCCTGGAAAGCGCCGCCGGCTGGCACGGCAAGCCGCTCGACGCGGGGCAGATGAAAGCCGCGCTGGAAGAACTGGGCGAAGCCCATATCCGGCTCGAAGTTGAAAGCCGCCGCACCGGGCCGTTCGAGGCGCCGGAAGGCAGCGTGGCGCCGCGCATCCAGCTTGGCTATAACAAGGGCGAAATGGTGGCGACGCGGGACGGCTACGGTCGCGCACTCCTGAAGCTGGGCGCGCTGCACCCGGAAATCGTGGTGCTCGACAGCGAAGTGCGGGAGTCCACCCGCGCCAAGGAATTCGCGGACGCTTACCCCGAGCGCTTCTTCGAATGCTATATCGCCGAACAGAACATGGTGGGCGCGGCGCTGGGGCTGGCGGTGAGCGGCAAGCTGCCGTTTGCTTCGACGTTCGCCTGCTTCCTCACCCGGGCGTTCGACTTCATCCGCATGGCGGGCCATAGCCGTCCGCCCGGGCTGGTGTTTTGCGGCAGCCACGCCGGGGTTTCGATCGGACAGGACGGCCCGTCGCAGATGGGCCTCGAGGACTTGGCCATGTTCCGTGCAGTTCATGGCACGACCATTCTTTATCCCTGCGATGCCGTCAGCGCCGAACGCGTGACCGAGGAAGCCGCCGGTACGCCGGGCATCGTCTACCTGCGAACTACGCGCGGCAAAACGGCCGTCATCTACGATAACGACGAGCGCTTCCCGGTCGGTGGCAGCAAGACCCTGCGCACTTCACCGCAAGACGCGTTCACCCTCATCGCCGCCGGCATCACCGTGCACGAGGCGCTCGCCGCCCACCGGGAACTGTCGGACATGGGCATCGTTACACGGGTGATCGACGCTTATTCGGTGAAGCCGCTGGATATCGATGTTCTGGCTAAGGCGTCGCGGGAAACCGCGGCGCTGATCGTGGTAGAAGACCACTGGATCGACGGCGGGCTGGGCGATGCTGTCGCGGCAGCAGTTCCGCACGCGCCGGTCCACCGCCTGGCGATCCGCGACGAGCCGCGCTCGGGCAGCGAAGACGAACTGCTCGAACGTTATGGCATCTCGCGCGCTGCCATCGTGAACAAAGTCCTGGCACTCGCCGGCAGATAGCGAAACGTGGCGTGAGGGATTTACTCCCGCACGCCGCGCAGAGCCTTTGGGCTTGGTTGAGTGCATGCGCGGACATTACGGAATTTACACAATTTCTGCACGCTGGAAGCGGCCGCATATGGTACGCTGCTTCATTTTTTCGAAACATGGAATCTGAGGCAGGGGCAGTTGTGGCAACGCGTATTTCCGATTTTCCTGAGCTCGGTTTCTGTAAAGCAGTTCAAAGATGCTAGACCGGACCGGATTATCGGTTTCATCGATATCCTCTCAATCCCTAAGATGGCGGCTCTCCCTCGGAGTCATACTCGTCAATCTGTTCGTGCTGTTCCTGGCGGCATCGTCGTTGCGTCAGAGCTGGCATCAATACCAGGACCGCGCAGAAACCACCGCTAAAAACCTCTCCAGGGTACTTGAAGGAGAGATTGGCGGGGACATCGAAAAAATCGACATAACGCTGCTCGCTGCAGGCGATGAAGTCATGCGACAGTTCAGTTCCGGGAAGGTCGGCCAGAAGGAATTGAATGACTTCCTGCTGCGGCAGCAGTCGCTCCTGCGGGAAATCGACAGCCTGTGCGTGGCGGATGAGCGAGGAAGCGTCGCCTACGGTAACCCGGCTACGCCCGGCATTGCGAATGTGGCTGAGCGGAAATTTTTCGCCAGTCAGCGCGACAACGCCAACGCAGGTCTGGTAATCGACCGTCCGGTGCAGACGCGCAGCGACAACCGATGGTCGCTGCCGATGTCGCGACGGATCAATCACCCGGATGGAAGCTTTGCCGGCGTGGTGTACGTCAATCTTTCGCTGGACCATCTGGTAAAGACCTTTTCAAAGCTCGACCTCGGCAGCAAGGGCGTCGCCAACCTCAGGGACTTGGACCTGAACATATTGGCGCGCTACCCCGAACGGCTGGGAGCGGCGAGCGCTATCGGCAAACCCACCATTTCGCTCCCGCTCAAACAGCTAATCGACGCGGGTCAAACTGCCGGCACGTACAGGGTCGCTGCGGTGCTGGACAATGTCGAGCGAGCCTATTCCTACCGCAAGATCGGCGACTATCCGCTTTATGTCACGGTGGGTCTCGCCAGCGAAGACTATTTGGCCGACTGGAGGACAAGCCTCGTCAAGGAGGCTGCGTGGGGCATCCTGTTTTTCGTCGCCACGCTGTTGACCTCGCTGCTGATTTACCGTGCCCTGATGCGCCAGCAGAATGCCTACGAATCGCTTTACAACAGTGAGGAACGCTTTCTCGATGCGTTCGAAAATGCCCCGATCGGGATGGCCATTGTGGCGCTGGACGGGACTTTTTCTAAAGTCAATCAGGCGCTTTGCCAGATTCTCGGGTACGAAAGAGCCGAACTGAAAAAACTGAGATTTCAGGACATCACCCATCCGGATGACCTGGATGCCGATCTGGCCAACATAAAGCGCCTGCTGGACGGAGAAATCGGGGCTTTCCAGATGGAAAAGCGCTATATCCGCAGCGATGACCAGATTGTATGGGTCCAGGTTACCGGTTCTATCGTCAGGGATGCCAAGAACACCCCTTTGCATTTTCTTGCCCAGGTCGAAAACATCACAGATCGCAAGAAAGTCGAAGCGCAAATCGAATTCCTGGCCTATCACGACGCGCTCACCAAGCTGCCCAATCGCCTGCTGGCCAGGGACCACCTCGAAATGGCCATCGCCTATACCGAACGTGCGGGCACGAAGACCGCCGTTCTGTTCCTCGACCTCGACAACTTCAAGACCATCAACGACTCCTTCGGACATGCCATCGGAGATGAGCTGCTGATCGCGGTTGCGGAGCGCCTGCGCGAATGCACGCATGAGACCGATACGATCAGCCGGCAGGGCGGCGACGAGTTCCTGATCGTGCTTTCGGATGTGCCCGATGCTGAAGCCATCACCCTCTTCGCGGAAAAGATCCTGGAAAGACTCGAGGAAACCTTCATCATCGGCGGCAATGAAATAGCGACTTCATTATCGGTCGGTATTGCCGTTTATCCGGACGACAGTAAGGATATCGACACCCTGCTGAAGTTTGCCGACCGGGCCATGTACCACGCCAAGGGCGCAGGGCGCAACGCGTTCCGTTTCTACACCGAGCAGATGAACGTCGATGCGGTCGCACATCAACACATTCGCGTGGGCCTGCGGCGCGCCCTGGAGCACGGCGAACTTGCCCTCCATTACCAGCCGCAGATCAGCCTCTCCAGCGGTGCCGTGATCGGCGCCGAGGCACTGATCCGCTGGAACCATCCGGAACTCGGATTGTTGTTGCCCGCAACTTTCCTGCCGACTGCCGAAGAAAGCGGACTGATCGTGCCCATGGGGGACTGGGTGTTGCAGGAAGCCTGCCGCCAGGCCGTGGAATGGCTCGAGGCAGGATTGCCCGAGTTCGTCATGGCGGTAAACATCTCGGCGATGCAATTCACACGCGGCGATCTGGAACAGAGCGTGCTGCGGGCGCTCGCCGATTCCGGACTGCCGCCGGCCTTGCTGGAGCTCGAGCTGACCGAGTCCATCCTCATCCAGGATACGGAAAAGGTGCTGGAAACCGTGCAGCGCCTTAAATCGCATGGCCTGATGTTGTCGATCGACGATTTCGGCACGGGCTATTCCAGCCTGTCCTACCTCAAGCGGTTCAACGTCGACAAACTGAAAATCGACCGCTCCTTCATCTGCGACATGATCAATAACCCCAACGATGCAACCATCGTACGGGCCATTATCCAGATGGCGAGAAACCTCAACCTCAAGACCATCGCGGAAGGCGTGGAGGATGAACACCTGCTGTCGTTCCTGCGGCTCCAGTATTGCGACGAGGGGCAGGGGTACTATTTTTCGCGGCCGCTGCCAGCGGACGAATTCGCCAGGTACGTCGCCAATAACACGCAGCAGCTAAAGCTGATCCCGTAAAAAAGGGAAATAAAATGTCACCCGAGATCAACGCCACCTCCGCGTCAGAGCAGGACGCCGCCCGCGTCGGCGACCTGCTCAGCAACGCGATTCGCGACATCGGCATTCCGCCGTGTCCCGCGATTCTCGAACGGATCAATGCGGAAATGAGCAAGGACGAACCGGACTTCAACCAGCTCGACCGCATCATCTGCTCCGACGTCAGTCTGGCTGCCGGGCTGATCGCAATCGCCAACTCGCCTTTTTTCGGTTTGCAGAACCGCGTCCGTTCTGTCAACGAAGCGCTGCACATGCTGGGCCTGGGCGTCTCAAGCCGTGCCATCGCCGGGATCATGCTGCGAAAACTGTTTCCGCTTACGCCCAGCCTGGAGCGATTCTGGCACGCCACCGCCACTATTGCCCGCCTTGGCGGCTGGCTGGCGAAGCGCTTCCATGACGGCATCAAGGTACGCCCTGACGACGCCTATACCTTCAGCCTGTTCCGCGATTGCGGCATACCGATACTGATGCGGCGCTTCGACCAGTACCGGGAGGTGCTGAAAGCCGCCAACGAGGAAAGCGCGCTCAGCTTCGTCGCCGTCGAGCAGGCCGCTTTCCCGACCAACCATGCCGCGGTCGGCTGCCTGCTGGCGCAAAGCTGGTGGCTGCCGGACGAAATCAGCCTGGCCATCCGCCACCACCATGACCAGGAAATGCTCGAGCAAGGCAGTGATTCGAAACTGCCCGCAGCGACGCTAGGCCTGATCGCTACCGCTCAGCTTGCCGAGCACTTGTTCCAGTACCACACCGGGCTGAGTCAGGGCCAGGAATGGAACAAGCTAGGGACATCCTGCCTGCATCTGCTGAACCTCGACGAACAAGACCTGGCGGAAATCTATGAGGAGTCCGCCTCGGTCGTCACCAGCGAGGTGTAGGGCACGTAATTTTTCCCTGCTTCACCGAAGGAGGCTGACATGATTCAGGATCGCGCTGCCGGGGCCGTCATGGGCGCCCTGATCGGCGATGCGCTCGGGCTGGGGTGCCACTGGTACTACAACCTCGACGAACTGCATCGCGACTACGGTTCGTGGATCACCGGCTACACCACGCCCGGGCCGGAGCGCTATCACGGCGGCATGCGGGCCGGGCAGCTGTCGCAGAGCGGCCTCATCCTGGTCATGCTGCTGCGCTCCGTGGTCGAGCACGGGGAATACCGGGAGGACGACTTCACGCGGCGGCTGGATGCGGAATTGTTCCCGCTGCTCGATGGAACGCCGGTCTACGGTCCCGGTGGGTACACCAACCAGTCGATACGTGAAGCCTACCGGCGGCGCGTGGAGCAGCACAAGTCATGGGCGGAAACCGGCGGCCACGCGGACACCACGGAATCGGCCGAACGCGCCATCGTGCTGGCGGCGCGCTACGCGAAACAGCCGCGGCAGGTCGCCGCAACCGTTTCTTCCAATTGCCGTCTCACCCAGGGAGACGAGGCGATCATCGCTATGAGCACGGCGTACAACTGCGTCCTGTCGCTACTGGTCAACGGCGAGACGCTGACGCCGGCCGTTTCTGACAAGCTGATGCAGCTGGTGCAAAGCGGGGAGCTGCCTTTCCATAGCGTGGTGAGAAGCGGCTTCGCGGCGCCCCGTCCCGGCGACCCGGACCCGCCGCTCGCCGGTCGCTTCTCTTCCCCCGACGCGCTGCTGACGCCGCATTACGCCGCTCTCGCCGCCGCCGACCCCGACATCCGTATCGAGCCCGCGTGGAAGGTGTCCCTCGTCTACGGCATGCCCTGTGCCATCTACCACCAGCTACCAGCTGCCTATTACCTCGCCGCCCGGTTCGCGGACGACTTCGAATCCGCCGTTCTGCACGCCATCAACGGCGGCGGGCAGAACATGTCGCGCGCCATGCTGGCCGGCGCGCTGGTGGGCGCACAAGTCGGCTTGAGCGGTATTCCGCGGCGCTTTATCGACGGTCTGGAGAATGGCGGGGAATTACAGGAACTGGCCAAGAAGCTTGGCGTGCTGGCCGCGATCTAGGGGAGCCCCCGCCTGCCGCTTCGCGGGGGGATTGAATGGCGTGCCGAATCAGGGCTGCAGCGTTGCGTCTTCGACGAGAACTCTATAGGAATAGCCCGAGCCGAAGTCCTTGTCGGTGCGCACGATGCCTTTCGCCGTCACGATATCGCCGGCCTTCGCCTGACTCATTGTCGTCACCAGCACATCGTTCGTCTTGTCCGCGGCGGAACCCGAGCCATCGCGCAGATGGACCCAGTTCTTGCCCATGATGTTCGGGTTGTATTTCACCACCTTGCCGCGTACCACAACGGGCTTGTTCTTCAGCTCGGCACTCTTGGTCATGATTTCCGCGACGGTCCGCGCGTTCGCGCCGCTCGCCTTGGGGACACGGACATCGGCGCTGTCCGCCGGGTTGGCGAGACCGGCGTGGGCCGTGCTCACATAGTTTCCGGCGCCGCCCAGCGTGCCGAAAAGAATCGTCGGGAAGGTCTTCTTCAGCGACTTGCTTTCGAAGTTGTGCATCACCATCACGTTTTCAATCGTGACTTCGCTGCCTTTGCGGACCTGTGTCTTGTTGACTGCTGCCCAGGTCTCGCCGTCCCTGGTCTTGAGGCGCAGGTAGGAATAGTTTTCGACCTCCTTTACCTCGAGCACCTCGCCTTTGACGGCGGCGGCAGCAGCAGGGGAATGAGCAGGGGGTTCGCCAGCCCAGACGAAGGGGGCGGCAGCGATCATGCAGATCGTCAGGAAGGCTTTCATGGTCTGGATATTCCTTGGGAGGCAGAAGGCGCAAGTATAGCAGCGGATTCAAGGGCAGCCTGCATGGGACTGCGCGCGAAAACCGGAAGCGGGCGCATGCAGGTTATTCGCCAGGTCGGAACGGTTGTCGATGTCGATGAGTATGCCTGGATCGTCGCAGTCCAGGTATTGGAGGCTCGATGCATGAGCCGCGAGCAGGGAAGAGGCGCCGCGATCGTCGCCGAGACTGGTCAGCTCGTCGAAAAATGCCTGAGCGAAACCGACCGGATGGCCGCGCCGTCCCTGATGGCGCGGGGCAGCGAGGGCAGCACCGGCGCGCAGCAGGCCAGTTACGGCGCGGATGGTGTCGGTGTGGATATAAGGCATGTCCGCCAGCGCGATCAGCCAGCCGTTCGCATCGGCCGCCGCCCTCACGCCGCAGGCCAGGCTGGCGCCCATGCCGGCAGCGGCATCGGGGCAGTACGTCACGCGCAAGCCGGCTTCTTCGTACAGACGCGCCAGCACCCGGTCGGCGGGGCGCACCACGGCGATGGCGCAATCGACGCCGCCAAGCAGGTTGCGCCCTGACTTGACGCCGAGCGGCATGCCATCGGCCAGGGGGACCAGCAGCTTGTCGCCGCCGAAGCGGCTGCCCGCACCCGCGGCGAGCAGGATGCCGGTTATCACGTGGCGATGGCCGGTTGGCGAGCAAACGTGGGTTCGCGCGCGGCAGGAGAAGCGGTACGCAGGATGATGCCGTGACGCAACGCAGTTAATTCCGCCAGGATGGCCACGGCGATTTCAGCCGGGGTGCGGCTGCCGATGGGCAGGCCGACCGGCCCATGCAGGCGGTTAACAGCCTCCGTGTCGAGATCGAACAGCCGCAGCCGGTCGCGGCGCTGAGCGTTATTGGATTGCGAGCCCAGGGCGCCGACGTAGAAGGCTGGCGATTTAAGTGCTTCGAGCAGGGCAAGATCATCGAGTCGGGGGTCGTGGGCTAGCGCGATCACCGCGCTGCGTCCATCCGGGTTCAGGGCCCTGACTGCGTCGTCCGGCATGGCGGGCAGCAGTTCCGCCTCCGGCACATCCCAGGCGAGGCGGTATTCCTCGCGCGGATCGCACACCAGCACCTGGTAATCCAGCGCCTGGGCCATGCGGGCCAGGTACTGTGAAACCTGGCCCGCGCCGATCAGCAGCAGGCGCCAGTGTGGCCCGTGGACGACATGCAGCGTGTGCCCGTCGCAGCGTGTGATTTCGTCGGCCGCAGGTGCGTACAGGCTCGCCAGACCAGTGGCGAGTTCAAGGCGACGGCCGACCAGCTTGCGCTGATTCAGCATGTTCAGAAGCGCATGCAGCAGCGGCTTGCCGGGGGCATGCTCGAGCACCAGTTGCAGCTTGCCCCCGCAGGGCAGGCCGAAGCGCCGCGATTCCTCCGGGGAACCGCCATAGCCGACGATTTCCGGCCGAGTGACCGGCGCCAGGCGCACGCGTTCGATCAGGTCTGCTTCGATGCAGCCGCCCGAAACCGATCCCGCCGGCAGGCCGTCGTCGCGCACCGCGAGCAGCGAACCCACCGGGCGCGGCGAGGAACCCCAGGTCGCCACGACCGTGGCCAGCATGACCTCATGGCCTTCCTCGCGCCATTCCAGGCATTTGCGGAAAACTTCTACGTCTGCGCTTTGCATCACGCGCTCCTCAGTTCCGCGGTTTCGAACGGCAGCCGGCGCAGGCGCTTGCCGGTTGCGGCGAACAGGGCGTTGGCCACGGCCGGGGCGAGCGGCGGCACGCCCGGTTCGCCGACGCCGGTGGGCGCGGCTTCGGACGGCATGATGTGCACCTCGACCTGGGGCATTTCGCTGATGCGCAGCAGCGGGTAGCTGTCGAAATTGGCCTGTTCGACCCGCCCGTCCTTGAACGTGATTGCGCTGTGCCGCGCGGCCGAAAGGGCGAAGCCGATGCCGCCTTCCATTTGCGCCCTGACCTGGTCCGGGTTGACCGCCAGGCCGCAGTCCACAGCGCATACCACGCGGTCCACGCGGAACGACCCATCGGGGCGGACGCTGACTTCCGCCACCTCCGCCACGTAAGTGTGGAAAGACTCGTGCACCGCGATGCCGCGCCCTCTGCGCACACCTGGTTTTTCCGCCAGCGGCTTGCTCCAGCCGGCCTTGTCGGCGGCCAGCTCCAGCACGCCTTTGAGGCGCGGCTGTTGCGCCAGCAGGTCGCGGCGAAACAGGTAGGGGTCGCGCTTCGCCGCCAGGGCCAGCTCGTCCATGAACGCTTCGGTCGCGAATGCGGTGTGGGTGTGGCCGACGCTGCGCCACCACAACACGGGTATCCCTACCCTGGGCGAATGCAGGTCGACGTGCAGGTTGGGGATGGCGTAGGCGAGATTCGCTGCACCTTCGACCGAGGTCCTGTCGATGCCGTCCTTGACCATGGCGGATTCGAAAGGCGTGCCGGCAAGAATGGACTGGCCGACGATGCGCTGGCTCCATGCCACCGGGCTGCCCTCTGCGTCGAGTCCGGCACTCAGCGCGTGGACGAACATGGGACGGTAAAAGCCGCCGTGCAGGTCGTCTTCGCGCGTCCACATGAGCCGGATCGGCGCGTCGAGATGGCGCGTCGCCCTGGCTACCGACACGGCTTCGGCGATGTAGTCGGAGGCCGGGTTGGCGCGCCGCCCGAAGCTGCCGCCCGCGAAAGTGGTGTGGATAAACACCTGCTCGGGCTTGAGTCCGGCGATGTGCGCAGCGGTGGCCTGGTCGGAAGTCTGCGATTGGGAACCGGCCCAGATTTCGCAGCTGTCGTCCTTGAGGTGTACCACGCAGTTGAGCGGCTCCATCGGGGCATGGGCCAGGTAGGGGAACTCGAAGCGTGCTTCGAACTTGGTGGGTGCGGCGGTGAAGGCCGTGGCTGCGTCGCCCTCGTTGCGCGCCACCGTGCCTGGCTTGTCCAGCAGGTCCAGGTAGCGCTGGCGCAGTTCGGCGCTGGATACCCGCTCGGCGGCGCTTTCGTCCCATTCGATCTGCAGCGCGTCGCGCCCTTTTTTCGCCGCCCAGAAATCCGCGGCGATCACCGCGACCCCGCGCGGCACTTCGACCACGGCGCGCACGCCGGGCAGGGCCAGCGCCTTGTCCGGGCGCACCTTTGCGGCCCTGGCGCCGAAGCTGGGCGGGCGCGCCAGCACTGCGGTCAGCATGCCCGGCAGCCTGAGATCGCCGGCAAACTCTGCGCTGCCATTGCTCTTCGCCTTGGCGTCGGTGCGCTTGAACTGTTTGCCGATGTACTTGAAATCGCGCGCCGGCTTGAGAGCCACGTCCTGCGGCACCGGCATGGTCGCTGCGCTTTCCGCCAGCTGGCCGTAGCCGGCCTTGCGCCGGCTGGAGGCGTGCAGCACCATGCCGTCCCTGGTGGAGAGGCTTTTCGCGTCCACCTTCCACATGTCCGCCGCCGCGGCGATCAGCATGGCGCGCGCCGTGGCCCCGGCGCGGCGCAGCTGCAAATAGGAGTTGGCCATCGAGCTGCTGCCGCCGGTGCCCTGCATCTTGCCCCACTGCAGGTTGTTGTAGAGCGTAGCGTCGGCCGGGGCGGATTCCACCCGGATCTTGTCCCAGGGCACATCCAGTTCCTCGGCCACCAGGGTCGGCAAGCCGGTGTTGACGCCCTGGCCCATCTCCAGGTGCTTGACGATCACCGTCACGCTGCCGTCCGGCGCGACGCGGATGAAGGCATTGGGCTTGAAGGTCGTTGCGGCGGGCAGTTTGGCAGCCAGGCCGGAGGGCAGGTAGAAGGCGATGGTCAGCCCCGCTCCCAGCGCGGCACCGGCCTTGAGGAAGTCGCGCCGGCCAAGGTCGATGGTCGTGTCCATGTCTCAGGCCCTCATCTTTGCCGCGGCGTGGTGCACTGCCGCGCGTATGCGCTGATAGGTGGCGCAGCGGCACAGGTTGCCGTCCAGCGCGGCGTCGATATCGGCGTCGCTGGGGCGGTGGTTGTGCGTCAGCAGTGCGGTGGCGGACATGATCTGGCCCGGCTGGCAATAGCCGCATTGCGGCACGTCGAGCTCGACCCAGGCCTGCAGCAGTGCCTGGGCGGCCTTGCCGGACGCGCCTTCGATGGTGGTGATCTTTTGCCCGGCTGCCACGGAAACCGGCGTCTTGCAGGCGCGTACCGGGGCGCCGTTCAGGTGCACGGTGCAGGCCCCGCACAGCGCTTCGCCGCAGCCGAACTTGGTGCCGGTGAGGCCGAGGGTGTCGCGCAGCACCCACAGCAGGGGCGTGTCGGGCGCAACGTCCACCTCGCGCGGTTTGCCGTTGACGATCAAAGAGAGCATGGGAATCCTCCGTTATCCGCGGTGATATGGGCGGGAAACCGTACCCTAGCAAAGCGGTCATGAGCCGGACATGGGGTCGATACCTACTTTTGCCGCGCGGGTTGGCCGGCAAGAATTACCGTCCGCACTCCGCCGCGCGGACGGAATTGCCGCACAGCCGCAGCCCCTGCGGGGCGGCACGCTCACGGGCATGCGCTGAAGGCCGCCTCCCTGGCCGTGAGCGACGGTTTTGGTGCATCGCCTTCGGGCGGCGTCGAACTCTGGCGCATTTCTTGCGTCGAACGGTTTCCGTTCTACCTTTCTCTCATCGGGAAAAGCATTCATGATCCCTTACAGCAACCCTCATCCACGCGGACACGCCGGTTCCGCTGCGGCAGTTTTCAGCCGCATGCTGCGCCCCGTCGTCGTGCCGCACGATCTGATCGGCCATCGTACGCCGTGCGACATTTTCAACGCCCGTGGCGCGGTCTGGATCAAGGCCGGCAGCACGATACCGCAGAGCGTCGGCGACCCTTCGTATGCCGGGCGCTTCTATTGCCGCGCCGCGGAAGCCGGGCAGATTTCCTTTCTCGACCCGATTCGCGGACTGCAGCGGGTCGCCGGCGACCTGTCCGACATAGCCGCGCGCATTGCGCGGGGCGAACACGTTGCCGTAGGGGAGCTGGCTAGCCTGGTACGGCAGGTCCGGGAGCTGTGGGCTGCGGATGCCGATGCCTGTCTCGGCTATGCCCGCCTGGCGCGTTTCGGCCGCCACAGCATCTGGCACACCATCCATGTCGCCCTGCTCACGGCAGAGCTGGCAGCGGCTTGCAGTTACGAAGGGGATGAACTGGAAAGCATGATCGGCGGCGCGCTGACCATGAACCTGGCGCAGTTGTCCCTGCACGACGAAATGTATGAGCTTTATGGCGCGCTCGACAGCGGCCTCCAGGACGCGCTGCGCCTGCATCCGCTGGAAAGCGTAAGGCTGCTGGGGAGGATCGGGAAATTCGACGGCGCATGGGTCGACGCTGTGGCGCTGCATCACGAGAATGTCGACGGCAGCGGCTATCCGCTACAGCTCAAGGGCGCCGACATCGCGCTGTCCTCGCGCATCGTGCGCGTCGCGGACACCTTCGCGGCCCGCGTGACCGGGCGCAGGTCGCGCCCGCCGCGCCACTGGAACATCATGCACGCGCGGGAAATCCCGATGCTGGTGGAACACGTTTTCGGCGCCGACCTGCTGCGCCTGGATCATACCCTGGTGCGCCGCCTGATCGACGTGCTCGGCCGCTTCCCGCCGGGCAGCCTGGTGCGCCTGAGCAACCGCGAGCTGGCGCTCGTCACGCGCCGCCAGAGCGGGCTTCACAACAAGCCGTCGCAGGTTTACGCCATCTTCGATGCTTTGGGACACCCGCTGGAAGCGCCTCGCCTGAGGCAGATCGGTTTCGGCCAGTATGAAATCCGCGGCTACGCCCATGACCAGTTGCCGAAATTGCCGGATTTCGACTGGCCGACGGCCTGGGGTTACGGGCTGTAGGCCAGCGGGAGCAGTCCGCTAGCTGGTCCCGGCAGGCGGCTTGCGCCGGAACACGTAAACGGCAGAGCCCAGTTCGGGCGGCAGCACTAGGGCGCCCAGTTTTTTATCCTCTGCGAAATCGAAAGCGGATTGCTGCCGGTAGTCTTTCCAGTTGCCGAAAGCGACTTCGTGGCGGCTGCCGATGACGATGTAAAGCTGTACGCTGGGCGTAGTGAACACGTGGCGCTCGAAATCATTCTCCGCCGGCGGCCAGGAACAGATCACCACTTCCGGCGTATAGGTGGCCAGCGCTTCGCGGGCATCGAGCTTGACCACCCATTCGGGGTAGGTCACGGCATTTGTCCAGCCGTGGTTGTCCGTCGCGCTCAGCTGGATCCCCCGGTCTTTCAGGAAGCGCGTCAAGGTTCCGTCTCCCGCCGCGATTTCCAGGCAGCTTCTGCCGCCGATCATCCCGGCCAGGGCCTCGATCAGTGCGCGCGAATAGAAACAGCAGATTCCCCGCGCTTGCACCAGGGGCATGAGGCGCTTTTTCTGCCACACCAGCGGCCACAGCAGGCGGAACCAGAACAGGGAAACCGGCTTGCGCTCCAGCTCCCTGGCGAACAGCAGTTTCTGGGCGATAAAACCGTTGAACAGATTGAAGCGCAGCTTGCCTTTCGTAGCGCCTGCATTGGACGCCAGCGTGGACAGGGAGAGTTTTTTGACCGATTCGTGGGCCATGCGGCTACGGACCAGGTGCGACAGTGCAGTTTCGAGGCTTGCCTGGCGGCTGCCGGGAGCAGGCTTGACCGACGCCGCGTGTGCGGATACGCGCGCCAGATAGGCCTTCAGGTCTTCCGCGCGGCCGCTCTCGACGATGGCTGAAATATCCTGCTGCACCGCTGCCCATTCCTTGGGGTAGCTGGCGCAAAGCTCGTCCAGGGACGGCTTGGTCTTCAGCCATTCCACCGCTTTTGCGTAAGCCGCCTGTTTCATGAAAATATCTTTGACATGTCTGGATTTGGTCTGCCCATCGAGACTGGATAGTATCAAACAGTTGTATCTTGCTCGAAAGAGAAGGATGCATAAATTATCAGTGGGACTGTGCCGACGGGACGAGCGCGCGGTGGAGGCCGTGCTGCCGAGCCTCGACGCACTGTTTAAACAAGCGCCATGAGCGCATCGCTCCACGCAGTTGCAGCGACTCGTCGTTAATTAAGGACCTGGATGTCGGGTTTTTTTACACTGTCCTGCGCTGCCCATCAGTGAATTATTTTAACTATTTGTATATATAGAGATAAAGTTCCTTGGAATGGTTGATGCTTATGTTGAAGCAAAGGGCCTGGTCTCGGTCCAAAAACTTTTTCGTTGAAACTTTTCCCTGGAGAATAAAATGAAACTCAAAAAACTCTCTACCGCCACAGCCTTCGCTGCCGCCCTGCTTGCAAGTAGCAGCGCTTTCGCTGTTGCCATTACACCTACTGTTTCCTTCAACCCTGGCGCCACGCTGAATACCACGGGCCTGAGCACCTACACGACAAGTGGGGCGCAAATGGCAGGTATGACTGTGACTGCCTATTTCAGCGGCGGCTCGAGCGAAACCGTCATCTGGGCTGCCGGGGCCAATCCCGCCGGGGCTGCCACGGGCACTGCCTGGTCTCTGGGTTTTGCGGGCGTTACAACCTTTTCGCCCTCCTGGGAATTGCTGACGTCAGCCAATCTGACCAATTCCATAACGCGAGTGGTCATCGATGGTCGGACGGGCGATACGATTTTCGACACCATTCTGGACCCGGAAACCACGCCCGGTTCTGCTCGTGGCACGGCTTTCTCCAGTGTCGACGGCCCTGCTGGCCTGAATGTGGCTGCCACCTACATGAACCAGGTCGCGCTGAACGGTACGGTTTATGGCGATCTGTTTACCGTGCTTGATATCGGCTTTTCCGCGGTGACCGGTGCTGCTGGTGGATTGGGCGCCAACAGCAGTCTGATCTTTACCGCCGATACGGACAACACCGCGATTCAGGGCGACCTCAACCCCATTCCCGAGCCCGCCACAATGGCGCTGTTGGGCCTGGGTCTGCTTGGCCTCGGCTTCATGCGCCGCAGGGCCTGAAACTGTCGGAAAGTCTGACAACCAAAGGCGGCCGGAAGGCCGCCTTCTTATTGCTCGGCTGAAAATCTACTCGCTGTTCTTGCGTAGTTCGCATCCGTCTATATCCGCCTAGTGAAAGGCCATCGGCGCCACGCTCAGCACCAGTGGCGCGTTAATCATGCTGGCCTGGAAGATCGCTCGCAACGGAACTTGCATTGGCTCTGGCCGCTCAAATTCAGCGCAAAGACGAAAAAAAGCATGCCCGCGCTTCCGGGCCATTGCGCAAGAGCCAGCCTCAATCCTCTCAGGAGAACATCATGAAAAAGAACGCAAGCCTTTCAGTCCTCATGGCGGCGCTGCTGGGCATCGCCCCGTTAAGCCTCGCCTCCCAGCACGAGGTTTCCGGGCAGGAAAATGGCAAGACCACCTCCAGGGAAGTTCGACGGGAGGTCACCGACGCTGCCGAGGCGATCAAGAACTATTCCGCCGACAAGCGCGACGAGGCGGCGAAAAAGGCGAAAGCCTCGCTCGACGCCCTGGATGTCCGCATCGCAGCCATGGAAGCGCGCATCGACAAAAACTGGGACAAGATGGACGCGGCCGCACGCGAACAGGCACGCAGCACCCTGGATGCGCTTCGCAAGCAGCGGGTTCAAGTGGCTGAATGGTACGGCGGGCTGAAAAACAGCACCGCTGACGCGTGGGAGCGCATGAAGACGGGTTTCTCGGATTCATACAAATCGCTCCGCCACACATGGGAGAAGGCGGATAGGCAATACGGGGGAGAGGACAAGAAATAATCCTGGAAATGGCGCTTGGTCAGGGTGGCGTGTGTGATCGGCAGGTGAAAGTAAAACCTTTGCCTCGCCTGATGCGTGAGGTCCTGCGCAAAAGCCATGCTGTCTTCGGTAATAGTTTCCTCCCCGGTCGAGTCGGTTTTTGTGGAAATGCCCGAATCTGGCATTATGTGAACATGGATCAATCCACCGAAACAATCAGCAATCCGGACCTCTATTACCTCAAAAGCGTCACTGACTTGAGCGAAAGCGTGGAGGTCGTCAGCAGTGAAGATATCTATTCTCAAAGCGGTATCAAACTGGTCAACAAGGGCACACGCCTCGACAAGAGCTTTTACGAACGCCTGATCCATCACAAGCTGGCTTCTTCGCCAATCGATCGCAGCCTGGCGGCCAAGAACGGTGTTACGCCCTATAGCCTGGCTCTCGATGCGGCAAAGATGATAGACGACGATGCAGTGCTGGGGCGCATGGCCAACGCTTTGCCCGATGCGCTGCTGCTGCGCAATGCCCTGGCACAGATCGTTCTCAATCCGCCGCTTGCTTTCAAGCTCACCCTGGCCCGGGAAAAGCACCCCGAGCTCTATTCGCACTCCATCCGCGTCGCTTTGATCAGTCTTTATCTTGGCGCGTCCCTGCATCTCAAGCCGGCAGATATGAAAGACCTGGCCGCGGCGGCCATGTTTCACGATCTTGGCGAGCTGCATATCGACCCCGCTCTGCTCGATCGCACGCGTACGCTAACCGATGCGGAACGCCATTACATCTATGCGCACCCGATGATCGCTTACCTGATCCTCAAGGAATACCCCGAATACCACCCTCACGTCAGCACCACCGTGCTGAATCACCATGAGCGCCTCGATGGCAGCGGCTATCCACGCAATATCAAGGGAGACAAGATCCATCCGCTCGGCCAGATCCTGGCGGTGGCCGAAGTTGCCGGCAGCCTGTGTAGCCGCGGGGCCACAGGTGCCTGCGCACAGGTCGAGGTTATCCTCAAGCTCAACCCGGGGCAGTTCCGCGCGGACTTAGTGAGGTATCTGTCCGCCATTGCCAAGCAGGGGCAGGCTTCCGCTGCGCCCGAGAAGCGCATCGACCCGGCAGCGATTTGTGTCCGTTTGGAACAAGTCGCCAAGACCCTCGCGGACTGGAAACAAGCCATGTTGCCTTACCGGGGTGCCCAAATGGCGGACTACCTGACTTATGCCGATGAACGGGTGAGCAACCTGGAAAAATCGTTGTTCGACGTCGGCTACAATTCGGCCGGGCTGCACGCCATCACCAACGGCATCGAGGAAGACCCCGCCAGCCTGTCCGAGCTCGAACACCTGCTGCACGAAATCGGCTGGCAGCTGAAATACACCGTCAACGAAATCCGGCGGCGCTGGCCCGCTCTGGCGGATACACCGGACCCTGCTGCCGCAGCGCTGCTGGCTTGTGTTGCTCAAGCCGAACAGATATTGTTGACATAGGAATTCGTTAACGCATCCTGAACCTGCCTGGCGATTGTTCGGGGGGGGCATGGAGGAAAGCCAGGAACAAAAGACACCCAAAGCGAAACTAAATGGGGGTTGATCATTCAAGAATCGCTAACCACAGGAGATTCAACATGAAACGTGTTCTGATCGCAGCGGCGTTGGCCGCCTCCACCCTCACCGTCCCGGCGCTCGCTGCCGATGTCGGCGTCTCGATCAGCATCGGTCAGCCCGGCTTTTATGGCCGACTCGATATCGGCGGTTATCCGCCGCCACTATTGATTTATCCTCAGCCGATGATAATCGGAAGGATTCCGGCGAACCGTCCGCCGATCTATCTGCGCGTACCCCCAGGTCACGCCAAACACTGGAGCAAGCACTGCCACGAATACAATGCCTGCGGCGAGCGCGTCTACTTCGTGCAGGACAGATGGTATGACCGCGAGTATGTCCCGCGTTACCAGGAACGTCACGGCGATCGTGGGTATGACCGCCGCGACGAGCGCCGGGATGATCGACGCGATGACCGCCAGGACGGGCGCAGAGACGATCGTCGCGGGAACCATGGAAACGGCCGCGGTGATGATCGCGGTCATGGCCGTGATCGCTAGAGATTTGAAAAATCAGGTTTGAGGGCTGGCAGGCCGCCAGCCCAGACATCTAACCAGCCGCGCAGCCGAGCTTTCTCTTGCCCACTGGCTCGGTGCTGCCAGTCCACCCCCCGCTGTCCCTCTCCATACCGTTCAGGCCGGACCCTGAACTCCCTGCGACAAAACGGTTTTTACTGGTTGGCGCGCCAAGATATACATTCAGTACCTTATCGTCATACTACCCTCTTCCCTCTATCCTCTTAATACATGCCGAGGATCAAGCCGCATGCGGATTGCGAAAACAAGGGGGAAGCGTCATGGGAAAAGAAGACATGATCCGACAAATCCTCAAGGGCTTAGAGTCTGATTTTCATAGCATGAGCCCTGCGGAATTGGAGCGGGAACTGAAAAGCGAAAGCACGCGCCTCAGCGAAATAACCTATAGCGAGGTTGAAGAGCTGTACTACAAGGTCAACCCCAGCGTCTCGCTATTGCAGGTATAGAGCAGGGAGGCCAGCATGTACCTGAGCTACTTCGCCCTTACTGAGGCGCCGTTTTCCATTGCGCCGGACCCGCGTTATCTTTACATGAGCCAGCGCCACCAGGAGGCGCTGGCTCATTTGCTCTACGGGGTCAACGGCGAAGGCGGGTTCGTATTGCTTACCGGCGAGGTGGGTACCGGCAAGACCACGATTTGCCGCTGCCTGCTCGAACAGATCCCCGAGGCCTGCGTGGTCGCTTATATTTTCAACCCGCGCCTGACGGTGGCGGAATTGCTTTCCACCATCTGCGTCGAGTTCGGCATCGATTTTCCTCCCGGCAATACCAGCCTGAAACTGTTCGTCGATCTCATCACCCGCTTCCTTCTCGACGCGCATGCGCAGGGAAAACGCGCGGTGCTGATCATCGACGAAGCGCAGAACCTCTCAACCGATGTGCTGGAACAGATGAGGCTGCTCACCAACCTTGAAACCAGCCAGCGCAAGCTGCTACAGATCATCCTGCTCGGGCAGCCCGAACTGTCGGACATGCTCGGACGTTCCGAACTGCGGCAGCTTGCGCAGCGCATCGTCGCGCGCTATCACCTCGAGGTGTTGAACAGGGAGGAAGTTGCCGCGTATGTGCAGCACCGCCTCGAGGTGTCGGGCGTGTACCGGCAGCTTTTTTCCACTTCGCTCATGAAGATTGTCCACCGCCTGACGGGGGGCGTGCCGCGGGTCATCAATGTGTTGTGCGACCGGGCGTTGCTGGGCACCTATGTGCAAGGCAAGGACCGCGTCGACCGTTCCACCCTGATGCGTGCCGCCCGCGAGACCCTGCCGCCATCGACTCCGGCGTACCGCCGCAGGGCGTTCCAGCTGTCGGCTGGGCTGTTGCTGCTGGCCAGCGCAGCGTGGGGCGCGCAATGGTATCAGCAGCAAAATCTCCCCGATTCTGGGCGCGCGCCGCTTCAAGCAAGAGACTCCCTCGAGAAACCCATGTCGGCTTCAGTCAGGGGCGTTGCGCCGAGAAATGAGGAGCGCGGGATTGTTACGAGGCCGGTAGCGGATAGTCTTGAATGGACGGCTAGCGCACCGCGCGCCAATAGCCGGGACATGGCTTTCTCGGCGTTGTTTCTGGCGTGGAATATGGACTTTCCCGGAACGGATGCGTGCCGGCGCGTGGAAAGCGCGGGATTGTATTGCCGCAGTAGCCGGGGTGGGCTGGAGGAGTTGCGCCAGTTGAACCGGCCCGCCGTGCTCCAACTGCAGGACGAAGCGGGCCGTGAATTCTATGCGACCTTGATGCGCCTCGATGCCGACAAGGCGACGTTCTCGCTCGGCGACCAGACCAGGGAGGTCTGGCTGGGCGCGCTGGCAGCGCATTGGTCCGGGTATTACACCGTGCTCTGGCGCGAGCCGCCGTCAGGGTACAAGAACATACGGCCGGGTGACAGGGGGGCGGCCGTGGAATGGCTGAGCAGGCTGCTCGCGCAGGCGCGAGGCAAAACGGAGGGGGCGTCGGGTCACCGCGTGTTCGATGTTGGCCTGACGCGACAGGTAAAACAGTTTCAGCTCGCGCATGGCTTGATGCCGGACGGCATGGCCGGGCCCCAGACTTTGACGCACCTCATCGCTGCAGCAGATCAGCAAGCACCGAGACTGCTTGCCCAGCCAGGAGACAAATAGGCATGTCGTACATACTTGAAGCGTTAAAGAAATCGGACCAGCAGCGTCAGCGTGGCGCCGCACCCACATTGCTTTCTGCACAGGCCAACGTAGTGGCGCTCGAACAACCGGTCTTCAGGTTTTATGCCCTGCTTGCGAGCGTACTGGTCGGTGCCGGTGTGGCAATCGGGTGGCTGCACCCATGGCATGCGCGCCCGGCTTTGCCCGAAAATGAAACCGTTCCGGTGCCGCAGGCCAACGCACAGACTCGACCTGAGAATTCGCTTCCGCCACTGAAGTTGCAACCCCCCCCGCATTCCAGGCCGGAAATGCCGCTCATGGAATCTCGCCCGGCGAATCCGGTCGTGGCCTTGCAGAATCGCCCTGCGATGAAGCCGGACCTGCCTGCGCCGTCCCGCCACAAGACGGTCGAGTCAGCTCCGAAAATCGAGGCGCCATCCGTCCGGGAAAAATCTGCCCCTGCGGAAATGTCGCTCGAGCGGCGGGGAGGGCGGTCAACGGCGGAATTGCCGGCCTCGATCCAGCAGGAGCTGCCGAAAATAGCGATTTCCGGGGTTGTCTATTCCGGCGACCCGGAGGGACGCCTGGTCGCGATCAACGATCAGCTGGTGCGCGAGGGAGACTACCCGGCTCCCGGTCTCCGGCTGGAGAAAATCATGCCGGACGGTGTGATTTTCAGCTACAGGAATTACCGCTTCCGCCGGGAAGCGCAATGACAATCCATGTTTTCAGGGAGGTGCTGCTCAAGCCTTCCGCAGGTAGCAGGCTTTCAACATGAAATTGCCTGCGTCCATCTTGCAGTCCACCTCGTGGTCGCCGCCGACCAGGCGAATGCTCTTGACCTTGGTGCCGACTTTGAGCGTGATGGAAGAGCCCTTGACCTTCAGATCCTTGATCAGGACCACCGAGTCGCCATCGCTCAACACGTTGCCGTTGGCATCCTTTACCACCGCATCTGCGCTGGCGTCGGCAGGTGCGGCTTCGACCATGGGCCATTCGTGGCCGCAGTCGGCACAAACATAGTTGTCGCCGTCGGGGTAGGTGTTCTCCATGGCACATTGGGGGCAGGCTGGGATCGCGGACATGATTTCTTTCATTTGCAAGTGGTTGAGACGGGCAGAATTATAACCGCTCCAAGGGGCGATGAGTTTGCATTCCTGATGTATGCAATTATCGTTGGTTGGGTTTACTATTCGGGCTTCCTGAATTGTTGAATCCTTCTGCCGAAGAGGGCATGGGTTTGCGGAACGAGGGAGACGCACTTCATGCACGACCGCAGCCGCAGTCATGACGAACAGGTCGCTGGCGACATGCTTATGCATGGGAATTCCGGACCTGAGCAGGAATCCCTGCGGGAAAGCCGGGAACGCCTGGCGCTTTTTGCCGAAATCACCTTCGAAGGCATCGTTATCAGCGAGAACGGCAAGGTGGTGGACTGCAACGAGCAGTTTGCCGAGCTTATGGGTTACCCCCTCCGTGAGCTGAGGGGAATGTCGATCCGGGACCTCGTGGCGCCTGAAGACCGCGAGCGCGTCATCGAGAATATCCTGCTCGGCCGCGCCAGCTATGTGGAACATGCCATGATCCGCAAGGATGGCTCCCGCATCGTCGTCGAGGCGCGCGCCAAAAACAGCCTTTCGAATCCGAACCAACGCCTTACCGCCGTCCGCGATGTGTCCGAACACAAACGGGTGCTGGCGGACCTGAAGCAGGCCCAGACCGTGGGGCATATCGGCTGCTGGCGACTGGACATCCAGGGCAGCGAATTGCGCTGGTCCGACGAGAACCACATTATTTTCGGTCTTCCCAGGGAAACGCCCCTGAGCTATGAAACCTTCCTCTCCACCGTCCACCCCGAGGACCGCAGCTACGTGCACCGGATGTGGAAGGCGGCGTTGCGCGGCGAACCCTACGACATCGAGCACCGGCTGTTGATCGGTGGACAAGTGAAGTGGGTGCGCGAGAAAGCCGAGCTGGAGTTCGACGACCAGGGCGTGCTGCTCGGCGGATTCGGCACCACCCAGGACATTACCGACCGCAAGCAGGTCATGACGGCCCTGAAGCAAAGCGAGGGGCGCTTCCGGGCAATGGTCCAGGCTGTCCCGAGTCTCACTTTCGAAGGCAACGCCGAGGGGCTCAACACTTTCGTCAGCGATTCGTGGTGCGCTTACACCGGCATGAGTGTCGAGGAGTCGAGCGGCTGGGGCTGGACCGCAGCGCTGCACCACGATGACGCCGAGGCGGCTGCGGTGCGTTGGGCAGAGGCAGTGCAAGGTGGCGCGCTTTACGAGAGCCGACATCGTGTGCGGGCTGCGGATGGTTCTTACCGCTGGTTCATAGCCCGCGCTTTGCCGACGCGCGATGCCGGGTGCAAAGTCGTGCGCTGGGCGGGCTCCCTCACCGATATCGACGACCTGGTTCGGGCACAGCAGGCTCTGCAGGAGACCGACCGGCGCAAGGACGAATTCCTGGCCATGCTGTCCCACGAATTGCGCAACCCCCTGGTGCCCATCCGCAATGCGGCTCACGTCCTGGGACTGCTGGCCCCGGACGAACCCCGCATCAAATGGGCCCAGGAAACCATAGAGGGACAGGTGAACCATCTCATCCGTCTGGTGGATGACCTGCTGGATATGTCACGCATCGTGCGCGGCAAGGTCGCCCTCCAGAAGGCGGAAGTCGAGTTCGCCGACCTGGCGGTGAGGGCGCTGGAAGCCGCACGTCCCCTGGTGGACGGCAAGAGACACCAGCTGTCGGTCAGTTTGCCTGCCGAGCCCGTACACCTGAATGTGGACCCGGTACGCGTGACCCAGGTGCTGCTCAACCTGTTGGACAATGCCGCCAAATACACCCCCGCCGGCGGGAAGATCGATTTCGACGCACGGCTGGCGGGGCAGGAAATCGAGATCCGGGTGAGGGACAACGGCATGGGCATCCCCGCGGAACTGCTGCCCCACGTGTTCGATCTGTTCCAGCAAGGGGAACGTACGCTGGATCGCTCCCAGGGCGGCTTGGGAATCGGTCTTACCCTGGTGAAGCAGTTGGTGGAGATGCACGGTGGGCGGGTGGAGGCACGCAGCAACCAGACTGGCCAGGGGGCGACCCTGACCGTCCGCTTGCCGATCGTCCTGGTGCCATCGCCTTTCTTTACGGACGAAAAGCAGGCCAAGGCGTCTCCATCCCCCGGCCTCCGCGTGCTGGTGGTGGACGACGATCCTGCCGTGGCCGACAGCACCGCCATGCTGCTGGAGATGGAAGGGCATGAAGTGAGTATCGCCACCAGCGGTTACGACGCCCTGGAGCAGCTAGTCTCATTCCTGCCACATGCCGTGCTGCTGGACATCGGCCTGGAGGGCATGGATGGCTTTGAAACCGCGAGGCGCATGCGGCAGCAGCCGGAAGGGCGCGAGTTGTGCCTGATGGCGGTGACCGGCTACGGTGACGAGGAAACCAGGAACGCCGCCCTGGCAGCCGGCTGCGACCATCACCTGGTCAAGCCGACGCACGCCGGTCGCCTGGTCGCCCTGTTGGCCGAGGTGGCAAGGTCGGTTACAAACTAGGGAACCCCTGATCAAGTCAGACGCGGATCGCGTTACATCTAAAACGGGCTTGAGCAAGGCGTGCGACGAAGGTCGTAGCCGAGCCTACGACGCCGAGGAGCGCAACGCGGCGCAAGCCCGTTTTAGATGTAACCCGGAGGGACGTGGTTTTGCGGGCGCCATGCGGCGTCGCGAGGCGCTGGTGCAGAATGACTGCACGGCGCGCCTCACTTCTTGCCTGGCACCCGCAAAGTCACGTCGCGACCGCGTTTGACTTGATCAGGGGTTCCCTAGCCGTGGCTAACTCAATCTGATTCCAGACGCAAACTCAGCCAGGCCGTACGCCCCGGAACCTGATTGTCGTGGCGGAATTCGTAGTATCGGCTGTCGTTGATGTTCTGAATGTTCAAAGCCAGTTCGCCTTTTCCCTTTCCGGTCCTGAAACTATAGGCGACTCGCCCATCCCAGCGATGTACGACGGGAATAAAGTATTCCCTGCCCTGGGCGAGGTCGTAGTCCGTCCGGTCAAAATGGGTTTTCCCGGTCTGGTAACCAATCAGGCTTACCCGCCAATGAGAATTGAGGCTGTGGGTCAGCATCAGGCTCTGGTTGTTGGTGGGCACCGAGTCGGTATAGGGTATACGGTCCACGTCGGGGCTGTCGACCTCGGCGTGGGCTAGCGCATAGATCAGGCGGGTCTGTTTGCTGATATCCCATTTCAACTGGGTTTCGAAGCCCGTGACCCTTGCACGGCCCGAATTCAGATTGCCATGATTTGCAGCATCGTCGCGGTGGTCGGCGATCAGTTCCGTGTAATGTTCCTGGAACAGCCTGAAATCCACATCCAGGTTGCGGAATTTGCCCAGGTAACCCAGATCGAAGGCCTTTACCTGCTCCGCCAGCAGGTCGGGCAGCAGAGGGTGGTTCTTGGTGATGCGCTGGTATTGCTCCCAGCGCTTTTCGGCTACGGTAGGCGAACGTGTGGCTTCGGAATAGCCCAGGCGCAACGTGTGTCCGGGCAGGAAATGCCAGTTAGCCGCTACGCGCGGGCTGATGGCGGTGCCGGTGTAGCTGTTGGTCTCCGCCATGGCGCCAAGGTTGAACAACAAGTCGGGCATCGCCCGCCATTCCACATTGCCGAAAATACTGCTGAGATCGTAAGCGCTGACTTCGTAATTATCGGGCGTGCCGGCATTTGCAATACCGCCGCCGCCGAGGTCGTGCGGCGCGAATACCGTGTCGTGGCGCACATTGCCGCCCCAGACGATGCGGGTGTTTTTGCCAGAGGAGAAAGTGTGCTGCACTTCCAGATCATGGCGCCGAGCCGTGACATCGCCATTGTTCATGTTGGCGGCCAGCGGTGGTTGGGCAGGGTCTGTCTGCACCAGGGTGGCGGTGCTGCTTTCGATGGCGTCGTAATATTTCACCGACAGCTCTCCGCCCTGGTCCAGTTCCCGTCGCCAGTGCAGTTCAGTGAAATAATTTTCGGCACGCTTGTTTGGCGCAACGATGTCGTACGTTTCGCCCGCCTGGCGCGGCCCGCCGTTGTAGCCGAACTGAAATTCCAGGGTATCGGTGGAATTGATCTGGTAGTCGGTCCGCAAGCTCAGTTGCTGGATGCGCTTGTCGTCGAACTTGTTCCTGGTCCAGACAAACGATGCGTTGGCAGGCGGATTGTGGATGTCCGAATCTTCGCCCTTGTCATTTCGTACCGAGGCCGTGATGCGCCAGGTCAGGTCGCCATTGCGGCTGCCGTAGCGTGCCATGGTTTCGTCCCGGCCGCGACCGGCCGCAAACGACACCATCTTCCCTTGCTCGTCGGCCGAATGGCGGGTGATGATGTTGATCACGCCCATGAAGGAATTGGCGCCGTAGCTGGCCGAGTCCGGCCCGCGCACCACCTCGATTCGCTCGATGTCGTCGAGCACGATCGGGATGTCGTTCCAGATTACGCCGCCGAACAAGGGCGAGTACACGGAACGGCCGTCGATCAATACCTGCATGCGGCTGGACATGGTTTCCGACATCAAGCCGTGGTAACTGACCACGCTCTCCGTCATGTAGGTGCGCGAAGCGTGATAGGCCACGAACATACCGGGCACGAGGCGGAAAACTTCCGACAGGTCCCACGCGCCGGAGTCCTTGATCATCTGCCGGTCGATCACGGTAACGGCTGCCGGCGCCTCGTCCACTCGCTGCGGCAGGCGCGACACGGTCAGGACGACAGGCATCTCGCTCAGATAAGTGCTTTCGGACAGACCGTCATCGCTTTGAGCAGTGGCGGAAACACACGCCACACAAAGGACCAGCGCGCCTGTGGAGACGCGGTGTTTTTTTGTTTTCACAACCATTCCCTGTAACCGTTTGCTGTAACGGGCATTTACTACAGGCGCAAAGCTTGTGACGCTGCTTCCCGCTGCTGTTTTTATGCCGCATGCATTGTTATGATAATGATTTTACTGGAGTATTTTTTGACCGTCGAGATGCATTCAAAGAAATATTTGATAAATCTCAATACATGCGGTGGCGGAACAGCCAGCTGGCGAGGCTCAGGGTCACCACGCCGATCAGCGCCATGGGCCACAACTGGCCAGTCAGGACGTCGAACCCTGCCCCTTCGAGAAACACCTTGCGCAGGATCACCAGGAAATAGCGCAGCGGATCGATCAGGGTGACGGCCTGCACGATGGGCGGCATGTTGGCGATGGGTGTGGCGAAGCCGGACAGGATCATCGCCGGCACCATGAACAGGAAAGCGCCCAGCAGGCCCTGCTGCTGCGTCACCGCGAGCGAGGAAATGAGCAGCCCGGCGCCGACCCCCGACAGCAGGAAAAGCGCCAGCCCCGCGTACAGGGCGAGCAGGCTGCCCAGCAGGGGGACCTTGAACCACAGGGTGGCGATGAGCATGATCACCGAAGCCTGGACGATGCCGATGAGGAAGCCCGGCAGGGCTTTGCCCAGCAAGATCTCGCCGGGGCGCAGGGGAGTGACCAGCAACTGGTCGAAGGTGCCCTGTTCCCGCTCCCGCGCCACGGTGAGCGCCGTGACCAGCATGGTGGTGACCAGGGTGAGCATGCCTACGATGCCGGGGATGAAGAACCAGCGGCTCTCCAGGTTGGGGTTGAACCAGGCACGCGTTTCCAGGCGGGCGGGCGGGGACTGCAGGCCGTGCGAGGCGATCCATTCGCGGTTGTATTGCTCGGCCATGGCGCTCACGTAGTTCAGTGCGATCATGGCAGTGTTGGAATTGCGCCCGTCGACGATGACCTGCAGGGGCGCGCTGCGGCCCGACAGCAGGTCGGCGCTGAAGCGCGGGCCGATGTGGAGCACCACCAGCACCTCGCGCCGGTCCACCAGCGGCGCGATCTCGGCCTCGGCATGCAGCGTGGCCACGCGGCGGAAGGCGGGCGCGCCGTCGAAAGCCGCCACCAGGTCGCGCGAGGCCGCGCCGCGGTCCTCGTTGTAGACGGCATAGGGGATTTCCTTCAGGTCGAAGGTGGCGGCATAGCCGAACACCAGCAGCTGGATCATGGGCGGCACGATCAGCACCATGCGGCTTTTGGGGTCCTTGAGCAGGGCCAGGAACTCCTTGTGGATGAGCGCCAGAACGCGGATCAGGGTGTCCTTCATTCGAGCCGCTTGCGCGATTTGCGCCACGTGACGCCCATGAAGAAGGCCGCCATGACGGCCAGCGCCAGGGCATTGGGCAGCACCACCGCCCACACGTCTCCCGCCAGGAACAGGGTCTGGACAATGGACACGAAGTAGCGCGCGACGATGAGGTGGGTGACGGCCTGGACCACGGACGGCATGCTGTCGATGTCGAAGATGAAGCCGGACAGCAGGAAGGCGGGGAGAAAAGTGCCGATGATGGCGATCTGGCCCGCCACGAACTGGTTGCGGGCCAGGGTGGAAATGGTCAAACCCATGCCCAGGGCCGCCAGCAGGAACAGCGAGGCGCACGCCCACAGCAGCCAGAAGGAGCCGCGCAGCGGCACGCCGAACAGCCACACCGCCAGGGCCACGGTGAGCAGCATGCCGCCGGTGCCGAGGGTGAAGTAGGCGATGATCTTGCCCAGCAGCACTTCGGTCATGCTCGCCGGCGTCACTAGCAGGGCTTCCAGCGTGCCGCGCTCCCATTCCCGCGCCATCACCAGCGCCGTGAGCAGGGTGCCGATCAGCGTCATGATGATGGCCACCAGGCCCGGTACCAGGAAATAACGGCTTTTTACCTCGCTGTTGAACCACACACGCTGCTGCACCTGCACCGGCGTGGCCAGCTCCTGTCCCCGGCTCGCGGCGCGGTGCGCCAGCCAGTTCACCCAGGCCCCTTGCACATAGCCCTGGGTGAGGCGTGCGGTGTTGGCGTCGACGCCGTTGACGACGACCTGGATCGGCGCACCGTCGGGCCGGCGCAACTGTGCGGCGAAGTCGGCGCGCAGGTGCACGATGGCGTTCACCTTGCCCTCCCGCAGGGACTGCTCCGCCTCGGCCATGGTGAAGGCGCGACGCGTCGCGAAGTAATGGCTGCCCTCCAGTGCCGCGAGGAAATCCGCCGTGTCGGGGGAGGGCTGCTCCGCTACCAGGGCCACCGGCAGGTGATCGGCATCGAGCGACACGCCGTAGCCGAACAGCACCAGCAGAAACAAAGGCATGAGGAAGGCGATGGCGATGCTGCTCGGGTCCCGCACGATCTGCAGGAACTCCTTGCGCACCAGCCCTTTCAGGCGCATGGCGCTGCCGCCGCGGCGTAGGCTGTTCATGCCGCTTCCCGTGCTTCGGCAGCACCTTCCACCAGCCGGATGAACGCGTCCTCCATGCTGGGGTCGGGGTTGTCGGCGCTGCGGGCGCCGGCCTTGAGGGCGGCGGGCTGGTCCATGGCCAGGATGCGCCCGGCGGCCATGATCGCCAGGCGGTCGCAATACTCCGCTTCCTCCATGAAGTGGGTCGTCACCAGCACCGTCACCCCGGCCCGGGCCAGCGCGTTGATGCGCTGCCAGAATTCACGCCGCGCCAAAGGGTCGACCCCCGAGGTGGGTTCGTCGAGGAACAGGATCTCCGGCCGGTGCATCAGCGCGCAGGCCATGGCCAGGCGCTGCTTGTAGCCCAGGGACAGCTCGCCGGAAAGCTGCCCGGCGTATTTCTCCAGCTCGAATTCCGCCAGCGCCCAGTCGAGCCGCGCCTGGCGTGCCCGGCCGGCCAGTCCGTAGGCGCTGGCGAAGAACACCAGGTTCTGGGTCACGCTCAGGTTGCCGTAGAGGGAGAACTTCTGCGACATGTAGCCGATGCGCGCGCGGGCGGCCGCGGCCGCATGGCGCAAGTCCAGCCCGGCCACCCGCAGGCTGCCGGCGCTGGCGGGCAGCAAACCGCACAGCATGCGGAAGGTGGTGGACTTGCCTGCGCCGTTGGCGCCCAGCAGGCCGAATATCTCGCCCCGGCGCACCTGGAAACTCACGCCGTCCACGGCCCAGAAGTCGCCGAAGCGGCGCTTGAGTCCTTCCACCTGGATGACGGGGCCTTGTTCCGTCCGGCTGTCCGTGTCCGGCAGCAAGCCGTTGGCGACGCTGGCGCCGTGGGAGACTGCCCCGGTGTGCATGCGCAGCAGGTCGACGAAGCCGTCCTCGAAACGCGGCGCCACGGCCGCGATGCGGGCGTTCTCCAGCCCCGGCAGGCGGGCCAGTTCCTCCGGGGTGCTCGCCTGCGTGCTCACCAGGCGCACGTGGTCGCCCTGCACCAGGGCATCCACCACCCCGGGCTGGCCCGCCAGCTCCGCCTGCACATCGCGGTGGCGCCGGCCCGCAACGCTGACCGCCCAGGTGCGGCCAGCCATGGCGGCGCTGATGGCGCCGGGCGGGCCCTGTTCCAGCACCTTGCCCTCGTGCAGCAGGATGACGGCCTGGCAGCGTTCGGCTTCGTCGAGGTAGGCGGTGGAGAGCAGCACGCTCATGCCTTCCTGCCGCACCAGGCGGTCGACGATGGCCCAAAGTTCGCGGCGCGACACCGGGTCGACCCCCACCGTCGGCTCGTCCAGCAAGAGCAGTTGCGGCGCCCGCACCAGGGTGCAGGCCAGGCCGAGTTTCTGTTTCATGCCCCCCGACAGGCGGCCGGCCAGGCGGCGGGTGAACGGGGCCAGGCCGGTCATGTGCATCAGCTCGCCGTAGCGCTCGGCGCGCTCGGTTTTCGGCACGCCCTGGAGGTCGGCGTAAAGGTCCAGGTTCTCCTGCACGGTGAGGTCTTCGTACAGCCCGAAGCGCTGGGGCATGTAGCCCAGGGCGGCCTGCACCGCCAGCGACTCCCGCGTGGAATCCATTCCCAGGGCATGGATGCTCCCGGCGTCGGGCGCCAGCAGCCCGGCGGCGAGGCGCATCAGGGTGGTTTTGCCGGCGCCATCCGGGCCGATCAGGCCGGTCACCGCGCCGCGGCGGATCGCGAAGCTCACGCCGTCCAGCGCCTGGGTGCGCCGGCCCCCGGCAGTGAAGCTTTTGGCCAGGTCCGCGGCTACCAGGACAGGCGCGTCGTCCATGCTCACTTGCCGTTCCGGCAAGGGTCTGTCCCCGCCGTCGGCGCGGTCTGGTCCAGGGGGATGGTCACCGTGGCGGGCATGCCCATGCGCAGCGCGTCGCGGCCCTCGCACGCGAACACCCGCGCCTGATAGACCAGGCTGGCGCGGATCTCGGTGGTCTCCACCGATTTGGGCGTGAACTCGGCGCTGGGGGAGACGAAGCCGACCCAGGCGCGATAGCGCTTGTCCGGGTGGCTGTCGCTGTGCACCCAGGCGCGCGCGCCGACCGGCACGCGGCCGAGCCGGTTTTCCGGCAGGTAGACGCGCACCCACACCGGATCGGTGATAGCCAGGGTAAACACCGGTTTCTGCGGCGAGGCCATGTCGCCCGGCTCCAGGATGCGGTTCTGGATCACCCCGTCGGAGGGGGCGAGCAGTTCGCCTTCCTGGAGATCGCGCCGGATGCCCGCTGCCGCGGCCTCGTTGGCGGCCAGGATGGCCTGGGCAGCGGCGATGTCCTCCTTGCGCGGACCCAGTTCCGCGAGGCGCAGGGTTTCCGCCGCCGCTTTCATTTGCTCCCGCGCCTTGTCGAGGGCGAACCTGGCGCTGTCGGCCTGTTGCCGCGAGACGAAGTTCCGTGCCACCAGGTCCAGCTGGCGCTGGTAAATGGCCTCGGCATCCGCCGCGGTCGCCCGTGCCGCATCGCGCTGGGCGCGGGCCTGACGGATCTCCTCGGGGCGGGAGCCGGCCAGGTTGCGGGCGACCACTTCGCGCTGCGCGGCGGTCTGGGCCTCGGCCTGGGCCAGCGACAGGCGCAGCCGCTCGGTATCCAGGCTGGCCAGCGCCTGGCCAGTTTTCACGCGGTCTCCCTCGCGCACCAGGATCTTTGCAATGCGGCCGCTGGCGTTGAAAGCCAGTTCCACCTGCCGGATGTCCACGTTGCCCTGCAGCGTCAGATCGGTCTGCGCTGGCTTGCCGTTGTGGCGCAACCAGGCGGCACCGCCCGCCAGTACGGCGATCGCAATGGCGACGATCAGGAAGATCTTGATTTTCATGTCACGTCCTTCGCATTTTTCCGCCCAGTATCCTCCGCTTCGCCAGGCCGCGGTAGATTGGGCCGGATTGCCGCTACCGGATTTTGCACGGCGCTTTAACGTGAAACTCGCGGAGCGAGCCCGCGTCCCCCTCTCCCGCATGCGGGAGAGGGCTGGGGTGAGGGAAACGGCCATGGCGAATTGCTGTTTCACTATATGGGACGGCAATTCGCCATGACCGTTACGAAAGCGATAAAATTCGCAGACATCGAGTGATGGTGAGATAATAGCGCCATGAATGAACAGCAACCAACCTCCCCCCGCCGTCGCCAGCAAGAGCTTCTGGCCATCCCGGAACGGCAGCGTACCGACGCCGAATGGGACGAGCTCAACGAACTGGAGATCGTCCTGGCTTCCGTGAATCGCGTGGAAGCTCGTGAGCCAAACGCTCGTGAGCAGAACCCGCGTGATCCGAACGCTCGCCGCAACGGTCCGCCACCCGCTGCCCAGGCCAGGCCCAACGGTGGCTCCCCGCAGGCCAGACCCAGCGGTGGCGGCGCGCAGGTCAAAAAGCCGGCCAGGAAATTCCACAAGCGGCCACCCAAGGCGCCTGCGCCCTAGAATTTTTGCGGGGCAGGTTTCCGGCCCCGCTTTCCATAAAGCCTGAACAGCGTTCGGTATGAGAAATGCCGAGCGCTGTTCGCAGTCACGAAATTATTTCCGAGCAAAGCTGCCAAGTGTCGAATCTTTATACCATCCTCCAGCGTCCCGGCGTCGTTGCCGCCACCCATTCGGGCTCCTTCCACGCAGACGATATATTGGCGGCGGCGGCCTTGCGGCTCGCCAATCCCGCGGTAAGCATCGTGCGCACGCGCGAGCAGGAACAGCTGGACGCGGCGGACATCCTGTTCGACGTGGGCCGTGTTTTCGACGCGGCGGCCTGCCGCTTCGACCATCACCAACTGGAATACCGGGAAGCGCGCGACAACGGCATCCCTTTCAGTTCGTTCGGCCTGATCTGGCGTGAACTGGGCGCGCAGCTTTGCGGTTCGGCAGCGGCGGCGTCCCGCATCGACCGCTGGCTGGTGCAAGGCGTGGACGCTGTGGACTGCGGCGTGACCTTGAGCAAGGAAACCCCGGCGGTAAACGTGATGTCCATCTCCTCGGCCCTCGGCAGCTTCAACCCCGGCTGGCAGGACGACACTTCCGCGCAGGCGCGGCTGGATGCCTTCGAACGGGCGGTCGCCTGGGCCATGGCCATCCTGCAGAACACCATTCGCGAAGCCCGTGCGTCGGAAGCGGCGCGCGCCGTGGTGGTGCAAGGCGAAGTGCAGGAAGCAGGGCGCCTGCTGGTGCTCGACAGCGATGTGCCGTGGAAGGAAGTCGTGCTGGGGTCGCCGGAGTTCGCGCAGCTCCTGTACGTGGTTTCCCCGGACAGCCAGGCGAAGTGGCACGTGAACGCGGTGCCGGATCGTGCCGGCAGCTTCGATAACCGGAAATCCCTGCCTGCCGCCTGGGCGGGGCTGGACGGGGAGCAACTCGACGCCGTCGTCGGCATAACGGGCTGCGTGTTCTGCCACCGGGGGCGCTTCGTCGCCGGCCACCGGAGCAAGGACGGTGCGCTGAAAATGGCGCACCTGGCGTTGCAGGATTAGATTTTTTAGCTTAAAAGCGCTCGTGCGGCATCAGGTAGCGCCATGAACCCGGCTGCAGTTTGGCCATCGAAACGCGCCCGATGCGGATGCGCTTCATGGTCACCACATCCAGCCCGACACTTCTGCACATGTGCGCGATCTGGCCGGGTTGCACCCCCTTGAGTGCAAAGCGCAGGCGGGTCTCGTTTTGCCAGCTGACCTTGATCGGGGGCAGTGCCCGGCCGTTGAAGCTGAGCCCGTGGTTGAGGCGCTTGAGCCCGTCCGCGCCCAGCTCGCCCGTGACTTCCACGATATATTCCTGCTCGACCGTGGCGAGATCGTCGACCAGCTTGCGCGCCACGCGCCAGTCCTGGGTAAACACCGCCAAGCCGCCGGCGTTCGCCTGCAGCGGCGCGCACGGCGTCAGCCGCACGAAATGCCGCTTGAGCACGGCGATGCCGGAAGGGTCGTCTGGGGCGTGCGTGGCGGCGCAAATCAGCTGCTGCGCGGCGTCGGCATCCGCCGGCGGCTGGTGCAGCAGGATGGTCACCGGTTCGACCGTGGTGAGGCTGGCGTCGGGGTGGAGCTCGATCTTCTGCTGCGACACCATGAACTGCGGCTCTTCCACCACCAGCCCATCGACCGTTACCCAGCCGCCGGCGATATAAAGCTCGGCCTCGCGGCGCGAGCAGGAGGCCATTGCGGCAAGGCGTTTGGCGAGGCGGACGGGTTCTGTCATGAGTTTTCTGAATGCAAAGAACGCTATTGTAAACGCGCAAGCGGGGCGGACGCCTGTAAAATGCAAACATGGACGCAAGCAAAAAACCGGCAAGCCCTCCGACTCTGGACGGCATCACCCTTGAAACCATCGTCACCCGCCTGTCCGAGAGCATGGGCTGGGAAGACATGGCCGCCGCCGTGCCGGTGCGCTGCTTCACGCACGATCCCAGCATCAAATCCAGCCTGAAGTTCCTGCGCAGAACCCCGTGGGCGCGCGCGAAAGTGGAGCAACTGTATTTGCAGCAGGCTCAAGTCAAGCAATAATTTCCCGGTCTCTCTGATGGAGAATAAAATGCACGAAAAGCTTAGGAAAAAGATCATTTCGTCCGAAGCGGGAACTGCCACATCGGCGCCTGCGAACACGATCGACATCATCCGCAACGCAGAGGTCATCGCCACTTCTGAGTCCGAAAACTTCCCTCTGGACAATATCGTCGACGGCAGTACAGGGCCCGGTAGTTCGCAGTGGGTGGCGGGGGCCACCGGACCGCAGACCCTGGTCTTCAAATTCGATGCGCCGCAGAACATCGCCGGGATCGTTTATGAAATCGAGGAGCGAGAAGTCGCGCGCACGCAGGAAATCTGTTTCGAGGTTTCCACCGACTCCGGCGCACACTTCCGGGAAATCCTGCGCCACGAATACAATTTCAGTCCGGACGGCAGCACATTTCAAAGAGAAGAGCTGAAACTCGATCTTGCTCACGTCACCGACCTGAAAATGACCATCAAGCCGGACAAGGGAAACCTTGATCGTCGGGCGAAACTGAACCACATCGCATTCCTGGCGTAACCAGCCCATGCGGGCGGTAGCCGCAGGGCTGCCGCAACTCAGCGCGGGGCCAGCACCGCGAGCATGGCTTCGACGTCGACGATCTTGTCGCGCGGCGCGTCGCGCCGTTCCCCGCGTGCCACCTCCACGTCGTCGAGCTGCTTCCAGTCGTTGAAAGTGACAATCTGCACGCCGCGCCCGCGCAACAGCGCGACGATTGCATCACGCTCCGGAAGCGCCCGTGCCGCAATCTCGGCGCCGTCGGCGATCATGTGCGCGACGACGTGGGCGGATGCGCCCTTGTGCGAGCCGATGAGTCCCTGCGGCCCGGTGCGCGCCCAGCCGACGACGTATTCGTTGGCGATCACAATGCGGCTGACGGGGTCGACGACGCGCCCGTCTTCGTTGGCGATGACGCGCGCTTTTTCGTCGTAGGGGACACCTTCGATCGGCTCGGCGGCAAAACCGATCGCCGGCAACACCATCCCGACCTCGAGGACTTCGAACTCGCCGCTGCCGCGTGCGCGAGCCGAGCCGTCCGACTGAATTTCGAGGCGATTTTTTTCGAGCCTGAGGGCGGCCACGTTGCCGGCAGCGTCGGCGACCACCTCGGTCGGCGATACCAGGAAACGCAGGTGGAGCTTCTTCGCCTTGGCGCCGTGCTGTTGTGCCGCGAAGGAATGGAGAACCTTCAGGTTCTTGCCCTGCGGCGAATCGTCCGCGGCTTGCGCATCGACGCAGCCGGCGAGCTCGCCTGGGGCGACGACCGGCTCGGCATCTTCCATCTCGCCGAGCTCCTTCAGTTCTGCCGCGGTAAACGCTGCCTGCATCGGCCCCCGCCGCCCAAGCACGAAAACCTCGCGCACCTGGCTGTTGCGCAGAACCTCCAGCGCGTGCGCGGCAATGTCTGTTTTTTCGAGTTCGGCGGGCGTGCGCAGCAGAATCCGGGCGGCGTCGATCGCGACGTTGCCGTTGCCCACCACCGCCACGCGGGACACCGACAAGTCGATCCTGGCATGACGGTAGTCGGGATGCCCGTTGTACCAGCCGATGAAGACCGAAGCCGGCGTGCAGCGCGGCATGCCTTCGCCGGGAATGCCGAGCCGGCGGTCGGCTTCGTTGCCCACTGCGTAGACGATCTGGTGGTAGTGCCGGCGCAAATCATCCACGGTGATGTCGCGCCCGAGGCGCACATTGCCCAAAAACCTGAACGTGGGCCGCGCGGCGGTCTTTTCGTAAACGCGGGTGACCGCCTTGATGTTCTGGTGGTCGGGCGCGACGCCTCCGCGAACCAGGCCGTACGGGGTCGGGAGGCGGTCGAACATGTCGACGTCGACTGCCATATCCGTGCGCTTGAGCAGTGCCTCCGCGGCGTAGAAGCCGGCAGGTCCGGAACCGATGATCGCGACACGCATGACCCACCTCCAAGGCGATCAAGTTGAGGGCTTAATGGTACTCATATTTTGGCGGCCTGCAATGACCGTGGATCGCCGCGCGGCATCAGGTAAAATCGCGCCTTCCGTCCTTCCGTAAATGCCGCCATGCGCCCGAAACCACCGCCGAACTACCTTGCCGGCTACCCTGCAGCATTGGTCGAACAGGTGCGGCAGCTGATCGAGCAGGACAAGCTGGCCGCCATCCTGCTGCAGAAATACCCGGCAGCGCACGACGTGCGCACCGACAAGGCGCTTTACGATTACGTGCTGGCGCTCAAGGGCAGCTACCTGCGCAACGCCGGTTCACTGAGCAAGGTGGCGTTCGACAGCAAGCTGCAAGTGATGCGGCACGCCCTGGGCACGCACACTAGCATATCGCGCGTGCAGGGCGCAAAACTCAGGACCAAGCGCGAGATCCGGGTGGCGACGGTGTTCCGCGAGATGCCGCCGGAATTCCTGCGCATGATCGTGGTGCACGAGCTGGCGCACATCAGGGAAAGCAAACACGACAAGGCCTTCTACCAGCTGTGCTGCCACATGGCGCCCGATTATCACCAGCTGGAGTTCGATCTGCGGGCGTATCTCTGCTATCTCGATGCGGCGGGGAAACCGCTGTGGGCGGCCGCGGCCGTGTAAATCTCGCGGCGCGTCAATCCTCCAGCGCCCGCACCTTCACCCTCTTGCCCTTCACCCTGCCGGAGGCGGCGACAGGCCGCTATGTGCCATTTGCTGTCAGACAAGAACTTGAAATGACAGTCAGAAATATGGCGCACAGCGGCCATTCAGTAATGCGATGGATGGAGATTTCTACAGAGTCAACGTTCGCGTTCATCTGCGGGCGCCAAGAGGCGAAGCCCTCTGGTGATCGTCCGCTGCAACGGCGGTTAGAAATGGTTCTGGATTTGAGACAGCCTCCGCCTAAGGTTTCCGTAGCTCGGGCAACTGAATATGCAAGTCCGCAGCCCGTTTCTCCATTGCAGAAACGAGCGCTTGGTAGTCCCTTTGGCCACGCATTTTGGCCCATTGGGCCCGCCACTCTTTGTACTCTTTGTCACTGATCGCAGGAGCCATAATAGCTAGCCTTTGGTTGAACGACGCATTGATTTCCATTACTCCGAAGGAAAGCGAGAACAGGATCAGAACTACAAGGGATAGCATGATCGCGAGAAAGGACAGCGCAACGTCCAATACGCGTGACATCTTGCGGGTGACTTCATGACGGGCTGCGGATTCTCGCACAAACAGGAACATGGGAGCATTCATCAATAAGAAAAGCAGCACAAGTAGCGACAAATGACCGCTCAAGTTTCTTTCTCCAACTGCGGCGTTTCGATAAATGCGATCAACGTAACCTGCCTGCACAGACTCGCCGAAAGAGAGCGCCGCGCTCCACACGAAGCTCAAGATGGGCTGAATGAAAATGATCACAAGAATAGACGAGATGATTCCAGCAACGATCCCAATCTTCAGCTCGCGAGATAGCATAAGTCCCTTCCGTTTCTAACAGTTATTATACGGACCGACCAGTCAGTATTATCGATAATAAGGCGGGCCGATGTTTTATAACATATTGATTCATTGTGATTAAATAAACCTCTCTGTCCGCGTATTAATGAATAATACTGCAAATCATATAGCACCCGCGTGAGTTGCAGAGGATTTGAATGATTTAGCCGAACTGGAGCTCGCGTAGGGCGCAATCGTTATTGCGCCGAATGAAAACATCCATAACCAGCAGCCTGGCACATGAACAATAAGCGCAACGCATTGCAGCCTATTAGAGCATCATACGGCGCAATGCGCTGCGCTTATTGACGCCCTACGTGCGGCGAATGGGGATTGATCCGCGAAGCAGTAAAGCGAGGCCAACTTTCCGGGAATGCCAGGTTTGCGGAACAGGTTGAGAAGATTGTCGGGCGGCGCATAGAAACGCGCGGACCGGGGCGGCCTGTAAAGGAGGCAAGTGAGCTTGGAAAATAAATCTGTCCCCTTTTTTGCCTTTTTTGCCTTCGGCCGATTCCGGCCGTTCTAGATTGCTATTCGATGTGCGTAGTGGCAGGATGCGATCATGAAATCGCTCCTTATAGCATCCCAATTCTCGGACTAACCGGATGGACTTGTTTACGCCGGTTGTGGATGAGGCGCGGTTTCATCCGAACTTCCGAAATATCTTAGTCCGCGGACGCACAGCCGAGCGTGCCGAGCTAGCGCGTTGGGCAGACGGCTTCCCTGATCGGGACGGTAAGTTTGTTCATGAATTTCAAACGACATTCAATTCGTGCTTCTGGGAGCTTTACCTGTTCGCGGTCTTCAAGGACTATGGTCATTCCCTTGACTGGAGCAATGCTTCGCCCGACTTCAGCATATGTGCCGAGGGCCTTCGCTTTACGGTGGAGGCTGTAACGGCAAATTCGGCTGTCGGGAAGCCGGCCGAATGGGAACGAACCGTCGCGATGATGAAGTCCAAACCCGATTTAAATGCATTGAACCGCGAGGCAATCATTCGGCTGTCGAACTCCTTCTTGGGAAAGGTGCGGCAGTACTCAAAACACTACGCCAAGCTCCCACATGTGGCTCGGCATCCGTTTGTGCTTGCAATAGCGCCGTTTGAGCAGCCGCTATTTAACCTTCAATATAACCGGCCAATAACAGCACTGCTCTACGACTACTATGTGGATGAGCAGGAATTCATTGAGTCGCCTGAGAAGTATCCTGCGGGGCCTCCCGGAAAGAGTCTAGGGTTTGTCGAAAAGGACAATGGCGCGGAGATTCAGTTGGGCTTTTTCAACGACGATCAGTTCTCCGAAATTAGCGCCGTGATCTTTAGCTGTACCGCAACCTGGGGGAAGGTTGACGCCATGTGCGGTCCTGGGGAGAAGAAGCGGGTCATACATTCGGTTTGGGGTTCCCCGCCGATCGGTGCGCCGACATGTCGGACCGCAACCGCAGTGGACTACAGTGAGGTGATAACGGACGGGCTACAGGTGTACCACAATCCGCATGCCAAGCATCCGTTATCGCCAGCCGTGTTTCGTCGGACCGGCGTTACCCAAGTCTTCTACGATGATGAACAAGATGAGTGGGTGCGTGAAGAGGTGAACAACAGTCTGTTCTGGAGGCAGGTCTTCAGCTTCACCAAGGATGAAGAGCAAGTTCTTGATCCCGTACAGTAGGGGTGTATGCAGTGAGCACGCAGGTATCGCAGGAGCCCTGGCCACTAGAAAGTGACCTCCTCCGAATGGCCGCTATCCGCAAGTCTGGCTGGCCGTTAAGGGTTATTTGGAGGAATTAGTCCCGCTAAATTGTTTGCCGGATAGCTGCCGTTCGCCAAGGGCAGCAGTGGGTCGTTTGCTGCTGAAGGCATGTTCGTCTCAAATGTAGAACGCTTTTTCCGGAATCAATCCTCCAGCGCGCGCACTTTCACCGTCTTGCCCTTCACCTTGCCGGCCGACAGCCTGCGCACCGCTTCGCGGGCGATGTCGCGCGCCACGGCGACGTAGGTGGACTGGTCCGTCACCGTGATCTTGCCGACCTGCTCGCGGGTGAACCCTGCTTCGCCGGTGAGCGCGCCCAGCACGTCGCCGGGGCGGATCTTGTCCTTGCGCCCGCCGAGTATTTGCAGCGTCACCATCGGCGGCACCAGCGGGGCATCGTGAGCGCGTTGCAGTTCGCCAAGGTCACACCACTCCGGTTCGCTGCCCATCATCTGGGCGATGGCGGCAACGCGGCGCTTGTCGGCCGTGCTGCACAGGCTCAGCGCCCAGCCGTCCTGATCGGCGCGGCCGGTGCGTCCGATGCGATGGATGTGGATTTCCGGGTCGGGCGTGACGTCGACGTTGATGACCGCTTCGAGTTGCTCGATATCCAGACCGCGCGCCGCCAGATCGGTGGCCACCAGCACCGAGCAGCTGCGGTTGGCGAACTGGATCAGCACCTGGTCGCGCTCGCGCTGTTCCAGGTCGCCGTGCAATGCCAGCGCATGGATGCCCTCGGCATGCAGCACGTCCAGCAGGTCGCGGCATTGCTGCTTGGTGTTGCAGAAGGCCAGCGTGCTGACCGGGCGGTAGTGCTTGAGCAGGAGCGCGACGGCCTGCAGGCGCTCGTCGTGTTTCACCTCGTAGAAGCGCTGGCGTATCTTGCTGTCCTCGTGCTGCTCCAGCAGCTTCACTTCCCGCGGATGGCGCAGGAACTCGCGCGCCAGCCGGGCGATGCCGTCGGGAAAGGTCGCCGAGAACAGCAGGGTCTGGCGCTCGGCCGGGCAGCGCTGCGCCACGTAGGCGATATCGTCGTAAAAGCCCATGTCGAGCATGCGGTCGGCTTCGTCGAGCACCAGGGTGTTGAGCGCCTCGAGATTCAGGCTGTTGCGCCCCAGGTGGTCGATGATGCGCCCCGGCGTGCCGACGACGATGTGCGCGCCGTGCTCCAGGCTGTTTATCTGCGGGCGCATGGGCGTGCCGCCGCACAGAGCGACGATCTTGATGTTGTCGGCGAAGCGCGCCAGGCGGCGTATCTCCTGCGTCACCTGGTCCGCCAGTTCGCGCGTCGGGCATAGCACCATGGCCTGCACCGCGAAGCGGCGCGGGTTCAGGCGGGTGAGCAGGGCCAGCGCGAACGCGGCGGTCTTGCCGCTGCCGGTCTTCGCCTGCGCGATCAGGTCGTGCCCGGCAAGCGCAAGCGGCAGGCTGGCCGCCTGGATGGGCGTCATGGTCAGGTATTCGAGCTGACGCAACGTCGCCTGTATGCCGGGCGACAGCGGCAGTTCGTTGAAAGAGCGTCCGGCAGGACTTGCCGAAGGCGTGGAGGAGGGGGAGTTAGTTTCGATCATGCGCAATTATCCCCGTCTGCGGCGCGGCGTGCATGTAAAAATTCGTGCCGCCGCGAAACGCCCCGGCTTCGAATCGCAGGCGGCAAAAATATTTCTGTCGAATGTCATATTTTGGCGTAAATTTGACGCTGACCGAAAAGCTTGTCGAAGCAGCAGCGTAAGCAGATATTCAGGGAGGAAATACCATGCCCAAGAAAACTGTGACTTATCGCGCGGATATCATCCAGGCCATGAGCCTCGGCGCGGGCGGTGCGACGTTGGGCCCGGACGACCCTGATTATTCCTGGCGGTTTCTGGCCGAGGGGGATTCGTGGTTTACCATCGGCGCCATCCCATCCTCGAGCCTGTTGTACGAGCTGCGCTTGAAGAAGCGGGCGATCGTCCTGAACCTGGGCTATCCCGGCGATACCATCGCCAACATGTCCCAGCTGTCGGCCAACACCGAGCTTACTCGTCGGCTGGTCCATCCCAACTGGGCATCCGATTGGGACGCCATACTGCTCAGCGGCGGCGGCAACGATCTCATCGACCGAGCCGCCGACATCATCCTTTCCACCCCCGGCGGCACGAGCGCGGCAGACTATGTCGACACCGCACAGTTGGCGGCTTTCGGTAAAGACATCCAGGCGGGCTACCGGAGGATCGTCGCGCTCAGGGATTCCGCCGCGAGTCCGAACCAGGGCAAGCCGATCGTCGTCCATACCTACGACTACCCGACCCCGCGCCCCGCGCCGGCCACTTTCCTGATCGTGCCGATCACCAAGCCGTGGATGCACCCGGTGTTCGAAGCGCACCAAGTACCCAAGTCGCTGCGGATCGGGGTCGCCGAGCTATTGCTGGACGCCCTGGCCGAGGCCCTGCTGGAACTCGAACACGAACTGCCGGCGTTCCACGTGGTGGACACCCGAAACTCGCTGCAGCGGGCCGACATCGACGCCAGGGGCAACAGCGGCGACTGGCTGAACGAGATACACCCCAACGGCGACGGCTATCGCAAGATTGCCGTTCAGTTGGGTGCAAGGATCGACGAAGTGTTGCAGGCCTGAGGACTGTTCGCCACCCGCATCAACCGGAGGGTTCGTCAAATGACAGCGCAAACCGAAGCCGATTCCATACCGCCAGAGCAAGACAAGGCCGAATTCGAACGGGTCCTGCAGGATGAGCTGAATCTCCTGGGTGAACTGCGGGACGGCGAGCCGGGTGCGGAGCGGGGTGCCCCAGCCGATTCGGTCTACCAGCGCGCGCGTGCAATGAACCTCGCGGGGCTGGCCTTTTCCGGGGGCGGCATACGCAGCGCGACGTTCAATCTCGGCGTCATCCAGGCCCTCTCCCGCTTCGGCTTGCTATCGAAATTCGACTACCTCTCTACCGTGTCAGGCGGCGGTTACATCGGCGGCTGGCTTTCGGCCTTGTTGCATCGCAAGGCGGCAAAGACCGAGGGCGAGGTCAGGACGGTCAGCGAGACGACCGTCGAGGCGTTCCAGGCCTGCCTGAAGACCCACCCGGACGATGACTGCATGTGCGGGCAGACCGACAAGACCGTCGGCTTCTCCCCGGTGGAAGACCTCTCGGTGCGCTATTTGCGCTGCTATAGCAACTACCTGTCGCCCAAGCTGGGCCTGTCGGGCGACATGCTGGCGGCGGCCTCGATCTTTCTGCGCAACTTCACCCTGATCCAGCTCTCCCTCATCAGCCTGGTGGCGACCGTTTTGCTCTTCGCCCATGCAGTGGCCGTGGGCTCCGATGTGTTCATAAAAGACGCGCCGTGGGTCGCTGCCATGCTCGAAAAGAGCGCCGCGTTCCTCGGTGTGGATTTGCCGCATGGGCTTGGCGCTTTGCTGGGTTCGGCCTGGCCATTCGTCGGCGGTGCGCTGGCGCTGATGTTCTCGGTCTGGTCGGCGGGCAGGCTTTTGGCGGAGCGCGGGCAGCATTACGACAAACCCGCGAGCGCCAGCCGGGCGGTAAGCGTCCGCGTCGTCCTGCCCTGCCTGGTGGCCGCATGGTGGCTTTCGGCGGCCGCAGTGGTTCGCACCAGCGAAATGCCCCTCGGCGCAGGGGGCGGAATCGGCGCGGCCTGGCCGTGGTTGCTGGCCGGCGCCGCGGGGTATCTTCTTGCCTGGTGCCTGGGTTATATCGCATCGCGGCCCGGGAAACGCGAGTCTGGTGTGGATGATGCAGACGGCGCGAATTGCGAGCACGCCTCGTGCGCTGTCCTCGCGATCGCCGCCGCGGTGGCCGGGGCCCTGCTGGGGCTGTTGCTGTTCGCGGCAGCCTGTTACGTCAAGAAATTCGCCGGCGTTGCGCCGATCGACATCTGGCACGCCGTTGCTTTCGGGCCGCCGCTGTTTCTCCTCGGACTGTCGTTTGTCGTCACGGTGCATATCGGTGCGGCCCGCCGTTCGTTCAGCGAGGATGAAAGGGAATGGTTCGCGCGGCTGGGCGGTTTTGTCCTGTTGAGTGCCGTTGGCTGGGCGCTGCTTTTTGCCCTGATTCTGTATGCGGCGCCCTTCGTGAACTGGCTCGCCGGCGGCGGGCTGGCTGCCTTGGGCGCCTGGGCCGGCGGGTCGGGGGTCGGCGCCTGGTTTGCCCGCAGTCCTGCTACCAGCGGTACGCCGGGCGGCAGCCCGTGGAAGGAGGCCGTCACGAAAATCGCGCCCTGGCTGTTCGTGGCCGGGCTGGTGGTGATCGTGGCCGATTTGACCCACGTCGCCTTGATGAAATTCCTGACTTGGGACGGTTATGTCCCGCCGCCGGTTGCGGACTTTGGCATTGCCGCCGCGAGCGCCCTGCATCAGTTGCACCAGCTGCCCCTGGACGGAACGATCTCGGTCTTGCTTGTGGTGGGAATCCTGTTCGGGTTGATCACCTGGCGCCTGGACATCAATCTGTTTTCCCTGCATGCCCTCTACTGCAACCGCCTCGCGCGCGCCTACCTAGGCGCGTCGCGTGCCAGTCAGCGAAAAGCGAACCCGTTCACGGGTTTCGATACCGCCGACGATCTGCCCTTCAGCGAACTCGCCCGTCAGCGGCCGATTCCCATCCTCAACACGGCCATCAACATGACCGGCGGCGACGACCTGGCCTGGCAGACGCGCCGGGCGGCGTCCTTTGCTTTCACGCCGTGCTGGTCCGGTTACGAGACACGCAGCAGCCAGGGCAAGCAGCTCGGCAAGTACCGCCCCACCGGGCAGTACGCCGGCGACCGAAACCTCGGTACCCTGATGGCGGTCTCGGGCGCTGCCGCCAGCCCCAACATGGGTTATCACACCTCGGCAGCCGTCGCTGCCCTGATGACCGCCTTCAACCTGAGGCTCGGCCGCTGGTGCGGCAATCCCGACCCGGATGTCGATCCGGAGGTGTGGAAGGAGGTCAGCCCGGCGTTCGCCGCGAAGCCCATCTTCGCGGAACTCACCGGTTCAGCCACGGCCCGTGCCGACTGGGTCAACCTGACCGATGGCGGCCACTTCGAGAATCTGGGCGTGTACGAACTCGTCCGCCGGCGCTGCCGGCTCATCGTCGTGACCGACGCCGGTTGCGACCCGGACTACGAATTCGAAGACCTGGCGAACCTGCTGCGCAAATGCTGGACCGATCTGGGTGTGAACATCCGTTTCGACGAGTTCGAGCCCATGCACCTCCAGGCGAACAGCCGATACTGCGGCGCACACGGCGCGGTCGGCCGCATCCAGTATTACGACGGCGCCCCCGACGGCGCGCTCATTTATCTCAAGAGTTCCCTGATGGGCGACGAGTGGCCGGATATCCGCCAATACGCCGACACCCACGAGGCCTTTCCGCATGAGGCCACGGCGGACCAGTTCTTCGACGAGAACCAGTTCGAGGCCTACCGGCACCTGGGCTACAAGGTTGTGGCCAAGATGAATCGGGCGTTGAAGGCAATCTTCGGCAAGGAACTTCAGGAACTCTCGATTGACGAGTGGGTGACGAAAGTAGTACCGATGAAGTAGTGGTGCGGCCTTCCGGACTTTTGCCTTGAACTGATGACACCTGACGTTTTTCAAGTTGATTGCAGCGAGTTCCGCTACTATTGGAGCTAAGCCCAAATTCGCGCCGCCGAAGGGGTGGGCGTTCCATGAATAATCCGTTTATTCATCTCGACAAGGAAAATTTGCATGAAAAAAATAGGCACTTTGATCGCTGCAATGTCCCTAGGGTTCACGCTAGGTGCTCATGCGGCGGAGCCAACAACTGCTGTGGCGGAAACCAAGGAAGTAAAGACGCCTTCCGGGATCGTAATCACCACATTGAAAGAGGGAACCGGTGATAGTCCGAAATCAACGGATACGGTCAAGGTTCATTATCGGGGAACACTTACCGACGGGAAGGAGTTCGACAGCTCCTACAAAAGAGGCCAGCCGGCCCGTTTCCCCCTGAACCGGGTTATTCCCTGCTGGACCGAAGGCGTTCAAACGATGAAAGTCGGCGGCAAGGCAAAACTGGCTTGTCCCAGCAATCTGGCCTACGGCCCTCGCGGTGTCCCCGGAACCATACCCCCCGATGCCCCGCTGGTTTTTGAAGTCGAGTTGCTCGAAATCGTGAGGTAGTCAGTCCGGGTATGCCATTACGCCCAATTCGCCAGGATTAACGGCGCTTCGATCCGTTCATAGTGGCGGCTATTGTTTGTGACCAGTACTGACCCGGCAGATAACGAGTGAGCAGCGATCATCATGTCCAGTTCGCCGATCGGTTGTCCTGTGCTGACAAGTTGATGGCGAATCTCGGCATACCAGTCTGCTGCCTCGGCATCCCAAGGCAGGATGCGGACAATTTTAAGGAACTGGCGCACCGCCAGGTGCAGTCTATGATCGGCAGGCAGGCGTTTCAAACCGTATAGCAATTCGGCCCGCGTCATCACCGAGATGCAAACCATTGACGGCACGAGTGCCGCCAGTTTGGCTTCTATTGCGGGAGACTTCCCCTTGATAATGTAGCTTGCCGTGTCAGTATCCAGCATGTGCAACATTATCGATTCGCCTTGCCGTGAGGAATCTCGTCATCAAAGATGCCAGATTCTTGAGGCAACGCATTCATCGGACGTTCGGACATGAAGTCTGCTGGAACATCAATTTCATGCAGCAACTCAAAAAACGCGTTCCAAGTCTTGGCGCCAGGCCGATTCGAAAGAACAACATCCCCTGTTGCATCGTCTCGAGTGACATACACCTCATTACCTTCAAAGCGGAATTCAATCGGAAGGCGAACCGCCTGACTGGCCCCGTTCTTGAATAGTTTCGCAATGCGTGTCTCTATCATCATGACGCTCCCGGTAGTGTCGAGTAGTATATGCTGCAATATATACTTTTTGCCGGGTAGTGTCTAATTCCCCTCAGCAAATAATGAATGGCGATAATCCTGCCTGCTTAAACTAAATGGCGTAAATAGCTGACGAATGGATTTCATTTGCTGACCGTAAACGATTAGCACGACCGGTTACTGGAATATACGGATGGTTATTCCCGGCAGGTTGTAATAGATTGGAAAAACTTCTGTGCGTCGCCATCGATGGTGATTTTATGAATGGGCGGCGTTGATTCGCCCGGGTTTACTGACTGGCTTGGACTAGCTGCAAGATATTTACCCTCATAGGAGCCAACGATATGAGCAAGACAACTACCCGATCAAACAACCCGGATTTCGCCAGCCTGGTTCCCAACGTAACCTTCACCCGCCGCGCTTTCGTCATTACTATGCTGGGCGCGGGTTTCGCGCTCGCCACCCAGCCGGTCATGGCCGAGACCGTTATCAAGACCAGCGCCGAGGGCCTCGTCGCGGGAGAAATCAAGGTTCCCGTCAGCGACGGCGAAATGGTCGCTTATCGGGCTCAACCTGACAAAGGCGACAATTTTTCAGTCATCCTGGTGGTTTCCGAGATATTCGGCGTCCACGAGCATATCGCCGATATTTGCCGGCGCCTGGCCAAACTCGGCTATATGGCCATCGCTCCGGAACTGTTCGCGCGCTACGGCGACCCGCGCAAGATCAGCGGCATTCAGGACATCCTCGCCAACATCGTCTCCAAAGTGCCGGACGCCCAGGTCATGAGCGACCTCGATGCCTGCGAAGCATGGGCAAAGGACCATGGCGGGGATATGCATCGCCTTGCCATAACCGGCTTCTGCTGGGGTGGACGCATCACCTGGCTCTACGCCGCCCACAACCCGAACCTCAAGGCTGCCGTGGCCTGGTACGGCCGGCTTGGCGGAGTGGTAAGCGAGCTTACGCCGAGACAACCGCTCGACCTGGCCGCGCAACTGAAAGCGCCGGTACTCGGGCTATATGGCGGCCAGGATCAGGGCATACCGCTGGACGATGTGGAAGCCATGCGTGCCGCCATCAGGAAGGCCGGCGGAAAGTCGGAGATTCATGTCTATCCTGACGCGCCCCACGCCTTCAATGCCGATTATCGGCCCAGCTACCGCAAGGACGCCGCGGAAGACGGATGGAAACGCATGCAGGCGTGGCTGAAAAAGAACGGGATGTGATTCCTCCACACCCATTATTTTTCCTCGGACTCTCCATATTTCAGCTGGCTACGCCTGTAGCTGCTTGTCCACAATCTCGAACACGTCACGCGACAGGCCAGCATGGTTGCGCAGACTTTCCAGGGCGGCACTCGCATGTGCCTGGCGGCCGGCATCGAATTTTCTCCATCGGTCGAAACAGCGGGCGATCCGGGACGCGACCTGCGGATTGACGGCATCCAGCTTAAGTGTCTGCTCGGCAAGGAAGCGGTAACCGCTGCCGTCGGCAGCATGAAAATGCACGTGGTTGCTGCCGAAAGCGCGCAGCAGCGCATAGACCTTGTTCGGGTTGCGCAAGTCGAACGCGGGATGCTCGACCAGCCGCCTGACCTCGTTCAGAACACTGGCGCGACGACTGGTGGCCTGGACCTGTAGCCACTTGTCGACAACCAGCGCCTCGCCTTGCCAGCGTTGATAGAACGCATCCAGTGCCTGCTGTCGTTCCTCGCCTGCGCTCTGCGCCAGGACCGAAAGACTGGCGAACTGGTCGGTCATGTTGTCGGTGCTATCGAACTGTTGCAGCGCCAGCACACGGCTGGACGGGCTGTCCGCTTCGCACAGATACCCCAGGCAGACGTTGCGCAGGGCACGGCGGCCGACATCGACCAGGTCGGGGCTGTAGCCATCCGTCGGCGCAAGACGCGCGTAGCAAGCCCGGAATTCCGCGCCGAGCTGCTCCGCGAGGAAGCGGCGCAAGCCGTTGCGCGCTGCGTGCAGGGCACCGGGGTCGACCACCTCGAGTTGTTCGGCCAGCGTCGCTTCGCCCGGCAACGACAGGGCTTCGGCGGCAAAGGCGGGGTCGGTGTCCGCATCGGCCAGCACCCGGGCCGCCGCCTGGGCGAAGCTGACTGGCCAGGTCGGCGTGCCGCCCGCGCCGAGGGCGGCGGTCGCGGCGATGATCAGGCGATTGGCCAGGCGCTGCCCCGCTTCCCAGCGGTTGAACGGATCGCTGTCATGCGCCATGAGGTGCGCGAGCTCCGCGTCGCTGTAGGCGTAATCGAGCACGACGGGGGCCGAGTAGTCGCGCAATAGCGAGGGTACGGGGTCGACCGGGACATCCTCGAAGACGAATTCCTGCGTTTCGCCGCGCAGCGACAACACGATCTGGCTGACGGGCGCGCCGGAATCGTCTCCGGCCAGACACAGGGGCAGGTCCTGCCCGTCCGGTCCGACCAGGCCGACGGCAACCGGGATATGGTAGAGCTGCTTGGCTGGCTGGCCGGGCGTGGCGGCACAGGACTGGCGCAGGCTCAGGATGTAACGGCGATTGGCGGCATCGTAGCGGCCGGTTGCGGCAACGTGCGGCGTGCCGGCCTGCTCGTACCAGCGCATGAACTGGCCGAAATCGGCGCCTGAGGCATCGGCCATGGCGGCGACGAAATCGTCGCAGGTCACCGCCTGGCCATCGTGGCGGGCGAAGTACAAGTCCATCCCGCGGCGGAAGGCATCTTTGCCGATCAGGGTCCGGATCATGCGCACCACCTCGGCGCCTTTCTGATACACGGTGGCGGTATAGAAGTTGTTGATTTCGATATACGATGCCGGCCGCACCGGGTGCGCCATCGGGCCGCTGTCCTCGGGGAACTGGGCGGCGCGCAGGCCGCGCACCTCGCGGATGCGGGCCACCGAACGATGATGCACGTCGGCGCCGAATTCCTGGTCGCGAAAGACCGTCAGTCCTTCCTTGAGCGAGAGCTGGAACCAGTCGCGGCAGGTCACGCGGTTGCCGGTCCAGTTGTGGAAATACTCGTGCGCCACCACCCGGTCGATGTTCTCGTAATCGACATCGGTGGCCACATCCTGCCGTGCCAGTACGTACTTGGTGTTGAAGATATTCAGCCCCTTGTTCTCCATCGCCCCCATGTTGAAGTCGCCGACGGCGACGATCATGTAATGATCGAGATCGCATTCCAGGCCGAAGGTCTGCTCATCCCAGTGCATCGACTTCTTGAGGGCGGCCATGGCGTGCGCGCACTGGTCGAGCTTGCCCGGCTCGACGAAGATCGCCAGCTGGACCTCGCGCCCGGACGCGGTCCGATAGGCGTCGCGCAGCACGTCGAGCCTGGCGGCGACCATGGCGAACAGGTAGCAGGGCTTGGGGAAGGGGTCCTGCCACTTCGCCCAGTGCCGCCCGCCCGCCTCGTCGCCTCTGGCGATGGGATTGCCGTTGGCAAGCAACTGCGGGAACGCCGCCTTGTCGGCATGCAGCGTAACGGTATAGCGCGACATCACATCCGGACGATCCGGAAACCAGGTGATGCGGCGGAAGCCCTGCGCCTCGCACTGGGTGAAATAGCCGTCCGCCGAGCGGTAGAGCCCGGACAGGCGGGTATTGCTATCAGGGTGGATGCGCGTCACCGTTTCCAGGCGGAAGGCGTCCGGCACGTCGGCCAGAGTCAGATGGCCGGCGCCCAGGCGGTAACGCTCGGGCGCCATGGGCACGCCGTCGAGGCTCATGGAGATCAGCTCCAGTTCCTCGCCATCGAGGACCAGCGGGGCATTGGGCGTCTTCGCCGCCGGGTTGCGACGCACCGACAGCTGCGCCGTCACCAGTGTTTCGCCCTTCTGGAAATTGACGTCGAGATCGACCGTGTCGATCAGGAAACTGGGTGGCGCGTAGTCGGCCAGGTTAATGGTTTGCGGGGTATCTTGAGTCATGGGGGCAGTTAGGTTGAAAAAATCGTAGTGTGACAGAAAAAGGGTGTGGATTTCCGGGCGAGCGCGGAGGGAAGCGCATCATTGCTTTGTGTCGTCGGCCTTGCCCGGCTCCCGACCCACGAGTGCATGCACCTCCAGTTTCAGCGCCCTCAGGGAGAGGTTGATATCCACCACGAGGAGGACGAGCGAAGCGATGAGGCAGCTCATGCAGGTGATGAACAGCCCGGTGACCAGCAACGGCGTCTCAAGCTGCAGGCCGGTGCTTGCGAAGAGGACTACGATCAGCAGCGCCGCCATCAGCACGCTGACAGTTGCCAAGGCGATCGAGACGCGGATGATGCCGGCGCGTTTCAGGAGGATCGGGAGCTGCCCCAGAATGGTTTCCCGGTATTCCGGGGCGGAGCTCCGGAGTTCGCGAGTGAGCTGCCGGGTGCGGTCAACGACCCGACCGAACCTGTTCGTCATCGACAGCAGCAGAAGGCCGATGCCCGAGATCAGGATGACGGGTCCGATGGCGAGCTGGATGGTGGGGATGATGTCCTGGAGGAGCATGGTTTTATCCCTGGGTTCAGACGGACATTATGCACTTATGTGGGGTGGCGAGAAGCGGGGAGGCTCGGCGATTATTTGTGGATAAGCTGCTTGGGCGCTTGCGCTTCTGCTTAGTGCCATCTGCAGCCATTCGTGAACAAGCTGCAGACCTTATGTCATTGGAAGCCATAGCTGGCAGGGATGAAGCGTGTTATCTTTTTACATCACCACTTAATTAATATTTTTGGATGCGATAACCTTTTTAGAAAAACATGACAACCCAGAACGAACAAGCTAAAGATATTACGACTACCAATGAAATAGTCGACGAAACTATAGAGGATGAGGACAAGTCTAGTACAGATCTTGCGCTCAAACCTTGGGATCCGAAAGACATTCGTATCACCACCAAGACCTTCACTATTCGAGAAATCTACACTCAAATAACGAGCGAGGATATGGAGCTTGATCTTGCTCCCGATTTTCAACGATCCTTTGTGTGGGGGGACAAACAACAGGTGCGACTAATCGAGTCGATCCTCCTTGGTATCCCACTCCCGGCCTTTTACTTTAACCAGGACAAGTTCGGTGCACATCAGGTGATCGATGGTGTACAGAGACTCACCACCATTAAACTATTTATGTCTGACATGCTGGTACTGAAAACAGAGTATCTGGAGTATCTCTCGCCACTTGGAGGGCAAACATTCTCCACGCTTGACCCAGCCACAAAACGCCGTTTTTCTGGCACTCAAATCGTGGCCCATGTGATTGAGCCTCAGACCCCAGATGAGGTGAAATACGATATCTTTAACAGAGTCAATACTGGGGGAAGTCCGCTTGTTGCACAGGAGATCCGTCACTGTATGAGCAAAACTGGGTCACGCGAGTTCTTACGCAGCCTTGTGGAGAGTCCAAGCTTTGATCAAGTCATGGGTAAGACTTTCTGGAGAACTGACCCATCGGGCGTATTGGTTCGAGACAATAAGCGGATGTCTGACCGGGAAATGGCACTGCGTTTCTGTACCTTTTACACTGTTTCAGTGGAGGATTACTCACGCGCCCCTAGTCTTGATGCGTTTCTTTTGCAGTTTACCCGGCTGATCGATCAACAATCTGACCAGCCTTCTCCTAATTTAGATCTGAGTAAGTTAAGAACCACATTTGAACAGGCGATGCAGAATTGCCACGCCATACTAGGGCGTGGAGCTTTCCGTCGCTGGCCACTTAATTATGGCCGACGCGGCCCTTTGAATAGAGCCATTTTTGAATCACAAGCTATAGCGTTGGCGGACTACTCGCTTGCAGACTTGCTTCCTCACAAAGATGCTATCCAGAAGGCATTTCGTTTCTTATTTGATTTACCCGAATACGACAATTCCGTTCGCTTTGGTACCGGTTCCTACCTTAACGTTGAGCGACGCCTTTCTATGCCTCGTAAAGCACTAGCTAATATTCTCTTATGATCAACGAACTCCTAATACATGGCTTCAAGAGGTTTGTTAAACAAAGATTTTCAATGTCGCCGCTGACGGTTCTTGCTGGTATGAATGGAGCGGGCAAAACTTCTGTAGTGCATGCTCTGCTTCTGATGCGGGAAGCGTCTCGCCGGAATGATAATGTCGTTGAATTAAATGGACCATTCCAATTGGATCTAGGTACGTTTGGAGATATACAGAATTGGGATGCACCTGAATCGGTTCGATTTGAACTGACTGACCAAGGTAATGCTGTACACATTTGGGAATTGGGTGGAAAGCAGACTGCGCTGTATGCGAACGTCAATGTTAGGCCTCAGCTGCCACCGCCAGCCTTTACTGAGGGTATTAGAACGTTCCAATATCTCTCAGCGGAACGTTTTGGTCCACGCAGCATTCTCGGTTCCGCGGCCTTGCCATTCGATGTATTGGAAGTGGGAAGCCGAGGGGAATTTAGTGCCCAACTCTTGTACGCGCTTGATAGCTATCCCATAGATGAGTTGCGTCGTTGCCCCGGAGCAGGAACTGACGATGCAGCGCTACTAAAATTTGAAACTGAACGGTGGCTGTCTAAGATCGCTAAGGCGGTGCAAATCGACGCTGAGACGCTTGCGGGCACAGCGGTTACTGCATTGCGCTTTCGAACACCAGGAGGGGATTGGGTGCGCCCCCCAAATATGGGCTTTGGAGTAACCTATGCGCTTCCCGTTATACTAGCAGGACTGACCGCAGCGAAAGGTGGGCTCCTCATTGTGGAGAACCCAGAAGCGCATTTGCATCCCTCCGGGCAGTCACAGATGGGATACTTCCTCGCGGCTATAGCAGCATCTGGTGTCCAAGTGCTAGTCGAAACCCACTCTGATCATGTCCTCAACGGAATTCGGCGTGCTATCGGTGAACACTGCATTTTGCCTGCTTCACAGGCTACCGTTCATTTCTTCGATGATACGGGCTCTGTTCCCTTGGCCTTTACCGAAACTGGTGGCATTGCTTCTTGGCCCCCCGGTTTCTTCGATCAGTTTCAGTTGGATGTCGCCGCGCTTACCCGCGTGAGGCGTCGGCGCTAAGCAATGCGGTTCGTTATTGATGAAACTAGCTGGCGCTTTGATGGGCTTGAAACTGATCAATGTATTGAGTTCCTTGAATCGATGTTGGATCAGCTTGATATCGCACTCGACCAAGGGCACTCGACTTGTTACTCTGACGAGCTCTTCAATACTATCGTCTATCAAGACAAGTGCTTTTATGACCTCTATGCTTCTGACTCTCCGTTGTATATTTCTAGAGATATACAAGAACGGATTGCAAGCATTTTTTACGGGCTCTCGAAATGGCAGGATATATCATCAGATTGGCCATCATCTTTTGAAATTCAAGTTGATGGCGAACCTAAGGAAGTAGCTGCGTCTGTAGCATGGGCCCACGTGCAGTCATTTCAAAACCCACCCCACCACATCGCTTGTGTGGTTTTCTCCGGTGGTCGTCGATCTGGTCGTTTTGATGTAACCGTTGATATGAAAAAAATCCCCATTTGGTTTGTTGCGGGAAGCCAAAGCTATGTCGATTTTTTCCGCTGGCTCATCGTAGAAAAAACCAAGAATCCTGCTGAAATGGAGGAATTTGCGCCCTCAGCTTTCCCTGCTCTAGATTTTGTTGGTGGAGCATTCAATGGCATCAAAAATATGAGCAAACCATACCTAGAACTCGTGGGGCCACTGGTACGTCACTTGGGAGCTATGTCCGATCACGGAAAGCGCATCTTTCTGGGCCCACGGACCCAGGTTGCTGCGGAGTTTGGAGCGCTTGGAGTGGATGTTTCAGATGAAAATGGAAAAACAAAAGGGAATAGCGAAGCTCGTAAGGAACGGACTATTGAGATTGATGGTAGGGAGATTGTCTTCTGGTGGCATAGCAAACTAGAACGTCACTTAGATCGAATCCATTTTAATCCAGACAAGATAGCCAGCGGTTGACGACTGCTTATCGGAAAGTTTTGCCTTCACTTGAAAACTTGAGGGTGATTTCAAACACATTTTTCTTCCGCAACCCGCAATCCATCGCGCCGAGCACCTCGACCTGATTCCCTTCTGCCTCGCGCCAAACAAGCGAACGAGCGCCGATCAGGCGAAAACGCCCGCGCCGGTTGTGATATCGTGGCATTATTCGGCCCGGCGATCTGACGCGACGGGTCCGCGAGCAATCGGTCATCTTCAGTAGAGTTCCCCCGTTTCGCCGTGAGCAAACCCCTTCCCATCGATGCGATCTTGTCCGAGCTGCGCGCCGTGCTTGCCGCCCACTCGGCCGTCGTGCTTGAGGCGCCGCCGGGGGCCGGCAAGACCACCCGGATACCGCTGGCGCTGCTCGACGAGGCGTGGCTTGGCGGGCAGGCCATCGCGATGCTCGAGCCGCGCCGCCTTGCCGCGCGCGGGGCCGCCGTGTTCATGGCCGCCGAGCTGGGCGAGGAGGTGGGCGAACGAATCGGTTACCGGGTGCGCTTCGAAAACCGGGTGTCGAAACGAACCCGCGTCGAGGTGGTGACCGAGGGCATCCTCACGCGCCGTCTGCAGCACGACCCGGAACTCGTCGGCGTGGGGCTGGTGATCTTCGACGAGTTCCACGAGCGCAATCTCCATAGCGACCTCGCCCTCGCGCTGTGCCGCGACGCACAGAGCGGTCTGCGCGAGGACCTGAAAATCCTGGTGATGTCGGCGACCCTCGACGGCGCGCGCATCGCCGCGCTGCTTGGCGCCCCGCTGGTGCGCAGCGAGGGGCGCAGCTACCCGGTCGAGGTGCGCTATCGGGCGGGCGGCGGCGCCGCGTTCCAGCCCGGAGAGATCGCGCAGGCCATGGCGCGGGCGGTGGCGGACGCTGCCGAAGAAGCGCGCGGAGATATCCTCGCCTTCCTCCCCGGTTCCGGCGAGATCCGCCGCGTGGAGGCGCTGCTCGCCGAGCGGGCGGCCCTTCCCGGCGCGCCCCTGGTCCATCCGCTCTACGGCGACCTGTCGTTCGAGCGCCAGCAGGCGGCCATTGCGCCCGATCCGCAGGGGCGGCGCAAGGTCATTCTCGCCACGCCCATCGCCGAGACCTCGCTCACCATCGAGGGCATTGCTACCGTGATCGACAGCGGCTGGCAGCGGGTGCCGCGTTTCGACCCGCCGAGCGGGCTGACCCGCCTGGAGACGGTGCGCGTCTCGCGCGCCTCGGCCGATCAGCGGGCAGGTCGCGCCGGGCGTCTCGGGCCGGGCGTTTGTCTGCGGCTATGGAACGAAGACATCCAGCGCGGGCTGGTCGCCTTCAACGCCCCGGAGATCCTCGAAGCCGACCTCTCCCCCCTGGCGCTCGAACTGGCCCGGTGGGGGGTGAACGATGTCGCCACGCTGACCTGGCTCGACCCGCCGCCCGCCGCCGCCCTGGCACAGGGGCGCGAGCTGCTGCAACAGCTCGACGCCCTGGACGGCGCCGGCCGCATCACCGCGCTGGGGCGGGAGATGGCGGGGCTGCCGCTCCATCCGCGCCTCGCCCACATGCTGCTGCGCGGCCGGGAAATGGGGCTCGGCACCATCGCCTGCGACGTGGCCGCGGTGGCGTCGGAGCGCGATCCGATGCGTGCCCTCGAAGGCGAGCGCCGCTGCGATTTCGCGCTGCGGGCGGAGGCCCTGCGTGCCCACCGCAGTCTCGGCAACGCAGGCGCGCGCCGTTTCGCTGCCGATCCCAACGCTTGTGCCGCCGCCGAGCGCGCCGCGCGCCAGTGGCGGCACCTGCTGGGGGTGGCGGCGGACGACGGCGAGGTGGACGAGGCGGTGGTCGGCCTGCTGCTCGCCCTGGCTTACCCGGATCGCATCGCCCAGCGCCGCCGCGAGGGCGAGGGGCGCTACCTGCTCGCCAACGGGCGCGGCGCCCGGTTGCTGCCGGGCTGTGCCGGCGGCGCGCCGCTGCTGGTGGCCGCCAGCCTCGACGGCAAGGGCGACGAGGGGCGCATCTTTCTCGCCGCCGCGCTCGACGCGGACGATCTCGCGCGGCATTTTGGCGACAAAACGGCGTGGCAGCCGGTCGTGCGTTGGGACCGCCTGTCGCAGGCGGTGCTGGCGCGGGAGGAACGCCGCCTCGGCGCCCTGGTTCTGGCGCAGCGGCCGCTGCCGCCGGGTTTCGCCGCGGCGGAAATGGTGCAGGCGATGGTCGACGGCGTGCGGGATATGGGCCTCGAAAGCCTGCCCTGGGACGAGGAGGCGCGCCAACTCCAGGCGCGCATCGCCTCTCTGCGGCAATGGCAGCCCGACGCCGGCTGGCCCGATCTCTCCGACGCGGCCCTGCTCGCCTCGCTGGAAGACTGGCTTGCGCCCTATCTCGACGGCCTCGCCCGGCGCGACCATCTTGCCCGCCTCGACCTGACCGAGATTCTCAAGGCACGTCTCGACTGGGACCGGTTGCAGCAACTCGAATCCCTCGCCCCGACCCATATCGCAGTGCCGAGCGGTTCGCGCAAGCGGCTGGAATATTTTCCCGACGGCGCGCCTCCGGTGCTGGCGGTAAAACTCCAGGAACTGTTCGGCCTTGCGCAGAGCCCCGCCGTGGCCGACGGCAAGGTCGCGCTGATGCTCCACCTGCTCTCGCCGGCACAGCGCCCGATCCAGGTCACGCGCGACCTGAAGAACTTTTGGGACAACACCTACCCCGAGGTGAAGAAGGAACTCAAAGGACGTTATCCCAAGCACCCCTGGCCCGACGACCCGTGGAACGCCGCACCGACGGCGAGGGCAAAGCCGCGCTCATGAAGCGGAAGGCGATGAACGAGCAAAGTATGCAGCCGTGATTCGCGAAAAACCTCTAAACTGATGTTGCATATCAGTCCTTGAGGAAATCTATGGCAGATAATTCCACAATCACGATGGATCAACTCCGGGTCGGGCTGTATGTCGACCTCGAACTCAGCTGGTTCGAGCATCCCTTTGCCTTCAGCCATTTCAAGATCAAATCCGAGGACCAGATCAAGATCATCCGCAGCCTGGGGCTGAAGACCGTTCGTTATAACCCGGCCCTGAGCGATAGCGTCCCGGCGCAAAAAAATGCTGCGCCGGAAACGGCGCCGAAACCGGTTCCCGAGATGGCGTCGAAGGCTGCGCCAGAGATGTCGCAGGAGCCTGAAGTGGTTGAAACGAACCCGGACATTCTGGAGGCGATTGCGGCAAAGCGCGTCATGATGGAGCGGAACAAAGCGCAGCGCGAGGCTGCGGCGCGCATCGAGAACGCCTTCGTCAATACGGCCAAGGCCATTCGCGATATCGAGAAGGACCTTTTTGTCCGGCCGGCAGAAACCGTGCGTCAGGCGACGGAGCTCATCACGCAAATCGCCGAGTCGATTCTTTGCGCGCCGGAACTTGCCATTCATGTCATGGGCGACAAGACGGGAGGGGAAGAGCTTTATTTTCATTCCCTGAATGTCACCACGCTGTCGATGATGATGGCCCGTGAAATCCGGCTGCCGCAAGAAGTGGTCGGCGTGCTGGGGATGGGCGCGCTGTTTCACGACATCGGGTGCAAGGATATCCCGAAGCGGATTCTCATGAAGACCGAGCCGCTGACCCAGGCGGAGCGCCACCTTTTTGAAATGCATTGTCAATACGGCGTGGAAGCGGGGCAGCGCCTGAAGTTCGCGCCAGCTGTCCTGGCCATCATCGGAGAGCATCACGAGCTTTTCGATGGCAGCGGCTACCCGGAAAAACTCAAGGGCGAGTCGGTCGGATTGCTTTCCCGCATCGTAGTCATTGCCAACCACTACGATGAGCTTTGCAACCCGCTCAACGTCGCCGAAGCCCTGACGCCGAATGAGGCGCTGTCACTGATGTTCGCCAAGCTGCGCAGTAAATTCGACCCCAAGTTGTTGCAGGTCTTCATCCGGTGTCTGGGCGTGTATCCGCCGGGCACGATCGTGCAGCTTTCCAATGGCGTGATCGGCATGGTCGCCACAGTCAATACCACCAAGCCGATGAAGCCTGTGCTCGTGATTTACGACGCGAATATCCCCAAGGCAGAGGCGATTCTCGTTGACCTCGAGCGCGAAACGGATTTGATTATCGCCAAGGCCATCAGGCCGGCGCAGGTGCCGAGGGAGGTTTATAACTATCTCAGTCCACGCAAGCGGGTCAGCTATTACTTTGACGCAGGCCAGCCCGGGCAGGAAGGGGGGGCGGTATGAGCAGCCTGGCGCAATTGATGCTGGATCACAGCCCGCAAATGATGTTGCTGGTGGAGCCGATCCAGTTGCAGATCATTATGGCCAACCGGGTGACAGCCCAGAAGCTCGGGTATTCCGAGGAAAAACTGCTGGCCATGACGATCACGGATATCGAGAGCTCATTACAGGACGTCTTTTATTGGGAAGATGTCCGTAGCGGCCAATATCTAGACATCGAGGGCCACGAGGGGCTCTATCAATGTGCCGATGGTTCGATGCTGACGGTCACGAAATCCGTGCGCGTCGTCGATCATGACGGATCGCCTCTTTTGCTGGTACAGGCGAAGGACATGCAGAACGAGCGCAAGGTCGAGGATGCGCTGGAGCAAACGCTGTCGCAACTTCGGGCGACCCTGGAATCGACCGGCAACGGGATCCTGGTGGTCGATTGGCAAGGGCGCATCGCCAGCATGAACCATCTGTTCAGCACAATGTGGGCGATTCCGGAAGACCTGCTGGAGGAGCGTAACGACGTCGCCATTCTCGAATTCATGGCCGGGCATGTGGTCGAGGTCGATGCCTTTCGTTCGCGCTTGCTGGCGATCGTGGACAGAGGCGAGACCGAGGACCTTTTCCGGCTCAGGGACGGACGGGTTTTCGAATGCAAGTCGCGGCCGCAATATCTCGGCGAACACATCGTGGGCCGCGTCTTCGGGTTCGATGACATCACCGAACGCACGCGGGCGGAGGAAGCGCTGCGCGAGTCCCGCGACAAACTCGAGGAGCGCGTGCGGGCACGCACCGCTGACTTGCAGACAGCGAACGCGGCGCTGCTGGCTGACAAAGTGCGCCAGGAAGAACTGATCAAAAAACTCGAAGAAGCCCACAATCAACTGCTGCAATCGGAAAAAATGGCTTCGATTGGCCAACTCGCGGCCGGCGTGGCGCACGAGATTAATAATCCCATAGGGTTCGTGAACTCCAACCTCGGGACCTTGCAGCGTTACGTGGATAACCTGCTGAAGCTTCTGGGGGCCTACGAGAAGATCGAGGGAGCGTTGGCGGACGACATCCGGCAGGATATCCGACGCTTGAAGGGGGAAGTCGATGCCGCGTTCCTGCGAGAAGATATAGGCAATCTGCTGACCGAGTCCCTGGACGGCATGCAGCGCGTAAAACGCATTGTGCAGGACCTGAAGGATTTCTCCCACGTGGACAAGTCGGAACTGGAGTGGGCCAACCTGGAAGTGGGGCTGGACAGCACCCTCAACGTGGTGTGGAACGAACTCAAGTACAAGGCCAAAGTTGTCAAGGAATACGGGGGAATCCCGCAGATCCAATGTATTCCGTCCCAACTGAACCAGGTGTTCATGAACCTGCTGATCAATGCGGCACATGCGATCGAGGATCAGGGCCAGATCACCATCCGCACCGGCCATGACGAGAAAAACGTCTGGGTGGAAGTGCACGACACCGGCCAGGGCATCAAGCCCGAACACCTGGAGCGTATCTTCGACCCGTTCTTTACGACCAAACCCGTCGGCAAAGGCACCGGGCTTGGGCTGTCGCTATCCTACGGGATCGTGCATAAGCACGGTGGGCATATCGAGGTTAAAAGTGAAGTCGGTAAAGGATCCGTTTTCAGAGTGGTGCTGCCCATTTCGTCGCAGGAATTGACGGCATCGCCGCGGGAGTAGCCTGCGCCAGATGAAGTCGGGGATTTCCGGAAACTGCCGAATTCCGCACGGCATCCGCTATTGCATGAGCCGAATGGAAGGCGGATTATGGGGCCATCTGGCTGCCAATTTATGCCTAATCCCCACATCGTTACAGCATAAATCTGCGCAAATGAGTGTATTCACATTTATGATTAAACTACAATGAAAAAATTATGAACACACTCAACATACTACAAAGCAAAAGAGCCGAAATCTTGGCGCTTGCTGCCAAGCATGGGGCAAGCAATGTCCGCCTATTTGGTTCGGTTGTTCGTGGTGAAGACAGGGAAGACAGCGACGTGGATTTTCTGGTGGACATGCAGGAAAACCGTAGCCTGTTCGACTTGATCGGCTTGCAGCAGGACATCGAGAAGGCAATCGGCAGGAAAGTGGACGTGCTCACCCCCAACAGCATCAACCGCTACCTGAAAGACCGCATCCTCCACGAGGCTGCGCCTCTGTGACCAAAGACCGCTCTGTCTACTTACGCCATATTTACGACTGCATCGGCTGGATCAATGAATATGTGCAAGCAGGCAAGGAAGACTTCTTCCAAGACCGCAAAACCCAAGACGCTGTTGTCCGAAACCTCGAAGTAATCGGGCAAGCCGTCAAGGACTTGGGAACCGACAGCCTGACAGCCGCCCACCCCGAAACACCCTGGCCGCAAATCGCCGCCACCCGAAATTTTTTGGCGCACCAATATCTAGGTGTGGATTTGAACCTGATCTGGAATATCGTCGAACAGCACTTGCCTCAAATGGAACAGCAGATCATCACGATTGCACACGATGAAGGCATCGACCTCCATGCACCAGACACTCCAAAATCTCTGTGATTTTCGGCGGGGCTAGAACCTGGCTGCCAATGTTCAAGCATCCCTTAGGCTGTTGGCTGTCATGCCTCATCGGCAATAGCGGATAGCCAGATATTGCCTGATATAGTCAGCCTACTTTAGGCCTACTAGCACTAGAAATAAAAAAGCCCCGCATCGCTGCGAGGCTTTATTTATCTGGCTCCCCGACCTGGACTCGAACCAGGGACCTGCGGATTAACAGTCCGTCGCTCTACCGACTGAGCTATCAGGGAATGAAGAAGGCGCTATGATAATTATTTGATGCTCGTTGGTCAACTGTTATGTGCCGAACTGGGGTGCGTAACAGCCCGGTCCGGGGCGCCTGCAAAGGGTTTGCGCGGGATGGCGCGGTCTGCGGCGCGGCCAGATGGATCGGATTTTTTTCGCTACTCGTGGGAAAATAACGCCTATCCATTCCCATGAGCTTTCCATGCCGCTTGCCAAACTGCTTCCGCAACAGCTGCGCCTGACCCTTGATCCGGCGCAGCTGGGCTTTTCCGACACTTCCGAACTGGCTGCAGAGCCCTTGCCGTGGATCGGCCAGGAGCGCGCCGAGAGGGCGGCGCGTTTCGGTTTGTCGCTGGATCAGCCGGGTTATAACCTGTTCGTGCTGGGCGACGTGGGGAGCGGGCGCTCTTCCTTGCTGGAAGTGGCGATGCGCGAAGAGGCGGCGAAGCGGCCGGTGCCGCCCGATCTGTGTTATCTGCATAATTTCGACGTGCCCGAGCGGCCGATCGCCTTGCGCTTGCCGGCGGGGCAGGGGCGGGTGCTGCGCGACATGATGGCGGAACTGGCGAAGACCTTGCGGACGGAGATTCCGCGGCGCCTGTCCGGGCCGGAATTCAAGGCGGAGAGCGAGCGCATCCAGAAGGCGTTCAAGGATGAAGAGGCTGCCGTCTATGCGGAGCTGACCGCCTTTGCCGCGGAGCGCCACTTTACGCTGCACCGCGAGGACGAGCGCATGATTTTCACCCTGCTCGGCAATGGGCATGCGGTGACCGAGGATGAGATGCTGGCGCTGCCTGCGGAACGCAAGGCCGAAATCGACCGCGCCGAGCAGGAGTTGCGCGTTGAGATCACGCGCTTCGTAGAGCGCATGCGGCCCAAGGAGCGGGCGGCTAACGAGGCGCTGACCCAGCTCAAGCACCGCACGGTCAAGCCGCTGGTCGAACACGAGGTCGGCAATATCCGTGCTGCCATGAAGCAGCAGATCAAGGATTCGCTCAAGCTGGGCGGCTATCTCGATGAGGTGGCACTGGACGTACTTGCTCATCTGGAGTTGTTCGGCAGCGAAGACGCCGAGCAGCAGGCGGACCTGGCGGACGTGCTGGCGCGCTATCGCGTCAACCTGGTGGTGGATAACTGTGGCTTGTCTGGTGCGCCGTCGCTGGTGGAGGATAACCCGCTGTTTCGTTCACTGTTCGGCAGCATCGAATACCAGGTGGAAAACGATGTGCTGGTAACGGATTTCTCGCGCATTAGGGCCGGCAGCCTGCTGCGCGCCCATGGCGGCTTTCTGCTGCTGCATCTGCGCGATTTGCTCGGCGATCCGCTGGTATGGGAAAAGCTGCGCCGCTTCCTGCGTAGCGGGCGCTTGCAGATCGAGGAGCCGGATACGCTCTACGCGCCCAACCCGGCGGTGTCGCTGGAGCCGGAGGCGGTGGACGTGGCGGTGAAGATCATCCTGGTCGGCAGCCGCGAGCATTATTACGAGCTGCAGGAGGAGGAGCCGGAGTTCGGGCGCCATTTCCGCATCAAGGTGGATTTTGCCGAGAGCTTCAAGGCGGGTGCTGACTCCCACCGCGCGGCGGCTATTTTTATCGCCCACACCTGCCGCCGCATGGGCTTGTCACACTTTTCCGCCGCCGCGGTGGCGCGCCTGCTGGAGGAAATGCACCGCGAGGCGGACGACCAGTTGCGGCTTTATGCCGTGTTCGCTTACCTGGAACAGCTGGTGACGGAGAGCGCGGCTCTGGCCGGCGGCGATCTGGTGCAACGCAGCCACGTGGATGCGGCGCTGGCGGCCAAGACCTGGCGCCACGATTACCCCGACCAGCGCCTGCACGAGTCGATTGCCGAAGGCGAATTGCTGATCGCGGTGCAGGGCGAACGGGTGGGGCGCATCAACGGCCTGACCCAGATCGACCTGGGCGACCACCGTTTCGGTATGCCGGTGTGCGTTTCGGCGCGCACTTTCCCCGGCAAGGAAGGGGTGCTCAACATCGAGCGCGAGGTGCAGATGTCCGGCCCGATCCACGACAAGGGCGTGTTCATCCTGCAGGCCTATTTCGCGACGCTGTTCGCCCATCTCGGACCGCTGTCGGTGAACGGTGCGCTGGTGTTCGAGCAGGAATACCACGGCGTGGAGGGCGATTCCGCCTCCTGCGCAGAGCTTTATGTCTTGCTCTCGAGCCTGTCCGGTCTGCCGATCCGCCAGGGGATCGCCGTTACCGGCGCGCTGAACCAGTTCGGCGAAGTGCTGCCGGTCGGCGGGCTGAACGAGAAGATTGAAGGCTTCTTCCGCGTCTGCAGTGAGGCCGGGCTGGACGGCACCCAGGGCGTGATCATACCGTCGCGCAATGTCTCGCAGCTGATGCTCAACGCGGAAGTGGTCGAGGCGGTCGAGCAGGGAAAATTCCACCTCCACGTCATCGACGAGGTGGGCGAGGCGCTGGAACTGCTCATGGGCGAGCCGGCCGGAGAGCTCGACGAAAACGGCATTTACCCGCACGGTAGCGTGCTGGGGCTGGCGCAGAAAACCTTGATGCATTACCGCCGCATCTGTCATCTGGCGGATCACCCCAAATCGGGGCGCAAGACGCGCCACGGGACATACTAGATATGGAACTGGGGCTGATCGGCTTTTTCGCTGCTTTGGTATGGTTCTGGGTCGACAGCATGGCCGCGCGGGAAGCGGCCGAAGTCGCGGGCAAGCGGGCCTGCCGCGAGGAGGGCGTGCAGTTTCTCGACGATACCGTGGCCTTTGCCAAACTGGGCTTCGGCCGAGACGGCTGGGGCCACCTTAAGCTCCGCCGCACCTACCGCTTCGAGTTCAGCGACACCGGCGATAACCGGCTCAAAGGCATGGTGGTGATGCTGGGGCGCAAGGTGGAAACCCTGGATCTGGAACGCCGTTATATCGAGGTCATGACACCTGAAGTAATTCGACCTCAAATACCAGCGTGGCGTTGGGAGGGATCACGCCGCCCGCACCACGGGCACCATAGCCGAGATGAGGAGGAATCGTGAGCTTGCGCACGCCGCCCGTTTTCATGCCCTGCACGCCTTCGTCCCAGCCCTTGATGACGTGTCCGGCGCCGAGGGGGAAGGCGAACGGGTCGTTGCGATCCTTGCTGGAATCGAACTTGGTGCCGTCCGTGAGCCAGCCGGTATAATGCACCGATACCCGCTGGCCAGCCTTTGCTTCGTCGCCTGTGCCCGGGGTAACGTCTTCGTAGATCAGCCCGCTTTCGGTGGTGATTTCAGCCATGGGAACTCCGCTTCAGTTGGAAAAAAAGGCATTATGCCAGAGCCTGCCGCGGGCTTGAAATCAAACTTGCCGAGCTGTTCAAAAATCCTTTAGGATTGCACACCTATGACCATTATCGCAGTCTTCAATCAAAAGGGTGGTGTCGGCAAGACCACTACCAGTCTCAACCTTGTGGGCGCACTGGCGCGCGGCGGGCTCGACCCGCTGGCCATCGACCTCGATCCGCAGGCCCACCTCACCATCATCGGTGACGTGCCGGTGGCTTCCGGCACGGACAGCATGTTCGGCTTCTATACCGAAGCCAGCTCCCTGTCCGAACTGGTGCGCAAGTTCCCCATCGGCGGCAACATCATTCCTTCGCACATGGAGCTGTCCAAGGTGGACGCCCTCCAGGGCAAGGGCCTCAAGTCGGTGATGCGCCTCAGGAACGCCATCCAGGCGGAGATGCTGGAGCACGAGGGCGCGCCGATCGTGATCGACTGCTGCCCCATGCTCAACGTGCTGTCGCTCAACGCCATTTTCGCCTCGCGTAAGTTGCTGGTGCCGATTTCGGCGGATTTTCTCTCGGTGAAGGGGGCGATCCAGCTGGAGAACACCCTCAAGGCGCTCGAGCATGTGGTGAAAAAACGCATCGAGCGGCGCTACGTAGTGACTCGCTTCGACTCGCGGCGCCGCATGGCGCACGATATCGTGTCGCAGCTGCGCGAGCGTTTCGGCGCCGAGTTGTGCACTACCCACATCACGGAAAACGTCAGCCTGGCGGAAAGCCCGGCCTACAACAAGGATGTCTTTACCCATGCGCCGCACAGCCAGGGTGCGAAGGATTACGATGCCCTGGTGACGGAGCTGGCGGAAACCGGTTTCCTCTGATGCCGGCCGGATTGCGATGAGGCCCGGTGTTTAAGCGCAATTCCTCCTTCATCATCGCCACCGGTTTCGGCATCGCCGTCGCGCTGATGCTGGCCATCACCTTTATCGGTACTTCCCGGATGTACGCCATCAAGGGCGAGATGGAAGCGATCGTGAGCCAGAACAGTGCCCAAACCGAATATGTGTCTACCATGCGCGCTGTGGCACGGGAGCGGGTTGTCAACCTGTATGCCATGACCATGCTGGAGGATCCTTTCGCGAAGGATGAGGCTTTCCAGCGCTACCAGAGCCTGGCCAACGATTTTATTGCAGCGCGCATCCGGCTGGAGAAAATGCAACTTAACCAGGCGGAGCGCGGTGCGCTGCAGGATGCGCTGCGCCTCGTCGGCATGGCCTCGGAATATCAGCAACAGGTGGCGGAACTGGTGATGGAAAACGACACCCCCGCAGCCCACCGTATTCTGCTGCAAAAGGTCATCCCGGTGCAGGACAAGATATTCGTGCAGTATTCCCACCTGCTCGACATGCAGGCGCAGTCGACACGGCGGGCGATGGCGGCGGCCGATGAGGCTTTCCGTTTCGCCACGCTGATCATGCAATTGAGCGGGGCGGGCGCGGTGCTGGTGGTGCTGGGCTTTTCCGCTTATGTCATCCGGCGCACGCGCCGGATCGAGGATGCCTTGTTCCAGGAAAAAGAGCTGGCGCAAGTCACGCTGCATTCCATCGGCGATGCGGTGATTACCACCGATGAAAAAGGGCAGGTGGATTATCTCAATGCCGTGGCCGAGATAATGACCGGCTGGACCCTTTCGGAAGCGCGCGGCAAGGCGCTGCGCGAGGTATTCCATGTGGTGGATGAAGCGACGCGGGAGCAGATCACGCATCTCGCCAGCCATGCGCTGCCGGACGGCGAAGTAGTCGGGCTCAAGAGCCAGTCGCTGCTGCTGCGGCGCGGCGATGGCAAGGAATTTACCGTCGAGGACCGCTTGTCGCCGATCTGCAACCGCGACGGCGACGTGATCGGCTCAGTGGTGGTGTTCCACGACGTGTCCCAGGCACGCCACATGGCCAACCAGCTTTCCTGGCAGGCGTCCCACGATGCCCTGACCGGCCTGCTCAACCGGCGCGAGTTCGAACGCCTGCTGCAGGAACTGGTCGATAATGCTGTCTTGGATGGCAAGCATCACGCCGTGCTGTTCATGGACCTGGACCAGTTCAAGGTGGTCAACGATACCTGCGGCCACATGGCGGGAGATGAACTGCTGCGCCAGCTGGTGGCGGTGTTCGTGGCGCGCGGCCGTGATTCCGACGTGGTGGCGCGCATTGGCGGAGACGAATTCGGCATGCTGCTGTACGGCTGCCCGCTGGAACCAGCTTTGCGTCTGGCAAACGAGATTCGCGAGGCGGTGCTGGGTTTTCGTTTCATGTGGCAGGACAAATCCTTTGAAGTCGGCATCAGCATCGGCCTGGTTGAGATAACCGCGTCGAGCGGCAACCCCGCCACGGTGATGAGCAATGCGGACGCAGCCTGTTATGCCGCCAAGGAGGGGGGGCGCAACCGCGTGCAGGTCTACCTGGAAGATGACATCGAACTGGCGAGACGGCACGGCGAAATGCAATGGATCTCGCGCATCAGCAAGGCTTTCGAGGAAGATCGTTTCCGCCTTTATTACCAGGAAATCGCGGCGGTGATGCCGCACCAGCGGGACACGCAGCATTTCGAAGTATTGTTGCGCATGCTCGATGAAGAAGGGAAGCTGGTTCCGCCAGACGCATTCATTCCGGCCGCCGAGCGTTACAACTTGATGCCGACCGTAGACCGCTGGGTGATCCGCACCCTGTTCAGCTCGCGTAGCGCGGAATGGCGCCGCTTGTGGGAGGAATACGAAGACAAGGAGGAACCTTTCCCGGTCCTGTGCGCGGTGAATCTTTCCGCTACCAGCTTCAACGATGACATGTTCCCGGCGTTTCTCAAGGAGCAGTTCGAGTATTACCGCATGCCGCCCCAGGCGTTGTGTCTCGAAATCACGGAAACTTCCGCGATCGCCAATCTCAACAAGGCTTCGAACTTCATGCGCGAGCTCTCCAAATTGGGGTGCAGATTCGCGCTCGACGATTTCGGCAGCGGCATGTCTTCCTTCGCCTATCTCAAGGATCTCCCGGTGCACTATCTGAAAATCGACGGTGCTTTCGTGCGCGGCATGGACAAGAACCCGGTCAACCACGCCATGGTCGAGGCGATCGCCCATATCGCCAGCGTCATGGGCATCGAAACCGTGGCGGAATTCGTCGAGGACCGGGCGCTGATCGAGAAGCTCGCGATTCTGGGCGTGGACTACGCCCAGGGTTATGGCATCCACAAACCGGCGCCGATGGAAGGTATCGACTATGGTCAGACACGCTCTTAAGAAACGCTCGAAAAAAGCCGGCCTGCCGCCGGGTTCGCTGGTGCATATCGGTGACAAGAAGACCGAGGCGGTGACGGCCAATGTGCTGGACTATGCCGAGGATCATTGCAGCGAAACTGCACTGATCGAGATCGAGCAGTGCATCGTTTACCGCGACATGCCGAGCATTACCTGGGTGGATATCGAGGGTGTGCACGACATACAGGTGCTGGAAAAGATCGGCCAGTGCTTCGGCCTGCACCCGCTGGTAATGGAGGATATCCTCAACACCGACCAGCGCCCCAAGATCGAGGATTACGGCGATTATCTCTATATCGTGCTGCGCATGCTGGGCAACGGCAGTGAATCGGGGGACATCAGTTCGGAGCAGGTGAGCCTGATCCTTGGCAAAAATTTTGTGCTTTCCATCCAGGAGGGCGCCAAAGGCGACGTGTTCGAGCCGGTGCGCACACGTATCCGCAGCAACAAGGGGCAGATTCGCATGCTGGGTGCGGATTATCTCGCCTATTCGCTGATCGACGCGGTGGTGGACAACTATTTCATCATCCTGGAAAAAATCGGCGAGCGTGTCGAGTTGCTGGAGGAAACCCTGATCAGTGACCCCGGTCCGCAAACCCTGCACCTGATCCACAATCTCAAACGCGAGATGATCTACCTGCGCAAGTCGGTGTGGCCCCTGCGCGAAGTGGTGAGCGGCATGCAGCGCCGCGATTCGGCGCTGATACGCGAGAGCACCGGCATTTATCTGCGCGACGTGTACGACCACACCATCCAGGTGATCGACACCGTCGAAACTTTCCGCGACATGCTGTCGGGGATGCTCGACATCTATCTTTCCAGCATCAGCAACCGCACCAACGCGGTGATGAAGGTGCTTACCGTGATCGCTACCATCTTCATTCCGCTGACCTGGATTGCCGGGGTTTACGGCATGAATTTCAAAAACATGCCGGAACTGTCCTGGGTCTACGGTTATCCGGCAGTGTGGGTGCTGATGATCTTCGTCGCCATCGGCATGGTGATTTATTTCAAGATAAAAAAGTGGTGGTGAAACAATGACGAAGCTGGTTCTTGCTGGCGACATAGGAGGCACAAAAACCCTGCTGCAACTGGTGGAGGTGCAGGGCGACACGCGCCATATGGTCTATGAGCGGCGTTTCGACAGCGCGGCGCATGGCGATTTCAACGGCATCGTGGGGGAATTCGTGTATGCCGCCGGATTCATTTCTGCCGCCGCCCAGCCCATTGTGGCGGCGTGCTTCGGCGTGGCCGGACCGATTCACGGGCAGAGCGCGAAAATCACCAACCTGCCGTGGTCCATCAACGCCGGCGCGGTGGGCGCCGAATTCGGCATTGCCAAAGTGCATCTGATCAACGATTTTGCCGCCGTCGGCTACGGCATCGAGGCGCTGCATCCGGACGACCTGGCCACCCTGCAGGCGGGGGAAGATGAGCCTCATGGCACGCGCGCCGTGCTGGGGGCCGGAACCGGCCTGGGCGAGGGCCTACTGCTGTGGCGGGGAGACCATTATGAGGCGCTGCCGTCGGAAGGCGGGCACGTGGATTTCGCGCCTGCCGATAGCGAGCAGGTCGGCCTCCTGAATTATCTGCAGCCGCTTTTCGGACATGTCTCGTACGAGCGCATTCTGTCCGGGTCCGGGTTGGTCAAAATCTTCGAATACGTCACCGAGCACGGTCTGGCGAAGGCGACGCCGCAATTGCAGGCCGCCATGCTTGAAATCGATCCCGCCGCGGTCATCTCCGAATACGGCCTCGACGAACGCGATCCGGCGGCACTCAAGGCGCTGGATATGTTCGTCGCCATTTACGGCGCCCAGGCGGGCAATCTGGCGCTGACCCTGCTGGCCTCGGGCGGCGTGTACGTGGCAGGCGGCATCGCGCCGAAAATTATCGCCAAACTCAAGCGCGGCGGTTTCGTGCGCGCTTTCAACGACAAGGGGCGCTTTGCCGCCTTGCTGCAGCGTATCCCGGTGCGGGTGGTGATGAACCAGAAAGTCGGCCTGATGGGTGCCGCCCTGGTGGCGAGCAGGCTGGCGGACAGGAATCAAGTAGAATAGCGGGCAAGACAAACTCCGGGAAACGATCATGAACGACGAAACACAAGAAATATTCGAGCCGAAAAACGATCTTGAACACAAACTGCTGGCCGCGGCCAACGGCGAGATAAGCAGCGAGGAACTGGTTGCCGGTCTGCTCGATGCGCAGGTGTTCATGCCGGTGGAGGACGAGGACATCGAGATCAAGGGTTTCCAGCGCTCCACCAAGGCTCGCCCGCTGGTGGTGCAGGCGGAGGAGGGGATTCATGTCCTGGTGCTGTTCAGCAGCCCGGAGCGTGCCAAGGTGGTGGTGCAGGAATTTCCAAAATTCGGCGGCGGCTTGCTGGCCGAATTTCGCTGGGTACTGGAGCGCATCGACGCCGGTGCCGGCGTGACCATCAATCCGGGCTGGGAAATCGGCATCGATCTGGATCCCGAAACCATCGCGCAACTGGCGCAGGAACTGCTCGCGGAAAAAGCCAAACTGCACTGAGGCGTTAGTCAGTGGCCCCCTCCCCTTCAAGGGGAGGGCTGGGGTGGGGATGGGGGTGAATCGGTTGCCGCACTGGTAACCCATCCCCCTCCCAACCTCCCCCTTGAAGGGGGAGGGGCAAGCCGGGTGGTTGTTTAATTCAGCAGCGGATGGTCCTTGGGCAATTGCTTCGAGTACCAGATTGCCAGTTTGTGGCGCAAGGTCTTTTCCGCAACCTGTTCCTCGGGCAGGGGCTGAATGACTTTGTCGTGAACGAGCAGGCGGTAGATATAGAGCAGCTTTTCGCTGGCGGAATCCGTCGCTTCAAATTCGACCACGCCGCGTCCTTCGGCGTATTTCACGCCCGCGAGCATCGCGCCTTTGAACAATTCAGCTTCATGCTTCAGGGGTTTCATCGCACTCTCCGCATTCCTGGTTGAGGAATATGCATTGTGCACCGGCTGCAAGCGGAAATCAGCCTTCTGCTCTTACGCTGAGTTCAAATATCCAGGTCGAAAGAGTGGGGCGCTTCGTTCAGGTCGTCGTAAGGGGTATGTTGGTGCACGAAAAGCGGTAGTTGTAGCGCATGCGCTGTCTGCCCTGGCGCCGGCAGCAAAAAACTGCCGATGTCGAGCCATTTCACCGCCCCGTTCGGCAGGGTGCCGAACATGCTGTTAGCCATATCTTGAGAGAGTTTTTCAATACTGCCACCGTGCTCCACGAACACCGCGCATTCGAACAGGCCGCCGTGCGCGTCGAGGATTTCGATGCGGTCGTGAACCGCCAGCAGGGCGTTGTGCAGGCCGAGCTTGCTGGCCGGGTGAACGGAGTAGTCCAGCCAGCACGGCTTGCCGTCCTCCCCGCAGTATTCCTCGGGGAGTTGGGACGACCAGTAGCGGACGATGAATTTCATTGGTGGCGCTGTCAGGTTTTGCCTCACGGCTCGTGAGATCTGGCCTCGCGGAATACCGCGCGGCCAGATCATTCTCCTGCAACGCCCATGTCCTGTCCATAACGTGCTTGAGGCGCGACAGACAGTCCCTTTGCGCAGCGCGAAGCTGGCGCTACGCTCATTCACCCATGTTGCTATTCCACTGAGCCGAACGATCTGTCGCTGCTGTAGGCCGGCAATGGCAGCCCGGCAATGCGGCTGCCCTGGCTGACCGGGCCGCCGGGAAAGAGGCGGTAAAGGTATTTTCTGCCTCCTTGCTCAGCGAACTCCTCTTCCAGACAGTGCAGCAGGATGCGCCCACTTGATGCCAGGCCACATTCCTCGTAGTGCTCGCGCATGAAACAGACAACTTCCCAGTGTTCGGGCGTAAGTGTGATTCCTTCTTTTGCAGCGAATTCCCTGGCAATGTCTTCGGACCAGGGGTCGAGTTCTTCCAGGCTGCAGGGCATGTCGCTCGACGAACGTTCCGCGGCGGCAATGGCTTGATTGATGTCTAACATGATTAGTCCCTCCTTTGCGCGAGGCGGGTTGCTGTAAACAACCGCCTCATTGACCCAAATCCTAACGGGATTGTGTTCAATCTGTTAGACGCTGCAAAGGAGGGCTGGTTCTGAGGATGTGCGCGTCCTGTTAAGCGACGCCCAGCGCCTTTTTGACCACGGCCAGCATTTCCGGTGTGTAGTCGAGCTTGAGGGCGGCTTCGTGGCCTTGTTCCGACATCTTCTTCCAGGTCTTGCGCAGGATGTCGAGTAGCTTTTCCTCTTCGTAATGGCTGTATTTTGTCACGAACGCTTCCAGGTAATGCTGCAGGAAAGTCAGGTCGATGATGTCTTCGAGCGCCTGTGTTTCCGGGTTGAGCTTGAGTTTTTCCTTGCGCAGCAGGGACTTGACCTTGGAGATAATCTCTTCGTCATAGCCGACTTCGCGCATGATTTCGCCGGCGGTTTCGCCGTGATACTTGTACAGGAAGGTGCGCCACTGCATGTACCCGGCCTTGTCCATCGGATAGGTGTCGCGCGGAATTTTCCAGCGGCAGATGTGCTGGGCGCGCACGGCGAGCTGCAACGCTTCGGATGCGTCGGGGGCGAAACGCTGCTGCATGGCGCTCATGCGCTGGGCGTAAAGCAGTTCCTTGGGGTATTCCTTGCCGTCGAATACTTCCTTGTTGGGGTCCTGCGCATTGGCGGCGTCAAACTTGGCGATCGCCTGGTCGAAGCGGGATTTATCAGAAATCATATATGCCGTCCTTGATTCGGAACAAGAAAATGGAAAAGTATATCACCAAACTCTGATGGAGGAGGAAGCGGCTGTAGCAAGTGTTTATAGAGTGGAGCGGGGACTTCGGAACGAATGCCGAGCAGAGGATTGCGCTATACGACCGATTCCGAACAGGACGGATTTGGGGCAAAAAAAACCGCCGGGTTTTACCCCCGGCGGTTTCTTCGCTTCAGCTTGCAGGAACTGATTACAGTTCGCTGGAGTGCTTCGCCAGGTACTCGGCAACACCCTTGGTGTCGGCCTTCATGCCTGCCTTGCCCTTGTTCCAGCCAGCGGGGCAGACTTCGCCGTGCTGTTCGGTGAATTGCAGGGCGTCGACCATGCGCAGCATTTCGTCGATGTCGCGACCCAGCGGCAGGTCGTTCACGATCTGGTGGCGCACGGTGCCGCTCTTGTCGATCAGGAAGGAGCCGCGGAAGGCGACGCCGGCACCGGCTTCGACGTCATAAGCCTGGCAAATTTCGTGCTTGATGTCGGCCACCAGCGGGTATTGCACCTGGCCGATACCGCCATTGTTGACCGGGGTGTTTTTCCATGCGAGGTGGGTGAACTGGGAGTCGATGGACACGCCGATCACTTCCACGTTGCGGTCCTTGAATTCTTTCAGACGGTGGTCGAAAGCGATCAGCTCGGACGGGCATACGAAGGTGAAGTCGAGCGGGTAGAAGAAAACCACCGCATACTTTTCCTTGATGTGGGTCTTGAGGTTGAAGCTTTCTTCGATGTTGTTGTTGCCCATTACCGCTGCAGCGGTGAAATCCGGAGCGGCCTTGCCGACGAGAACTGCCATGGTGATTTCCTTTTCGGGTGGTTGATCGGGGAAAAATGCTGATTGTATTTAGAATTAGTCCAAAGTGCAAACCGAATTTTACGCGGGTTCAGGTTTGAAGCGCAACACCCGGTGGTCGGAAGCATATCTTGAAGGATGTCTGTCCGCCATCCTTATTCACTCGCCTTTGGCAGGGTAAAGAAGAACGTGGCGCCCTTGTCGACCTCGGCTGTTGCCCATATGCGGCCGCCGTGGCGCTGCAGGATGCGGTGCACCGTGGCCAGGCCGACGCCGGTCCCTTCGAATTCCTTGCCGTGCAGGCGCTGGAAGGCCCCGAATAGCTTTTCCGCATAGCGCATGTCGAAACCGGCGCCATTGTCGTGCAGGACATAAACCGTCTCGCCATCGACCCGTGTCCGGTCGAGCACTACCTTGGGCTGTGTCGTGTGAGCGGTATATTTCCACGCATTGCCGAGCAGGTTTTCCAGCATGATGCGCAGTAACTGCGGGTCTGCCTGAACACGCATGTCCGGCTCCACGGTAAATTCCACCGCCCTATGGGGAAACTGTTCCCGAAGTTGTTCGGCCACGACGCTCGCGAGTTCGCTCATATTGACGTTTTGGAGCTGCATCTCGTAACGTGTCACGCGCGACAGCAACAGCATGGCGTCGATCAGTTCGCCCATGCGGCCTGCACCCTTGCGGATTCGGTCCAGGTAATCCTGAGCCTGACCGTCCAGAGAGGCGCCGTAATCTTCCAGCAGTGCCTGGCTGAAGCCGTCAATGGCGCGCAGTGGAGCGCGCAGGTCGTGGGAGACTGAGTAACTGAACGTCTCCAGTTCCTTGTTGGCCGTCTGCAGGTCCTGTGTGCGCTGCTCGATGCGTTCTTCCAGATGCTGGTTGAGCTCGAGCAGTTCCTGCTCGCGCTCGCGAATGTTCTGCATCAACGCGTTGTAGGTTTCCCCGATTTCCTGAATTTCGCGCGGGCCCTTGAGCTGTGCAGGCTCGCCCAGGTTGCCCAGGCGTGCGTCATGCATGGTCGTGGCAAGCATTTCGAGCGGGCGGCTGATTCTGCGCAAAATTATCAATATGGCGGAAACCAGCAGCAGCGAGAAACCCAGCGCAGCGAACAGATTGCTGAAGAAAATATTGCGGCGCGCCTGGCTCAACCCCTCTTTGCTCAGGGCCAGGTGGACTTCGCCCAGATTTTCGCTGGCCTCGCTGGAGGCGCTGCTGAGCAGTGCAAGTTCCGGGCTTAGCGGGTCGCTGGAGGGCGGGGCGGCGCTCATTACTTTCTGGGTAAAAAGCCAGGCATCGGGCGTTTCCGTAATGGATTTGCCACCTGCTGCGGCTTTGGGGTATTGCCAGGCGTTTTTGTTGCTACGGTCTTTCTGGTAAACCAGCTTGCCCCCCCTGCTGACCACTCGGATATCCATCACCAACGGGTTGGCCAGTAACGAGGCCGCGGTATCCGCCACGCTTTCGCCGCTCTCGTAGAGCAGGGCCAGGTCGCTGCGACTGGCGAGGGTGTCGGTCATTTGTTCGCCCAGGCGAACATAGTGCGAAGCGACCTCTTGCGTCGACAGCCATGCGGTAACCAGTCCCATCACCAGCGCCGCGAGCAGCATCAGCGGGATAGTCGTGGCCGCCAGCAGCTGGCGTAGGTTCAGGCGCGATAGCTGGTCAGATAAGCGCATGACTTCTACCTTTCCGGATAAAACTGTTGGAAGGACTGTTGCAGCTGATTGGATAGCACGATGCCCAGATGCGATGCGGTACGGGTATTCAGCGCGCTATTGAGGTGTTCGCTGGCTTCCGGGCTGGACAGCGGGTTTTTGCCCAGTTGTTTTTTCGCTCTTTCGGCCAGTTGACGCCCCATGGCCGTGTAATCCGGGTAAAGCGCGAACAGGGCGCCTTTGCTGACATCGAGCGGGTTATTGGAAAACAGGACCAGTTGTTTGTCCCAGGCCTCGCGCAGCAGCACCGGCAGCATCTGGTTGAGCGGTACCACCGGGTCCAGCGTCAGCCAGATGGCGTCCTTGCCGGGCCGGGTTTGTTGCAGGATTTGCGCAAAGGCAGCCCCCGCCTGCTGAATATCGTCACTGGGCGTGGCGATCAGTTCCAGGCCGCGCTCGCGTGCAGCCGCCTTGCCCGCGGACAAGAGCCAGCCTGTGGCTTGTGGCCGGTACACCACGTATACCCGTTCGACGTCGGGCTTGAGCTGCTTGAGCTTGCTAAACAGCTTGTCGGGACTGGAAGCCAGGCTGACGCCGGGGATATTGTTGTCGTTGAGCGCGCCCGCGCCGTAGATGAGCGGCAGGTCGGCGGCCAGCGGGCCGGTCAGGGCCGCTGGCAGATTGCCCAGACTGATCACCACCTGGCTTTGTCCGGACACCAGCCAGGATTTGACCTTGTCGACGGAGTCGTTTTCGGACACAGCGCGGCTTTGCACGCGTACGTCGGCCGCTTGCCCCATGCCGGAAGTGATGGTCTGGTAAAGTTTCTGGAACGCCGGGGTCGATTCCGGATACAGCACGCCAATACGGGTTTCAGCGTGAGCGCCGGATGCGTTGAGCAGTAGACCCAGCGCTGCAAGACGGACGATCCGGTGCCTCAGCCCAGCCTGCCGGAAGGGGATAACCAGCCGGATGTAGAGCCTGCTAAAAATGTGCACGTAACTCCAGCATCAGGCTTCTGCCGGGCAGAGGGTAGTCGTTGGGAATGGAAGTGGGCGCAGGTTCGCGTGCATCGACATCGAGCAGGTTGCGCGCAATGAACGCGGCTTCCCACTTCTGCTCTTTCTGGACATAGCGCATGGTGAGGTTGGTCCAGACATAGTCGGCGACGGCCGCGCGCGTGTCGCCAGCGGCGCGCGGCCTGTCGGCAATCCAGAAATTGTCGATGCGCAGCGACCAGTCGGAATCGATTTTCCAGTCAGCGGAAAGCATGGCCTGTTTGCGCGGCGCATCGGCGACCACCAGGCCCGTGGCTTTGTCCTTAGCGTCCTGAAAGGCCAGGTTGCCGAGAATTTGCAGGTCGGGCAGGGCTTGCCAGTGCGCTTCCACCTCGATGCCCTGGCCTTGCTGGTTCTTGGCATTCTGCGCCACGTTGCCCGCCGGGCCGGGCACGAAGTCGATCAGGCCCTCGATGTCGTAACTGAAAATATTCAAGGCACCCCAGAGCTTGTCGCTCGGGCGGTAGTCGAATGCCAGTTCGGTGGTCTTGATGGTTTCCGGCCGAATGCTGGGGTTGCCGAGATTGGCCGGGTTGTTGGCCGTCTTGAGTTCGGCGAAAGAAGGGGCGCGGAATGCTTCGCCATACAGCAACCTGGCGGTGAGGTCCTGGCGCGCCGCCCAGACCAGTGCCAGGCGCGGGTTGGTGGTGCCGCCGAAATCGCTGTACTGATCCTGCCGCACGCCTGCCGTCAGTGCCCAGTCTCGCGCGAACGCCCATTCGTCCTGTACCGAAAGGTAGCTCACGGTGCGCGTAGTGTCGGGCAGATAGACAAAAGGTGTGCCGCTGACGTTGGTTAGGGTGCCGCCAATTGACGCTATCGTGCCGTCGATGACGCCGGGGCCGAAATTCTTGCTTTCCCGCGCAGAGAAGTCCTCTTTGCGCACACCGGCATTGAAACGCCAGGCATGGCGCACCAGGCCGGTGTAATTCAGGGTTACGTCGAACTGGGTGGTCTTTTCTTCGCGGCCGGGAACACCGATCAATCCATCGGGGAACGATACCAGATTGAACGGTGGAGTGAAGCTGACATTGCCGTCTGCACCGATCGGCAGGAGTGCATTGCGCGGAAAAATTCCCAGGTGGTAATCGATGTGGGTGTACAGGTAACTGAACTGGGTGCCAAACGTCCAGTCAGGACGCCAGTTCTTGTCTTCATAGCCGAGATCGAACTGATACTTGTTGACGTCGCCGTTCCCCTGGTTGTCCAGCGCGTTGGCGATGCCGGCGCCTGTGCCCGATTTGGGGGTTTGCCAGAGGTTCAGGTGCGCCGTCCAGTTGTCTTTGTCCAAGGTGAACATGGCAGTGCGCGCTTCATAGCTCGTATCCATGGGGCCAGGGGCCAACGAGGCCTGGGTGCCGAGCAGGGTATCCAGGCTGGATTGCAGGTCCGAGGTGATGATGCGCCCCCGGTCGCCATCACTCTTGCTGTAGCCGACATGTGCGAACAGCCCCCAGCCGTTTTCGAAGTGCTTGCCGAATTGCGCCCAGCTGTCCCAGGTGTTGAACGAGCCGCCGCGCAGGCCGAATTCGACGCCGTGCTGGTCTTCTGCCCGTTTGGTGATGATGTTGATGACCCCGGCAAAAGCATCGGCGCCATAAATCGCAGAACCGGGGCCACGGATCACCTCGATGCGCTGAACCGCCTCGGTCGGCAGATACAGGCCGGCTTCGTTGCTGCTGGTGGTCAGCCCCTTGATACCGTGACCGTTCACCAGAATCAGTATTTGCGGATCTTGCAGGGAAACAATGCCGCGCGTGGGGAAAATCGGCTTTTGTCCCTCGCTGCCGGAAATGCCGACGTGCATGCCCGGTACCAGTTCCAGAGCTTCGTACACATTGCGCGCACCCATGGCCTTGATTTCTTCCGCAGTGATGACGCTGGCCACGGACGGCGCCTTGGATAAGGGGCGCGGCGTGCCGCTGGCAATGCTGACCATTTTTTCGTCGCCGGACAGCATCAGCAGCAATGAGTCGTCCACGGCGGCTTGAATCGGGGCGCTGGCTACGCCCGCCAAAGCGAACAGCAGGAAACGACCGAGCCTTTTCATGATGCGCTTCTCCTTGGTTGTTATTGTTTTGACCGGTTCAGTGCTTCCCTGCAATTCATCGGCGCCGGCTCAGGTTTGCCGATGCCGTAGCCTTGTGCAAAGTCCACGCCGATATCGCGCAGCACCTGAATAATGGCATCGTTTTCGACGAATTCGGCGATGGTGCGCAGACCGGCTACATGCGCCACGCGGTGTATGGCCTCGACAATGGCGCGGTCCATCGGGTCGTTGGCGATATTGCGCACGAACGCGCCGTCTATCTTGAGGAAATCCACCGGCAGGGATTTAAGGTAGGCGAACGAGCTCAGGCCGCTGCCGAAATCGTCGAGCGCAAAAGCGCAGCCGATCCTGCGCATTTCATGCATGAAGCGGACTGCGGATTGGTAATTGCTGATGGCAACGGTTTCCGTGATTTCGAAACAGATGTTGTATGGCTCAACATTGTTGGAGGCAATCTGTTCGCGCACGAAATCGCACAAGCTATCGTCGCTCAGCGAAGCGCCGGACAGATTGATGGTATGGATTTGTTCGTCGGACTCCTTGCACTGGCCCACACACTGCATGGCCGTGCCGACCACCCAGCGGTCGATGGCGCGCATGCGGTCGTAGCGTTCGGCGGCCGGGAGAAACGCGCCAGGCAACACCACATTGTCGTCGCGATCCAGCATGCGCAGCAGCAGTTCATAGTGGTGGACCGAATGTTGGCCGTCCGGCCCGAGCGAACGGATCGGCTGGCGCCAGAGCTGGAACCGGCCGCCGTCCAGCGCTTCGTCGATATGCCGTACCCAGTCCATCTCGCCGCGCCGGCGGGACAATTCCACATTGCCCCGTTCATAAACCTGAATGACCCCGCGTCCCCGTTCCTTGGCGGCATAACAGGCAATGTCCGCGGCGCTCAGAATGTCTTCCATGCTGCCGCTGTGCTGGTCGATGGCGACAATGCCGATGCTGACACCGACGGAAAACACCTTGTTATCCCAGAAAAAGCGAAAATTCCTTACCAGGGCCAGCAACGTCTCGGCAATGCTCTGGGCGTGTTCCAGGGCGCAGTTTTCGAGAAGAATGCAGAATTCGTCGCCGCCCAGGCGCGACAGGTGATCGTTGACGCGAATGCCTTGAAGCAGCACCCCGGCCAGTTGCTTGAGCATTTCGTCACCGGCCAGGTGGCCGCATGTGTCGTTGACTACCTTGAACTGGTCGAGGTCGAGGAACAGTAGGCTGTGCTGGCCGCCGTCCTGGCGCACCGATTGCAACAGGGATTCCAGTTTGAGCCGAAAGCTGGCGCGGTTATCCAGGCCTGTCAACGCGTCATGGTGGGCCAGGTGCAATATGGCCGCTTCCGCCTTCCGGCGCGCCTGGCGGCTATCCGCATCTGCCAGTTCGCGCTGGATGGCGGGCACCAGCCGGCGCATGTTGCTTTTCATGATGTAGTCTTTTGCCCCCAGCCGCATCGCTTCGACTGCCAGATCTTCACCGATGCTGCCGGATACGATGATGACCGGCAGATCCCGGTCATGCTGATGCACCATTGCGATGGCGGCACTGGAATTGAAGCCGGGCATGTTGTGGTCGGTGATGACCACATCCCAGTCGTGCGCACCCAGCGAAGCTTCGAGCGCCTCAGCGGTATCGACCCGCTGATAGTTCGGCAGGAACCCACCGCGCCGCAGCTCGCGCGCGATCAGCAGCGCGTCGTCCTCGACATCTTCGACAAGCAGCAGGTTGACCGGGATTTTTTCCATCGTCGGGTGGTCAGGTCCTCAATTTGTCCTGGTTGGAGCTCGTGTTCAGCACCAGCCAATACAATCCGAGCTGGCGCACCGCTTCGAGGAACTGCTCGAAATCCACCGGCTTGCGGATATAGCTGTTGCACCCGCGGTCGTAGCTGGTTTCGATATCCGTCGCCTCGTTGGAAGTGGTCAGGATGACCGTCGGGATACGCTTGGTGCGTTCGTCCGAGCGGATGCGGCGCAGGACTTCCAGGCCGTCGACTTTGGGGAGTTTGAGATCCAGCAGAATGACTTCCGGTATGGGTTTTTCCTGACCGGCATAATTGCCTTCGCTGAACAGGTAATCCAGCGCTTCCTGCCCATCACGCGCGACCACCACTTCGTTGGCGATGTTGTTTTTCTTCAACGCCCGCAATGTCAGCAGTTCGTCGTCGGGGTTGTCTTCAACCAACAGAATTTTTCTGTCCATGACCTTTCTCCTTGTTGGTTTTTTCGCCTCGGGTTTGTCCCGCTTGTCGTGATGCCTGTTCCCATCTCCGCTCCGCTAAACCAGAATAGCTGATCGTCCCGCAAGACAGTGGGAAGGTCAAGCCTTCCGCGCGGTTAGTTGCATCCAGATAGCAAGGCGGCATGCCGGCAAAAAAGATTGGGGAGATGAAAAGGTGATAAGACATCCGATCGAAACCCAGTTCCAGCAGCAGTGCCGCGACCAGCGCAGCATAATTCATGCGCCAGCGCCAGCGGCCGGTCAGCAGAATGTCCTCGGTTTTGAATGCGAGCCGGATGAACGGCCCCTGATCCAGCCCGCTGCGCCGGGCGAGCTCCATGGCGGGGGCAATCCGCTCGTCGCCGGAAACCAGCGGGCGTCCATAGCCTCCGATGCCGCGCTGCTTTGCCAGCGTGTCGGCAACGATGTTCTCCAGCGCCTGTCCCGCCGAGCAGGCGTGATGGGCGCGGGTAAAAAAATCATAGGCGGACAGGCCTGGTCCTGCGCCATAAATGCGTGCCTCCGAAGCCGCCAGGGCGGCGGCCAGCCCCAGGCCGGGGCTGCTGCGGGTGCTGCCGGCCAGTGCCGCAATGCGGTTGTTCCATAAACGGGCATCGGGATAGCTGGTCAGGCGCCAGATGCCGTGCAACAGTTGCACCTGTTCCGTGGTGAAGCGCCTCCCGGTGATGCCGAAGACATACAGTTCGAGCCAGTCGAGGTCGTTCAGGTCGGTGTGCAGGTCCTTGCCGCGCATTACCGCGCGGCTGCCGGGAAAGGCTGCGCCGATGTTCGTTTTCAGCGTGTCGGCCTGATCCTGCAGGCGTTGCGGGTCATTCAATGTCGTGGTTCCTGAGCGTGGTGGGGCCGGGGTCGTTTCCCAGTTCGATGCGGAAAAATGGGAATTTCTTGTATCCCGAGTCGCGTTGTTCCAGTGCGTGTGCTGCTGCTCCGGGCAGGCGCAGCAGCAGGTACAGCATTTCACCCTGAGCTGCGCCGAAACCCAGATCAATCAGCGCAGCTGCAGCGACAGCAGCGATACCCAGGGGCATGCCGGCGAATGTCTCGAGAGCCTGGCGGTGGTGTTGCAGCCACGGCAGGCAGGTGCCATCGCTGAGCGAGCTCAGGTGTGCGAGGCTTTGCCTGATGGGTGTCGGGCAGTTGACGCCATGGGGGTCGAATCCCGGCGGGTGTTCGGCAGCGGGCCAGATTCCGCCGGCATCCATTTGGGCGTAATCCGGCATTTTTTGTTGCCACATGGCCAGCTCGGTCCCCCACATCCTGAACTGTTGCATGACGCGCTCGACTTCGCGCGCACCCCCCAGCCCGCCCGCGCCGACTGCCAATGCGGCCATCAGGCAGGCAGCTGATGGTGAGCCGCCCACGCCGGCCGCCATGGCGGCATGCACGGACGCGTCGCGCGGCCCGGGGTTGGCCAGGACGAGCGCCAGATCTTCCAGCAGGCGTGCCTGCCCAGGCGATGGTGCTTCGCCCCTGAAAAGCAGGAAAAGGTATTCAATCCAGCTGGCCTGTCCCAGCATGTCGCCATACACGTCATATCCGTGGCAGCGGCAACGAGCGGCGGCGAAGGGGTTATCGGGCTCGGCGTCTTCATGCCAGATTGTGGTGTGGATGCGTTCTTGCGGGTTTTTTTGAGTCATTTCCGGACCTTGTTCACATAACGAGGCTGACGCCGCCGTCAACGACCAGTTCATGTCCAACAATATATGAAGCATCTGCAGAGGCCAGGAACAGCACGGCTTGTGCAATTTCATCCGGTGCGGCGAAGCGTTTCAAGGGGGACTTTTGCGTGAACTGTTCTCGTGCTGCATCCACGATTTCCTGCGGCACGCCCCAGCGGCCAAATCCCGGCGTATCGGTAGGACCCGGGCTGACGGCATTGACGCGGATTCCTTGCGCAATCAGTTCCTGGCTCAAGGTTTGCACCAGGGAGCGCAGGGCTGCCTTACAAGCGGCATAGACACTGAAATTGGGCGCACCTTTCTGATTCGAAATAGATGTTGTGACAATGATCGAAGAACCTTCCCGCATGAGAGGCAAGGCTTTCTGAATGGTAAAGAAAACGCCTTTGAAATTGATGCCTGTGGTTTCGTCGAACTGTGCTTCGGAGACGAGGTTGAATGGCGCCGGTTGGGCGATGGCGGCATTGGCGACCAGGATGTCCAGGTGCCCGAAACGGCTCTTGATTTGAGCCATCGCTTCTTCGATATCCTCCAGTTTTCCGGCATCGCTACGCAGGGATAGCGCCTCTTCTCCAAGCGCCTGCCGCGCCTGTTCGAGGCTGGTCGGGTCGCGTCCGGTTATGGCAACGCGCGCCCCTTCATTTTTGAATAGCTTGGCTGTTGCCAGTCCGATGCCACTGTTTCCTCCGGTAATGAGGGCGGTTTTTCCGGCTAGTTTCATGGTCCTTCTCCATTCGCAGTTTTACTTTGTTGTTCCCAGCGCCTGCATGCGCAGGTTCATGGGCGGAATTTCCTCGCCGTCGATGCGGACGTCGAGCAGCGTTGGCCCCTTGCGGCGCAGAATGGCCTTCATGTCCAGGCAATCCAGGTCTTCGGCGCAGTGGATGACGTATGCCGGGATGCCCATCGCTTCCGCCATGCGCCGGTAGTCCACCTCAGGCAGTTCGTAACCGATACGCTCGGCTCCCGCCAGGCGCTGGCCGTGCTTGACCATGCCCAGTGCGCTGTCATTCAGGATGACAAACAGCACCGTTGCCCCCTGAGCTTGCGCAACGGTAATTTCCTGGCCGTTCATCAAAAAGCTGCCGTCACCGGTGATGCAGACGACCGGGCAGCGCGGGTTGGCCATGGCCGTGCCTACAGCGGCGCCTATAGCCCAGCCCATGGGCGCAAAATCCATGGTGACGCGCAGCCAGCCGCTACGATGGGTGCGCCTTTCCTTGCGCGGAGCGTGATCCGGCTGCATGGCATCCACGCGCATGCGGCGCTCTTTCAGCATGCGGCGATCGTGTAGTTCGAGGCAATGTATGGCCCATGCCGCGCTGTTCCCCGCATCGGCCAGAAAGCGCGTGGCAGGCGGGCAGCGACGACCCAGTTCGAACATCAGGCGCTGAGGTTTGATCGGCTTGTCCTTTGCATCCGTCTCCAGTGCCTCCAGGTAAGGAACCGTCCCAGCTTCCGATATGAGTTCCGCTTTGCGCAACGCCTCGGGAGCCTGACGCATGCGCGTCAGCAAGCGTTCGAAAATGCTCAGGATGCGCCCATGCATATGCAGCCTTGCCATGGGGGAGCGCAGCAGGTGCTCCTGCGAGGAATCGATGTGAACCATGCGCTCATTGAGCACAGAATCACACCAGCCGCTGCTGGTCCATTCGCCCAGCGTGGTGCCGACGGCCAGGATGAGGTCGATGTCATCCTTGTCCAGCGCATGACGAGCGGCATAATGTCCGGCAAAGCCGAATACCCCGCGATAAAGACGATGTTCGGGATTGATCAGGCCCTTGCCGTCGGGTGTCGTGATGAGAATGGCGCCGATTGCTTCCGCCAGGGTGACGATAGCGCCGATTGCTTCGTCGCATCCATTTCCGATCAGAATCGCCACGCGGCGGGATTGCCTGAGATCCTCGCACAGCCGATCGATGGATGCTTCGTCTATGGCGTTTGCGCCCGCTGCCTGCGTCAGACGTGCCTGCAGGTCGTAGGAAGGTATGGCGCTGCTGACCGGCGCGCGCAGGATGTCGACGGGGATGGACAAATGTGCCGGGCCGAAAGGTTCCTGGCCGACTCGCATGATGGCATTGACCAGCTTGGATTCCAGCTGGTCTACATGGGAGACCATGGAGTTGAAGCGGGTGCAGTGCTCGAACATGCCGACCAGGTTGACGCCCGTGCAGGAAGAATCCTGCAGGGCACGTTTGCCATGCGAAGGGAGAGGGGGCTGGCCGGTAATCACCAGCATCGGGATACTGTTGTCGTAAGCACAGGCGACGCCTGTGATGAGGTTTGTGGCGCCAGGCCCGGATGTTGCGCAGCAGAAGCCGATCTTGCCGCTTTCCCTGGCGTAGCCGTCAGCCATGAAGGCGGCGCCCGCTTCATGACGCGCCACAACGGAACGGATGCCGCCGCGTCGTTCGCTGCGCGCCAGGGCGTTGTAAAGCGGCTCGATCGCGCCTCCAGGAACGCCGAATGCAAATTCCACACCGATCTGATCGAGATAAGCCACCAGCAGATCGGAGGCCTGAGGCTGGACCGCTGGTGATTCCGTTGCGTGCCTGACGGCTTCGCCCGGTTTCTTGCTCTTTGAAAAAGACAGATTCAATAGCATGAAGCTTGCCCCTACTCCCTAAGGAACCTCTGATTAAGTCAAACGCGGTCGCGACGTGGTTTTGCGGGCGCCATGCGGCGTCGCGAGGCGCTGGTGCAGAATGACTGCACGGCGCGCCTCACTTCTTGCCTGGCACCCGCAAAACCACGTCCCTCCGGGTTACATCGAAAACGGGCTTGCGCCGCGTTGCACTCCTCGGCGTCGTAGACTCGGCTACGACCTTCGTCGCGCGCCTTCTCGCCAGTGCGAGCGGCTTTGCCGCCGCTCTCGGCGGGGACGCCCCTTGCGGGTGTGCTCAAGCCCGTTTTCGATGTAACGCGATCCGCGTTTTAATCAGAGGTTCCCTAAAGGTTTTATGGACGATTTGCTCGACTCATTGATCAGCTGATCGGCATGGTAGATTATTTGTTTTGCGGTTGCACATATAACGAAACATATTCATTTAAAACTTGAATAAAAGGTGACAAATGACTGTTTCATGCAAGACAAATGGGACCAATGTCAGAGAAAGTCTGCTTCGCTCTTGCAATGCAGGTTCCAACATCCGGTTTTATCAGAGACTTAATCTAAGTTACCATTGCAGCGATCCCAAAATTTCAGCTTCCAAGCCAAACCATGACTTCTGACCTGACCAGCACGCCCAACCCCCTCTTGTCCGAACTGCCGCCCCTGGGAGTCGACGCGGATAGTCTGGCACTGAATTTCCGCCAGTATTTCGGCCATACCCTGGGGCGGGACCGGCACGGCACGCCGCCCCACTGCTTTTACACGGCCCTGGCATTGACCCTGCGCGACCGCCTGGTCGAGCGCTGGAAGGCGACCGACGCCGCGTATGCCGCGAGTAACTGCAAACGTACGTACTACCTGTCCATGGAATTCCTCATGGGGCGGGCGCTATCCAATTCCATGCTCAACCTCGGTGTCGTGGACAGCACCGGCGAGGCGCTGAACAGGCTCGGCCTGATTCTCGAGGAGGTGGCGGAGGAGGAACACGATGCGGGTCTGGGCAACGGCGGCCTGGGGCGGCTCGCGGCCTGTTTTCTCGACAGTTGCGCCACGCTGCAACTGCCGGTCACGGGCTACGGCATCCGTTACGAATACGGCATGTTCCGCCAGCACCTCGAAGGCGGCTACCAGATGGAGGAGCCTGACCACTGGTTGCGCAACGGCAACCCGTGGGAGCTGGAGCGGCCGGAGTTTACCCGGCGCATCCAGTTCGGCGGGCGCTGCGATTATTACCGCGACAGCGAAGACAATCTGCATGTGCGCTGGGTGGACACCCACGACGTGCTGGCCGTGCCCTACGACATCCCGGTGCCGGGCTACCAGAACGGCACCGTGAACACCTTGCGGTTGTGGAAGGCGGCCGCGACGGACGAGTTCGACCTGAGCGAATTCAACGCCGGCAGCTACCCCGAGGCGGTGGCGGCCAAGAATGCCGCGGAGCATATCTCCATGGTGCTCTACCCCAACGACGCGAGCGAAAACGGCAAGGAGTTGCGCCTGCGTCAGCAATATTTCCTCGCCTCCGCCAGCCTGCAGGACGTATTGCTGCAATGGACGCGCGATCGTGACGACGATTTTGGCGAGTTTGCCGACAAGGTCTGTTTCCAGCTCAACGATACCCATCCCACCTGTTCGGTGGCGGAACTGATGCGGCTGCTGATGGACGATTATTTCCTTGAGTGGGACCCCGCGTGGCAGATCGTGTCCCGCACCATGGCATACACCAACCACACCCTGCTGCCGGAAGCGCTCGAGAAATGGCCGGTGCGCATGTTCGGCAGCCTGTTGCCGCGCCTGATGGACATCATTTACGAAATCAACGCCCGCTTTCTGAAGGAAGTGTCGCAGCGCTGGCCGGGCGATGTCGGCCGCCTGGCCCGCATGTCCATCATCGAAGAGGGGCCGGTGCCGCAGGTACGCATGGCCTACCTGGCGGTGGTTGCGGCGTTTTCCGTCAACGGCGTGGCCAAGCTGCATTCCGACTTGCTGCAGCAGGACCTGTTCCGCGATTTCTACGAATTGTGGCCGCACAAATTCAACAACAAGACCAACGGCGTGACCCAGCGCCGCTGGCTGGCCGCGAGCAATCCGGCGTTGAGCGAACTGATCAGCGAAACCATCGGTACCGGCTGGGTGACCGATTTGCAACAACTGCGCAAGCTCATTCCCTTTGCCGATGACGCCGAATTCCGCGCCAAATGGCGCGTCGTGAAGCAGGAGAGCAAGCTGCGCCTGGCTGCCCTGGTGCAGGCCGATTGCGGCGTGGCGTTCGATCCCGACTCGATGTTCGACGTGCAGGTCAAACGCATCCACGAATACAAGCGCCAATTGCTCAACATCCTGCACGTCATCCATCTCTACGACCGCATCAGGCGCGGCGATACGGCAGACTGGACGCCGCGCTGCGTGCTCATCGGCGGCAAGGCCGCGCCTGGTTACACAATGGCCAAATCCATCATCAAGCTGGCATGCAGCGTGGCGCAGGTGGTCAACGCCGATCCGGTTTGCGACGACCTGCTCAAGGTGGCGTACCTGCCGGATTACCGCGTCACGGCGATGGAGGTGGTGAGCCCTGGCACGGACCTGTCGGAGCAGATTTCCACCGCCGGCAAGGAGGCGTCGGGCACCGGCAACATGAAGTTCATGATCAACGGGGCGCTCACCATCGGCACGCTGGACGGCGCCAATATCGAGATCCGGGAAGAAGCAGGCGACGATAATTTCTTTCTTTTCGGCCTGACTGCCGAGGAGGTGGAAGCGCAACGCAGCGCTTACAACCCGCAGGCGATGATCGAGGCGGATCAGGATCTACGGCGCGTGATGAAATTGCTCGAATCGGGTCACTTCAACCCCGCCGAACCGGGTATTTTCGACGGCATCATTAGTTCGCTCACCGTGCATGGCGATTACTGGATGATCGTGGCCGATTTCCGCAGCTACGTCGAGGCGCAGCGCCGGGCTGCGGCGGCTTTCCGCGATGAGGAACGCTGGACACGCATGAGCATTCTCAATTGCGCCACCAGCGGCAAGTTCTCCAGCGACCGCACCATCCAGGAATACAACGCGGGAATCTGGCACCTCAAACCGATTTCCGCCGCACGAGGAGGGAAGTGCGCATGATCATCACTTTTCGCGCCATGTTCCTGGCCGTGCTGGCATGCTGCCTCATCGTGCTGGGGTTCGGGCTGTACGTGCAGCACGGTTTGCATATCGAGCCTTGCCCGCTGTGCATCCTGCAGCGCATCGCGTTCATTTGCGTCGGGTTGACGGCGCTGGTGGCTTACCTGCTCAACCCGGGGATCGTGGGCAGGATGTTTTTCGGCCTGCTGACCGCGCTCTTCTCTGCTGTCGGTGCGGCCGTGGCTGCGCGCAATATCTGGCTGCAACATCTGCCTCCCGACAAGGTACCGGAATGCGGGCCGGGCCTGGACTACCTGCTCGATGCTTTCCCGCTTGCCAAGGTGCTGCCGATGGTGCTGAAGGGTTCAGGAGAGTGCGCCAAGGTGGCGTGGACCATGTTCGGGCTGTCCATCCCGGCCTGGGCGCTGGGCTGGTTCCTGGTGTTCTTCATGGCCGGCGTGGCCGCGATGTTCCTACGCGAGCGGCGCTGAGTCGTTTTCCATGTCGTCGATGACGTCAGCCAGAAGGTCGCTGTCGACCTGCCGGCCTTCCTTCACCGCTTCGAGTATTTTCACCACTTCCCGTGCTTCGGCCAGGGTGGTGCAGGAATAGATCTCGGCACCGTGATATTTCTTGCGGAACTGTTCGATCGCTCGCTGATGGGAATGGGTCAATATCGCCAGGACATGAACTTCAGGCTTGTAGCCATACTGCAAGCCGGTGACGAGGTAAACCTGATTGTCTTCGATCATTTGCCGCTTCCGCTGAAAAAGCGAACAATTTATTTAAGTTTTGTTGCATCAGCATGACAGGATGTTTTTTATGACCGAACCCATCAGGCTCTCCAAGCTCATGTCGCAGCTCGGGCTGTGCTCGCGCCGCGAAGCCGATTCCTATATCGAGCGCGGGCTGGTGTTCGTGGACGGCGTCAAGGTCACCGAGCTGGGCATCAAGGTGCTGCCGTCGCAGACCGTGACGCTGGGGCATGGCGCCCGGACGCAGCAGGCCAGCCGCGTCACCATCCTGCTGCACAAGCCGGTGGGCTATGTTTCGGCCCAGCCGGAGAAGGGCTACCAGGCTGCGGCATCGCTGATTACCAAGGAGAGCCGCTTCAAGGACGACAAAGCACCGCAGCAGTTCGACCCCTCGCAACTGTTCGGGCTGGCGCCTGCGGGGCGGCTCGACATCGATTCCCAGGGCTTGCTGGTGTTGACCCAGGACGGCCGCATCGCCAAGCAGCTGATCGGTGCCGATTCGCAAATCGAAAAGGAATACCTGGTGCGCGTAAACGGCAAGCTGGACGAGGCCGGGCTGAAGCGTCTCAACCACGGCCTGAGGCTGGACGGCGAAGCGCTGAAGCCGGCGAAAGTGACCTGGCAGAACGCCGACCAGCTGCGCTTCATCCTCAAGGAAGGCAAGAAGCGCCAGATCCGCCGCATGTGCGAACTGGTGGGGCTGCGCGTGGTGGGCCTGAAACGCGTGCGCATCGGCAAGGTCAAGCTGGGCGACCTGCCGCCCGGGGAATGGCGCTACCTGCAGGAGGGGGAGGCGTTTTGAAGCGGGAAAAGTCAGTGGCCACAGAGAACACAGAGTTCACAGAGAGAGCAGTTCACAGGGATGGGCGGCTTTCTTGCCCAGCTTGCAAACCGGGACTTGCCGGGTGAAACGCCATGCGGCCGGCAAGCTATTCCATCACTCTCTGTGTTCTCTGTGGCTAGAGTGAGGTTTTAAGATGAAAGTATTCGGCCTGGCCGGCTGGTCCGGTAGCGGCAAGACCACCCTGCTGGAAAAGCTGATCCCTCTTTTCGTTGCCCGTGGCCTGCGGGTCGCCACAGTCAAGCAGGCCCACCACGACGTCGATCTCGATCAACCCGGCAAAGATTCGTACCGTCACCGCGCCGCAGGCGCGAGCGAGGTGCTGCTGGCTTCGTCCGCGCGCTGGGCGCTGCTGCACGAGTTGTGCGACGAGCCGGAACCAGTTCTGGCGCAGCACCTGGCGCGCCTATCGCCATGCGACCTGGTGCTGGTGGAAGGTTTCAAACGGGAAACGATCCCCAAACTGGAAATCCACCGCCCCGTCAACGGCAAGGCGTTGTTATATCCCGGCGACAGCCATATTATTGCCATTGCCAGCGATGCGCCGCTCGAGGCGCCTTTGCCGTGCCTGAACCTGAACGAGCCGGCGCAAATCGCCGAATTCATATTGCGCCACCTGGAAATTGAAAAATGAGTGAATTGAAGAAAATGCTGAACGCCGACGAGGCGCTCGAACTGCTGCTCGGCCATGCCCGTCCCATCGGCGAGGTGGAGCGCATCCACACCACCCACGCGCTGGGCCGGGTGCTGGCGCAGCCGCTGGTTTCGACCGTCAGCGTGCCGCCGCTGGACAACAGTGCCATGGACGGTTATGCCGTGGCCTGTGCCGACTTGAACCCGGGCGGGGAGACGCGCCTCAGGGTCGCCCAGCGCATTCCCGCCGGCAGCGTGGGGCATGCCCTGGAACGCGGCACCGCGGCGCGCATCTTCACTGGCGCACCTGTGCCGGCCGGGGCGGACGCGGTGGTGATGCAGGAGGACTGCGCGGTGGAGGGGGACGAGGTGATCGTCCGCGCCACGCCGAAAAACGGCGCCAACATCCGGCGCACCGGCGAGGACATTACCGTCGGCCAGGAGATATTGCCAGCGGGGGTCAAGATGCGGCCGCAGGAAATGGGCCTGATCGCCTCGATCGGACTGGCCGACGTGCCGGTCTACCGCAAGCTGCGCGTGGCGCTGTTTTTCACCGGCGACGAGATCGTCATGCCGGGCGAGCCGCTGCAGGAAGGCGAGATCTACAACTCCAACCGCTACACCCTGCTCGGCCTGCTTGAAGGCATGGGCTGCCGCGTGGCGGATTTCGGCATCGTGCCGGACAGCCTGGAGGCGACCGTGGAGGTGCTGAACCAGGCGTGGCACGAGGCGGACCTGATCGTCACCAGCGGCGGCGTGTCGGTCGGCGAGGAGGATTACGTCAAGGCCGCGGTGGAGCGCACCGGCAAGCTCGACATGTGGAAAGTGGCGATGAAGCCGGGCAAGCCCATCGCCTACGGCATGGTGCACGACAAGACGCCGTTCATCGGCCTGCCGGGCAACCCGGTCTCGGCCTTCGCCACCTTCTGCCTGTTCGTGCGCCCGTTCATCCTGCGCTGCCAGGGCGTGCAAAACGTGACGCCGCGCAGCTACCGGCTGCCGGCCGCTTTCGACTGGAGCAAAAACGGCAACCGCCGCGAGTTCGTGCGCGCCCGGCTGGAGCCGCAGGCGGACGGTGCGCCGGGCGTGGCCATCTATCCCAACCAGGGTTCGGGCGTGCTGACCTCGGCGGTGTGGGGCGAAGGCCTGGCGGAAATCCGCGAAGGCACCACGGTGGCGCGCGGCGACGCCGTCAAGTTCACCCCCTTCAGCGAATTGCTGGGCTGAGCATGCTTTCCGTCCTGTATTTTGCCCGCCTGCGCGACGCGCTGGGCGTGTCTTCGGAGCGGGTCGACTTGCCCGCCGACGTGAACGATGTGGCCGCGCTGGTCGCCTGGCTGCGCAAGCGCGGCGGCGCCTGGGAAGAAGAGCTCGCGCCGGGGCGGGCGTTCCGCGTGGCGGTGAACCAGGACATGGCCGACGCCGCGAGCGCGCTCAGGGACGGCGACGAGGTCGCGATCTTCCCGCCGGTGACGGGGGGCTAAAATGGTAGTCCGGGTGCAGCACGAGGATTTCGACGTCGGCGCGGAGCTGCTCGCGCTGCGCCAGGGCAACCCGAAAATCGGCGCCATCGCCAGCTTCGTCGGCCTGGTGCGCGACATCAACGAAGGCGACAGCGTCGCCGGCATGTCCCTGGAACATTATCCCGGCATGACCGAAAAGGCGCTCGCCGCCATCGTCGAAGAAGCGAAAGGGCGCTGGGATATCTACGACGCCGTGGTGATCCACCGCGTGGGCGACCTCGCGCCGACCGACCAGATCGTGCTGGTGGCGGTCAGCAGCAGCCACCGCGGCGAGGCGTTTGCCGCTTGCGAATTCATCATGGATTACCTCAAGACCCGGGCGCCGTTCTGGAAGCGCGAGCAGACCGCCGAGGGCGCACGCTGGGTGGATGCGCGCGAAAGCGACGACAAGGCCGCCGAGCGCTGGAAATGAAGGGACGCGCATGATGGCTTCGTCCCATGAGGAACACGAGCATGGCCACGCCCATGGTCACGGCCATCACCACCACGGTGTCCAGTCGCGCCATGCCCTGCTGTTCGCCGTTGCCCTGACGCTGAGCTTCGCCCTGGTGGAAGCGGCGACCGGCTGGTGGTCGGGCTCGCTGGCGCTGCTCGGCGATGCCGGGCACATGGTGACCGACTCGACCGCGCTGGGCATGGCCGCGCTGGCGGCGTGGTTCTCGCGCCGCCCGCCCTCGGCGCGTCACTCCTACGGCTTCGCCCGCGCCGAAGTGATGGCGGCCTTGCTCAATGCCCTGTTCATGGTGGCGGTGGTGGCGGCCATCGCCGTGGCCGCGGTGCAGCGCTTTTACGCGGCGCAGCCGATCAATGGCGCGGCCGTGACCATCGTGGCGGCGCTGGGCCTGGCGATCAACGTGGCCATGGCCCTGGTCCTGAGCCGCGGCGAGAAAACCCTGAACACGCGCGGGGCCTTGCTGCACGTCATGGGCGACCTGCTGGGCTCGGTCGCGGCGCTGATTGCCGGGGTGGTGGTGACCTACACCGGCTGGACGCCGATCGATCCCATTCTCTCGCTGTTCATTTGCGCCCTGATCCTGTTTTCCAGCCTGGGTCTGCTGCGCGAGGCGCTGCATACCCTCATGGAAGGCGTGCCGCTGGGGTTGTCCCTGCCCGCGGTGGGGCAGGCCATGAGCGGCGTCGCTGGCGTCAGCTCCGTGCACGACCTACACATCTGGGATCTGGGCGGCGAACGCGTGGCGCTTTCGGCTCACGTGGTGGTCGAGGACCTGCTGCATTGGGAGACCGTGCTGTCCCTGCTGACGGAGATGCTCGGTCAGCGTTACCGCATCGAGCATGTCACGCTGCAGCCGGAACCGGTGAACCGCATCATCCACTTCGTCGCGCGTAACGGGAAAAACTGACGACATCGAGAAGCGAACAATAACCGGCAAGGCAAGACTGTTTGTAATAAAGTATTGCTTTGGCCACCACCAAAATTCCAAGCCATGAAGCCCTCCTTGAACACCAGGATTTCCCGTTTCGCGCTGGTCGCCGGGGTGACAGGCATTGCCGGATTATTCGCGCTGCTGTCCCTGAGCCTCTACAACGAATACCGGGCGAGCGTGGATCGTGCGCAAGTCGAGGCGGAAAACCTGTCGCGGGTGCTGGAGGAAAACGCGCTGGCGACGATCCGCAACGTCGACCTGGTATTGCGGGACGTACAGGGGCAGGTGCGACCGGAGGACATGCGGATTCCGCTCGGCAGCGACACCACACGCACCCGTGAACTGCACCGCATGCTGCAGCAGCGCTTTGCCGGGATCCCCGAGTTCGGCGGGCTCAATCTGGTCGACGCACAGGGGCAGTATCACTACAGTGCCTACGACACGCTGCCCGCCATCAATGTCACGGACAGGCATTATTTTCAGCACTTGCGCGACACCCCCCGAGCCGGACTGGAGATATCCGAAGCGCTGATGTCGCGCAGCATCGGCAAATGGGCCTTGGTGGTTGCGCGCCGCTTGCAGAACGAGGATGGCAGCTTCGCAGGGCTGGCGCACGCGGTGCTCGGGCTGGATTATTTCCAGCATTTCTACAGCGCCTTGAACGTCGGGCCACACGGCACGCTGGTGCTGCGCGACAAGGATTTGCGCCTGCTCGCTCGCTATCCGGCCGGTGAGCCGTTCATGGGCAGGCAAATTCCCGGACACCACGGCGCGCCTTCTGTTGCCCAAGGCCTTAAACACGGCGTTTACCATGCGCGCGGACAGGTCGACGGCATCGCGCGCCTGTACAGTTTCCGCCAGGTGGGCGATCTGCCGCTGTATGTTTTTGCCGGCATCGCCGAGGACGACTACCTGGCCGACTGGCGTCAGCACATGGCTTATTTCGGCGCGGCCGCTCTGGTCATTAGCCTGGTGGTGGCGGGCCTGGTGCTGCTGTCGCGGCGCGCCCTGGTCGAGCAGGAGCGCATGCTGACGGAGCTGGTGAGAAGCGAGGCCCGGCTCAAGGAGTCCCAGTATCTCGCCCATCTTGGCAGCTGGGAACTCGATCTTGTCGGCAACCGGCTTGCCTGGTCGGACGAAATCTTCCAGATTTTCGAGATCGATCCAACACGTTTCGGCGCCTCCTATGATGCCTTCCTCAACGCCATTCATCCCGACGACCGCGACATGGTCAACCAGGCCTATACCGGTTCAGTCGTATCGCGCACGCCTTACGATATTGTTCACCGCCTGCTGATGCCAGACGGGCGCATCAAGTTCGTGCACGAACGCTGCGAGACTTTTTACGATACGGCAGGAAAGCCTTTACGCTCGGCCGGCACGGTGCAGGACATCAGCGAACAAAAACGGGCCGAAGCAGCGTTGAGGGAAAGCGAGGAACGCTTTCGCACCATGGCGGACTACACTTACGACTGGGAATACTGGCAGGGGCCGAACCAGGAAATGTGGTACGTCACACCGTCCTGCGAGCGGGTTACCGGCTACGCCCAAGAGGAATTCATTGCCGATCCCGGCCTGGTTTATCGCGTTATCCACCCCGACGATCGTCACCTGATGGACGAGCACGTGCATGATTCCACATACCAGGACAGCGCGGCCGTGGATTTCCGCATCGTGCGCAAGGACGGGGAGATTCGCTGGCTGGCTCACGCCTGTCGCGCCGTGCACTGGCACGACGAAAAGTTCATGGGGCGCCGCGCCAGCAACCGCGATATCACCGATCGCAAGCAACTGGAAATGGAACTGGGGGAATTGAACCGCAACCTGGAACTGCGGGTGGAAGAGGAGGTGGCGAAGAACCGCGAGAAAGACCATATCCTGATCCAGCAATCGCGGCTGGCGGCGATGGGTGAAATGATCCACAACATCGCCCACCAGTGGCGCCAGCCGCTCAACGCACTGTCGGTGCTGCTGGCCAACATCAAGGACGATTACGACTATCACGAGTTGACCGCTGATTCGCTGGAAGACGCCACCTCCCGGGCGAGGAAGCTGCTGCAGCGCATGTCGACCACGATCGACGATTTCCGCGATTTTTTCCGTCCGGATCACGAGCCCGGCGAATTCGACGTCGGCCAGTCGGTCGAGGACGCGCTGTTCGTGATCGAGGCTTCGCTCGCCAACAACAATATCCGGGTCGAAAGAAACGTTACGCAGAAAATCGTGGTCTATGGCTTTAGCAATCAGTTCGTGCAGGTGCTCCTGAATCTCCTTTCCAATGCCAAGGAAGCGCTCAGCCAAGGCAACAAGCCGGACGCGCTGATCCGCATCGCGGCGACGCAAAGCGGAGAGGAAGCGGTGATCACGATAGAGGACAACGGGGGCGGCATCGAGGCGGACATATTGCCGAAAATATTCGAACCTTACTTCACCACCAAGGAGCAGGGGAGCGGCATCGGACTGTACATGTCGAAGATGATCATCGAACGCAATTTCAACGGGAAAATCGAGGCCGTCAATGCGGGGCAGGGCGCTTTGATAACCATCACACTGCCGCTCCGCAAGGCAGAGACGTCACCATGAACACGCCGGACAACAACGAACTCCTGGGGGTGCTGAAAACGCTTTCGGTCCTTTATGTCGAGGATGAAGACAGCGTTCGCGAAGAATTGGCCCGCTTCCTCAGGCGGCGCTTTGCGCTGGTCGAGACCGCTGCCAACGGCCGGGAAGGTCTCGATAAATTCACGCAGGGCCATTACGACATCGTGGTGACCGACGTCCGCATGCCGGCCATGGACGGGCTGGAAATGGCGCGACACATCAAGGCGCTCGCCAACGATGTGCCGGTCATCGTGGTCACGGCCTACAACGAAGCGGACTATTTCATGCGCGCCATAGAGATCGGCGTGGATTGTTACGTCAAGAAGCCCATCGATCCGCAGGAACTGATCGCGGCCATATTCAAGAGTACGCGCGTGCACTTCCAGAAACAGGCACTGGAGAAAGAGCACGAACGCGTGCTGGAGCTGATGCAGCAGACGGTAGCGGCGCTGGCACGGGCGATCGAAAAACGCGACCCCTATACCGACGGGCACCAGAAGCGCGTGTCCCAGCTGGCCGTGGCGATCGCCGAGGAAATGGGCATGACAAAGGCCATGATCAACGGTATACGCCTGGCTGCGATGGTGCACGATATCGGCAAGATACATGTCCCGGCCGAGATCCTCAGCCGGCCCGGCCGCCTGACGCCCAGCGAATTCGCGCTCATCCAGCAGCATCCGCAGTCCGGGTTCGAAATCGTCGGCGATATCGATTTCCCGTGGCCGATCGGCCAGATCATCCTGCAGCATCACGAGCGGCTGGACGGGGCCGGATACCCCAATGGACTGAAGGGCGAAGACATCCTGGTGGAAGCCAGTGTAATCGGGGTTGCCGACGTGGTCGACGCGATGGCTACCGACCGTCCCTACCGGGCGGCCTTGGGAATCGAGGCGGCGCTGGAGGAGATTCGGGACAAGCGCGGCAAGCTTTTCGATCCGCTCATCGTCGATGCCTGCGTGCGCGTGATCGAGAAAGCCGGGCGCGATTTCTGGAAGGGATAAGGGCTCGTCAGCGTGAAACTCGCGTAGCGAGCCTAAGTCTCCCTCTCCCGCAAGCGGGGGAGGGCTGGGGTGGGGGCGTCAGGCGAGCGGATCGATCTCCACCCGGTTGCGTCCGCCTTCCTTGGCCCGGTAGAGCGCCTTGTCGGCACGAATCAGGGCGGCGTCGGCACTGCCGTCGGTCGCCTCCATGATCGCGACACCGATGCTCACCGTGATCGGGATGGGCTGTCCATTCAGCACCAGCGGCGTTTCCTCGACTTTCTGGCGCAGCCGTTCGGCGAAGCTTCGCGCCGCTTCCGGATCGGCCGCGGGCAGCAGAATGGCGAACTCCTCGCCGCCAACACGACCCAGACTATCGATCTTGCGCAGTTCGTCTTTCATGAGGGTGGCGAAATGCTTGAGCAGCGCATCCCCCGTCGCGTGGCCGAAGTGGTCGTTGACCCGTTTGAAATGATCCAGGTCGAGCATCAGCACGGCGGCGCGCTCGCCGTCGAGGCGCTGCATGCGGGCCAGTTCCGTTTCCATCTGGGTGAAGAAATGCCGCCGGTTGGGCAGGCCGGTCAGGTAGTCGGTGCTGGCGAGCGCGCGCAACTCGGCTTCCAGCCTGGCGCGGATGATGGCGTGACGAATGGCACGGATCAGGCCATCGGAAGTGAAGCTGCCCTTGACCAGGTAATCATGGGCGCCGGTTTCGAGGGTCTGGTGCTCGAATCCATTGTCGTCGTGGCCAGTGAGCACGATGAGTGGCAGCGCGCCTGCGGCCTCGCGACCAGCCAATACCGTGGCGAGACCGCTCGAATCAGGCAGCGACAGATCCAGTAGCAGAACATCGGGCGGGTTGTCGCGCAATTGCTGGCGCGCCTCAGCGAGACTTCCCACCCAGGTGATATCGAAACGCCCGGCGCCGGCCGCATTCAGGGTCTGACGTACCAGGTGTGCATCACCCGGATCGTCTTCCACCAGCAGCACGCGGCAGGGAGGATTTTTCACCGTCATGGCCGAAATCAATCCTTCCTTGGCAAACGGGTGAGCGTGAACCAGTAGTTGCCGAGCTGGCGAATCGCGTCGATGAACTGTTCCATGTCGACCGGCTTGGTGATGTAGCCTGCCGCGCCCAGCTTGTAGGAAGCCGCCACGTCGCGCTCCACGTCCGAAGTGGTCAGCACCACCACCGGGATGGCCTGCAGCGCGGCGTCGGCCTTGATGGCGGAGAGAAACTCGCGACCGTTCATGCGCGGCATGTTGAGGTCCAGCAGGATCATGTCAGGCTGCGGCGCGTCGCGGAAGCCTTCGTCCCGGCGCAGGAATGCCAGTGCCTCGACGCCGTCGAGCACATGGTGCAGGTTGCAGAATACCTTGTTTTCCCTGAGCGCCGCCTTAACCAGGTTGGCGTCGGCCGGTTCGTCTTCCACCAGCAGGATGTCGAAGGGATTGCTGTTGTCGTTGATCAATTTCATTCTCCATCAGGCAGTTCGAAAGCTACCATGGCGCCACCCTGCTCTAAATTTTCAATCCAGATTCTGCCGTGGCGGCTTTCGACGATACGCCGGGCGATCGACAGGCCAATTCCGGTGCCGCTTTTGCCGCCAGCAATATTTAGCCGTTCGAAAATCTCGAACACCCGCTCGCGGTATTCCGCCGGGATGCCGGGGCCGTTGTCGCTGACGCGGAAGCGTGTAAGGTCGCCATCCCGCTCTCCGCTGATGCGGATCTGCGGCGGGACGGATGAGTCAGCGGGCTGGCCATGCTGCAGTGCATTATCCAGCAGCACGGCAAACAAATCCATCAGGCGCGGGCGGTCGAGAACGGCAGGCGGCAGCGCATCGACTTCGAGGCTTGCCCCCGTTTCCGCCAATTGCTTTTTCAGGCGCTGGCGCAGCGTCGCCAGTACGGCATTGGCATCTTCCGTGCGCACTTCCCCGCGCGCCTCGCCCGCTGCGAGATAGAGCTGGATATCGCGCACCAGGCCGCGCAAGCGCTCGGCGTCGCGCTCGAGATAGTGGAGCGAGGTGCGCACTTCTTCATCATCGAGTCGGTCGGGTAATACGGCCAGGCGCGCGCGCAGGCGCTGGGTGTAGCTGGTGAAGCGGCGCGTCGGTTCCATCAGGTGGTGGGCGGATATTTCGGCGAAGCGGGTCAGGTCGGCATTGGCCAGGCGCAGGCGTTCCTGAGCGAGCTGGGTGGCCGCGGTCATGCGGTTGAAGGTGCCGATCAGGTGGCGCAATTCCGGGCTGCCCTCGATCGCCAGCCGCGTTTCCAGGTTCCCGCTGGCGATGGACTCGGCGCCGCTTTCAAGGCGTTTGAGCGGTGCCAGACCGCCGCGCAAGACCAGCCAGATGCCGATGAAGTCCACGCTGAGGGCCAGCAGCAGGATGCCCAGGAGGTCCATGAGTCTCTGCCAGGAACGGTTGGCCAGGCCGCGTGCGCTCAGCGTGATGAATATTGAACCGTAATCGTGCCCGCCGACCGTTACCTTGGCTTTGCCGGAGGCGTCTTGAAACCCCAGCGTTGCGGAGAACCAGTCAGGTGCGATGGCGACCAGCGGTTTGTCGCTGCTTTGCAGGGATTTGCCGGTGGGGTCGACAAATTGCACGCTGGCCACGCGCGGGCGGGTGACATAGCGCTCAAGGTCTTGCTGCAGGCTGGCGAAGTCTCCGATCACCACCACTTCGGCCAGTGTCGCAGGCAGTGTTTCCAGTTCCTGGGCCAGTTCTGTTTTCAGGTCGTCACGGGCGTCACGCGCTTCCTGGCGGGCGGATACGAAGAGCATCGCAGTTCCCGCCACCAGCAGTGCAAAGTTCGCCGTCGTCAGCAGGCGCGCGACTAAAGGCAGGCGGCTCCAGAAGGCGGCGATCATCAGCGAACCCTCATTTGATGTCCTTGACCAGGGTGGTGCGGTAGAAATCGCTATAACTGCGGTAGTCCGCCGGCGAGGAGGCGCGGAAGCCGTAGGGCGGTTTCTGGCCGACGATTCCGGCGCTGGCTTCGAGAATTCTCAAACCCTCGGGGTTGCGATCCATGTCGTCCAGCACGCGCCGCACTTCTTCGACTACTTTCTTCGGCACGCGGGGGTGCGCGGCGATGGGGATGTTGAGAAATCCACTCGATTCCCACAGCACGCGATATTGCACGTTTTCGCGGCTGGCGAATGCGCGCATCACCTGGTTGTTCACCCCCGCAGCGATCACCTTGCCTGCTTTGAGCTGGGCGATGATGCCTTCCTGGTTGCCGCCGAACACCGGGGTGACGTGTACGCCCTGGTGCAGCAACTGGTCCATCGGCACTGCATAGCCGACGAAAGCGGCCAGCGAGGGGAAGCCCACTTCCTTGCCCTCCAGGTCCTTGAGCTTGCGCACGGGCGAATCGGCCAGGGTCACGATCTGGCCGGTAATGGCTTCGTCCTGCGGGCGCAGGATCACCTGGTAATCGGCCTTGGCCATCTTGGGTTGAAAAATGGTGTTGGAGTAGACGAAGTCGTATTCGCCTTTTTCCATGGCGTCGTTGGACTCCGGCGCGGTGCGCGCCACCTTGAGCGCGAGATTGGCCCCCGTCTTGCGCGAGACGTAGTCCAGGATCGGGTTCCAGTACTCGGCGGTGAGCACCGGGCTGCGCTGCGAGAGCACGCCGAAGGAGTAAGTGGCGGGCGCCTCGGCGGCGGATGCAGGCGTCAGGGCAAAAAGGCCGAGACAGGCAGTCAGGGCAAGTGCCAGGCATTTAAGGCGGCTATCAGGATTCATGCTGCTCTCCTTCGGTTTTGCTATCCCCGGCGGCGACGTCAGCCGGGACCAGAGGTAATTCGAAAATAAAGGTACTGCCCTGGCCGTCACCTTCCGATTCCACCCAGATACGGCCGCCGTGGTGCTCGGCGATCTTGCGGCACAGCGCCAGTCCCATGCCGGTGCCGTCGAAGCGCGCACGCGACTGCAGGCGGCTGAAGAACTGAAACAGGCGGTCGATCTGCTGCGTAGCGATGCCGATGCCGTGGTCGCGCACGCTTACGCGCCAGAGCTGCGGCGTAATGGTGGACGTCACCTCGATGCGCGGTGCCTGGTCGGCCGCGTGGTATTTGACGGCGTTGCCGATCAGGTTCTGGAACAGCCGGGTCAGTTCGTCGCGGCTGGCGAAAATGCGCGGCCATTCGCCGCTTTCGCTGATGGTCGCTCCACTTTCCTTGATGGCGGGGGCCAGGAAGGCGAGCGCCTCGTCGAAAGAATCGCGGCTCGTCATCCATTGTTTGGAGCTGGTCTTGCGCCCGATGCGCGAGTAGTCGAGCAGGGAGACGATCATCGCGTCCATGCGCCGCGCGCCGTCGAGCGCGAAAGCCAGATTTTCCTTGTCGTCCTGGTCCAGCATGTCTTTCAGGCCTCTTTCCAGCAGTTGCAGGTGGCCGGTGACCATGCGCAAGGGCTGGCGCATGTCGTGGGAGATGCTGTAGGCGAACTGCTCGAGGTCGGCATTTGAGCGCAACAGGGCTGCGGTTTTTTCCTGCAGTTTGGCTTCGGCCTGCTTGCGGGCGCTGATGTCGGCGTTCGTGCCGACCAGGCGCAGGGGTTTGCCCTCGGCGTCGCGCTCCGCCACCATGCCGCGGCCGAGGATCCATTTCCAGCTGCCGTCCTTGCTCTGCATGCGGAACTCGGCGACGGCGGTGGCGGTTTTCCCCGCGATATGGTCCTGTATGTTCGCCATTACGCTAGGCATGTCCTCCGGGTGGACGCGGTTTACCCATTCGTCGGCCTTGTTGGCGATTTCTTCCTCGGCATAGCCCAGCATTTCTTTCCAGCGCCTGGAGTAAAGGGCTTCTCCGCTCTGAATGTTCCAGTCCCACACCCCCTCATCCGAGCCTTCCAGCGCGAATTTCCAGCGTTCTTCGCTGTCGCGCAGGGCGTCTTCCATGTGTTTGTGCTCCGTGACGTCGCGGTTGCTGACGCGGCGCCCCATAGGCTCGCCATTGCGGTCGGAGACCGCTCGGCAGTGATGAGTAATCGAGCGGATTGCGCCGTCGCGCCGCACGATGCGGAAATCCACCAGCGCCCCGTCCTCGCAGGTGGCGATTTCGTGCAGGTGCCGATCCATGCGTGGGCGATCGTCGGGGTGGATGATGCGCAGCAGCAGACCGGGGTCGGCGGCGAATTCCGCCGCGGAATAACCGGTGACGCGCTCGCAGGATGGCGTCATGTAAAGTATTTCCCGATTTGGCCCCTGCCAGTATTCCCAGTCGTAGGTGAAGTCGGCCACGGTGCGGAATTTGGCTTCCTGCTGGGCCAAAGCCTCGACCGAGTTAGCCTGACGTTTCCAGTTGCGGTAAATCAGAAACGCCGCAGCCAGCGTGGCCAGGGCAAAGAGCACCACCAGCGTTGCCAGACGGACGGCAACAGAGCGCCACTCGGCCAGGTAGTCGTCGCTGGCCAGACCGACGATGATGATGAAAGGATAGTCGGCAACCCGGCGAAAGGAGAACGTCCTTTCGACTCCGTCCACGGTCGAAAGCGCCCGGTAAGTCCCCGACTTTCGTCCGGCCTGAACCATTTCCCGCAACGGCGGGGGCGCGGATCTCTGCCCCACCACGCTGCCGATTTTTTCCGGTTCGGGATGCCGGACGACGATGCCGAGTTGGTCGTCGCGCAGGGTGACGATCCCGTGCGGGCCGACGTTGAGGGCGGCGAACGTCCGGGAAAACTGCTCCAGCTCGATGGTGGCGATCGCGATGCCGCCAAAGGCGCCGCCGGACTGCTCGCTGCCGAAAGCGGCATTGGGCAGATTGATGCGCCGGGCGAGGGCGATTATCCATTTCTGGTTGACGCGGCTCATTTGCGGCGGTGAAAACACCAGCCCTGCATCGGGGTCGGCACGCAAGCGGGTGAAATGGGAACGGTCGGCAACGCTGATGTTCGCGCCGGGCGGGATGCCGGTGCCGTAGACCATTGCCCCTTTGTCATCGGCGATGCGCAGGGCGTCGAACTGCGGCAGATGCGAGCGCAGGCGCTCGATATAGGCGTTCAACGATGGGCCATCGACGCCGCTTGCGGCGCGTTGCCGCTGGTATTCGTCGACCATGGCGAACAAGGCGACATCTTTGGCCCTGATCGTGCCGGAGAGGTCGTTTTCCAGTGCCTGGGCCAAGTTCCGGGTGGTGATTTCGGCCCCTTGCTGAAACTGCCGATAGCTCTGGCGCAGCGACAGCCCGGCCAGAATGAAGATGAACAGATTGATCAGTACCACGCCTGAGACCACTCGTGCGAGAAAAGTGGCGGAGGACATCACTGGGCCGGATTTCTTCAATGGGCTGGTCATGTCAAAAACTTTAGCACATCAGCGGGCAGTCATTGCGAGCGTCGCGAAGCAATATGGTTTTGTTGAATGTTCCCAAAAACATCAGATTGCTTCGCTGCGCTCGCAATGATCGTTCGGACAGGGATTTGCATGCGTTTTCACGCCGCATCACGCCCATCCAGCATCTCCGGCTGAAATGCCTGAACATTGTCGCGGCCGTTTTCCTTGGCGTGGTACATGGCGATATCGGCGTTCTTGGACAGCTCGACTTCGCTGCTGCCATGCTCGGGATAGAGGGCGATGCCGGTGCTGGACGAAATGCTCAGGCGATGTCCTGCGAGTTCGAAGGGCTGGTTAAGGGTGTTGCGAATTTTTTCCGCCACCGCTTTTGCATCCGGCACATGCGCGACGGTGCGCAGCAGCACCACGAACTCGTCGCCGCCGATGCGCGCCACGGTATCGGATTCGCGCACACAACCCCGCAAGCGCCGGGCGACTTCTTTCAGCAGCAGGTCGCCGACGTCGTGACCGAGCGTGTCGTTGATCGGCTTGAATTTATCGAGATCGATGAGCATCAGCGCCAGGCCCGTTCCATCGCGCCTGGCGGCGGCTATCGCCTGTTGCAGCCGGTCGTTCAGCAGCGCGCGGTTGGGCAGGTCGGTGAGCACGTCGTATTGCGCCAGATGAAGGATGCGTTCCTCGGTTTTTTTACGCTCGGTGATGTCGTGCTTGATCCCGACGAAATGCAGGATGGTGCCGCTCTCGTCCTTCACCGGGGCGATGGTGAGTTCCTCGTCATAGAGGCTGCCGTCCTTGCGGCGGTTGACTACCTCGCCGCGCCAGACTTCTCCGCGGAGAATGGTGCTCCACATGGCCGCGTAGAACGGCTGATCCTGTTGCCCCGACTTCACCAGTTCGCTTGCGCGCAGGCCAAGCGCCTCTTCGGGCTTGTAGCCGGTCAGCGGTTCGAATGCCGTGTTGGCCCACTCGATTTTGGCAGAGGTATCGGTGATGACCACACCATTGCCCACCGCCTCGAGGGCGGAAACCAGCAGGTGGTCGCGCGTGCGCGCGGCAGCCAGACGGCGATTGACCAGTACCAGGCGTATCGCCAGCAGAACGATCAGGCCGCCGGCGATCACGCCCGCGAAAATCTGCCACTGGTAACGTGCCGAAACGTCTTGCAGCGTGAATGCCGGCGCTGCCTCGAAAGGCGGCTGGCGCAGTTCGCGCAACAGTTCTTCAACCGGCGAGTAATCGGCAGGGACGGTGAAGCCGTGGATAGCCATGGCACGGGTGACGGCTGCGTCTTTTTCCAGCACGAACAGGGCGGCGGCGACGCGGCGCGCGAGGTCTTTGTCGGTGTTGGGCAACGAGGCGAACGGCCATTCCGGGTAGAGCCGGGTCGAAACTTGCAGGGGGAAATCCGGCTTGTCCTGGCGATTCAGTATTTTAAGGCGGTTCAGGTCGAGCTTGCCCTCGCTGGCCATGTTTTCCAATACGCCGCTGCGCACGAAGCCGGCGTCCGCGCGACCGGCCAGCACCGCCGCCACGACCTGGTCATGCGGCATGCCGGTGGTCAGTATCCGGGCGTCCTGCGGCAGGCGAACGCTCTTGCGGGTCAGTTCGTACGCCTGCATCTGGTAGCCGCCCAGCGAGCTGGTGCCGATCGTGGCCAGGGTCTTGCCCCGCAGGTCGGTCAGGGTGCGGATGTCGGCACGTTGCGCCAAGCTGAAAACGACGCCGCCGAAGTCGGAGAGCGGCTGGCCGCTGTCCTTGCTGATCAGCGTGGCGAGCGGAGCGGACAGGCCATTGCGATGTGCCAGCAGCACATAATGACCGGGATTGGTAAGGACGAAATCCAGCTCTCCGCGGGTGATGGCCGCTTCCAGCTCCGGGTAGTCCAGCGCTTCGACGACGAAGTTCCGCTCCGGCATGGCGCGCTGCAAAACCCCGGCCAGCGGTTGCCATTGCGCCAGGGTTTGCGGCTTGGGCCGGAAGGCCAGCACGCCGATCCGCACCGGTTCGGCGGCGAGCAACGGCAGGGTAATCCCCAGCAGGAAGATGCTCGCGATCAGACGACGGAAAAATTGGCTCATGTCGGCACCGCCTTTTCATGCAGCTCGGACAGCCAGGCATCCATCGCTTGCGGCCTGCCATACAGGTAGCCCTGGTGGATGATTTCGCCGCGGGCGTGGAGGAAATTTGCCTGGGCCGCGGTTTCCACGCCTTCCGCCACGACCTGCAGGTGCAGGTGCTGTGCCACGGCGAGGATGGTTTCCACCAGTGCGGCGTCGTTGGGGTCGTTCGGGGCGTCCTGGATGAAACTTTTGTCGATCTTCAGTTCGTGGATCGGCAGGCGTTTGAGGTAGGCGAGGCTGGAGTATCCGGTGCCGAAATCGTCCATGGAAAAATGGATGCCCAGCGCCGTCAGCTCGTTCATCTTGGCTACCACGTCGGCGAAATTGCCGATCACCAGCCCTTCGGTCACTTCCAGCACCAGGTGGGCCGGATCGGCGCCGCTGGCAGCCAGCTGATGTTTGATCTCCGCGACGAAGTCATGTTTCTGGAAGTGGCGCGGGCTGATATTCACCGCTACGCGCAGCGTGCGCCCTTCGGCGTCCAGGCGTGCCAGCAGGCGGCAAACCTCGGCCAGCATCCAGCGGTCGACGGCGACGATGAGGTCGGAGGCTTCCGCCAGGGCGATGAACACGCCGGGCAGCACCAGGCCGCGCGTCGGGTGTTCCCATCGCACCAGCGCTTCGGCGCCGACCTGCTGGCCAGTCGGGCCCACCTGGGGCTGGAGGTAGAGGCGCAACTGGTTTTCCGCCATGGCATGACGCAGTTCGCGTTCCAGTTGGTAGCGCTCCCTGACCGTCTCGCCCATGGTCGTTTCGAAGAATACGGAACGGCCGCCGCCTTCGGCCTTGGCCTGGTGCATCGCCAGGTCCGCCTGGCGCAATACGTCGGAGGCGGTTTCCTTTGGCGATTCGGGGAACAGGGCAATGCCGATGCTGGCGTCGAGATGCATGGCCTCGCCGTCCAGTTCGATGTTCTCGCGCAACGCGGCGCGCAGCTTTTCCGCCATTGCCAGGGCCCGGTGGCCGGCCTCGTCGCGCGTCGCCACGAGACGCGGCAGCAGTACGGCGAATTCGTCCGAATCCAGCCGTGCCAGCACATCGTCGGCGTGCAGAGTTTGCGCCAGGCGTTGCGCCACCGCCTTGAGCAAGGCATCGCCGATGGCCAGCCCGCGGGCTTCGTTGATGTCCTTGAAACGGTCGAGGTCGAGCAGCAGCACGTCGGCGAAGCGGCCTTCGACGTGGGCGTTGACCAGCGTCTTGTCGAGTTGAGCGAGGAAATGCGCGCGGTTGACCAGCCCGGTGAGCGGGTCGCGCCGGGAGAGGTGCTCGGCTGTGGCCTGGGCGCGTCGGATTTCGCTCAGATCGGCGAACACGGCGACATAGTGGGTGACCTGTCCGCTATCGTCCCTGACACAACTGATGGTGACCCATTCGGGGAAGGGCTCGCCATTCTTGCGCCGGTTCCAGATTTCGCCGACCCACTCTCCCTTGCTGCGCAGGGTTTGCCACATGCTGCGGAAGAATAGACTGTCGTGGCGGCCGGAGTTGAACATGCGCGGATTCTTGCCCAGCACTTCCATTTCGCTGTAGCCGGTGATGCGGCTGAAGGCCGGGTTGACGGCGATGATGTTGGCTTCGCCGTCGGTCACCAGCAACGCTTCGCCCGTGGTCTCGAACACCCGGGCGGCGAGCCGTTGATGAACTTCGGCCTGTTTGCGTTCGGTGATGTCGCGGCCGACCACCACCAGGCCCATGCGGCGGCCGTCGTCGTGAAACAGCGGCACCTTGATGACGTCGAATATCTGCGGCGCTCCATCCGGACGGGGCACGCTTTCTTCATATTGCTGGATGGTGCCGGTCTGCCAGGCGATCTCGTCGTTCGCGGCGCAGGTCAGGAAGGTCTCGCGGTGGAAGCTTTGCAGGGCAGACAATTCTTTGTCGTTTTTGCCTTGGTAGTCCATGCCTTCCAGCCGGAAAATCCTGAGATTGGCGGCGTTGGCTTCCAGCCAGCGGCCTTCTCCATCCTTGAAGCAGACGAAGTCGGGCATGGCATTGATCAGGGTGCGCAAATGCGTTCCCGTTTCGCTCAGCCGTGCTTCCAGCCGGGCGCGGCTGATGGCGTGGCGGATGGCGCGGACCAGGTCGTCGGTGTCGAACTTGCCCTTGATCAGGTAATCCTGCGCACCGGCATCGATCGTCTGCAGCGCAAAACCGCTATCGTCGTGCCCCGTCAGCACGATGATGGGCAGCGTGCCCGCAGCCCGGCGGCAGGCATGAACGGTATCGAGTCCATTCGAGTCGGGTAGTGACAGATCCAGCAGCAGTACGTCGGGTGGATTTTCGAGCAACTGTTGCCGTATGTCGGCAAGGCTGGTTACCCAGGTGATGTCGAAGTGTGGTTCGACACTTGCGCGCAGTGCCTGGCGCACCAGGTTGGCGTCGCCCGGATCGTCTTCAGCCATTAAAACGAGGCAATTTGAGGGAACTTGCATGCTAGGCGTATCTTGAGAGTCATGCCGGAATTGGCGGTCAGGGAAAAAACTGATCTATGTATAGTGTAAACCATTACTAGCCTGTCAGACATCGCCGCATGGCGGCGCTGGGGGGGATATGCCAATGGCGCGCCGCGCGGGAGAAAGTCCGGCGACTTGATTTACCAGCCGGGCCAATGGTGCCACAATGTTTGCATAATAAATTTTAATGACGCCATGATCCGGCCCACTCTTGTTCATCTCATTTCCGCCCCGCTTCTGACCCTGCCGCCGGAAGCAGGACTGATTGATGCCGCCGAGCGCATGTCTGCAGCCGGCGCCAGCGCCATGCTGGTGATTCAGGACGGGCGCAGCGTGGGTCTGCTCACCGAGCGGGACGTGCTGCTGGCCCTGGCGCACAGCGTCGACCCGCATCAGGCACTGTCGGCGGTGATGAGCACGCCGGTGAACGCGGCACCCGGCAGCCTGTCGATGCGCGAGGCTTATCACCTCCTGGTCAGCCGCAGCCATCGCCATCTGCTGGTGACCGGCGATGACGGCGCGCCGCTGGGCATCGTGGACGAATCCGATTTCCGCCGCCACCTCGGGATGGAATACCTGGTCAAGGTGCGCGACGTGAAAAGCCTCATGACCACCAACGTGCTGACCCTGCCGCCGAACGCCACGGTGGGCGACGCTGCGCTGATGATGGAGCGTCACCACGTCAGTTGCGTGGTGGTGGCCGAAGGCGGCAATCCGCTGGGCATCATCACCGAACGCGACATGGTGGGGCTTTATCGCCAGGGTGCCGAAGCGAGGGCGCGCAGCCTGGCCGATACGATGCGGCACCCGGTCGTCGCGGTGAAACCCGAACTGGCGCTGCACGAAGCGGCGGAAAGCATGCGCCGGAACAAGCTGCGCCGCCTGGTGGTGGTGGACGAGGCCGGCCATCTGGTCGGCATTCTCACCGAGCACGATCTGCTGAAGCGCCTCGAGGACGAATATCTGGACGTGCTCAGGGGCGTAATCCGCGAGCAGGCGCGGGAAATCGACCAGATACGCCACGATCTGGACGAGCAGGGCACGCTGGACCTGATTCTCGATTGCGCGCCCGAGCTCGCGGTAGTCGCCGTGAACCCTGAGCACCAGGTGATTTATGCCAACGCCGCTGCGCGCAGCCTGTGCGCCTGGCATGTCGAGCCCGGCGACGATTTTCCCGCGGCCTTCGAACGAGCCGGGTTCCCCGCCGCGCTTTATGCGCAAATGACGCAGTGCGCCCATCGGGATGGCGGCTGGAGCGGCGTCGCCGACTTGTCGCTGGGGCGCCATTTCGAACTTCACGCGGCCGGGCTGCTTGAACCGCAGGGCGAGCGACACGGCATGGTGTTCACCTGCCGCGATGTCAGCACCAAGGAGGCCGGGCAGCGCGCCTTGCAGGAGGCCGAGCTCACCCAGCGCCTGCTGCTGGAATCCGCCGAAGAAGGCATCTGCGGTATCGATCTCGCTGGCGTCTGCACCTTCGCCAACAGTGCCGCCGCGCACCTGCTCGGTCTTTCAAGTGCGGAAGACCTGGTGGGGCGACGCATCCACGAACTCGCCCATTACAACCGCGCCGACGGTACGCCCTATCCGCGCGAAACCTGTCCGGTTTGCAAGACCTATACGTCCGGCTCGGTGGCGCGGGTCGTCGACGAGGTGTTCTGGCGGGCCGACGGGTCGAGCTTCGCGGTGGAGTATCGCGCCTACCCGATCCATCGGGACGGGCGCCTGTCGGGCGCGGTGATGGTGTTCCGCGACCGCACCGCGGAACAGCGCACCCTGGCGCGATTGCAGGCGAGCGAGGGGCGCCTGCGCACCTTGATCCAGACCATTCCCGACCTGGTCTGGCTGAAGGACCCGCAGGGCGTCTATCTGGCCTGCAACCCGGCATTCGAGCGCTTTTTCGGTGCGAAGGAAGCCGACATCGTGGGCAAGACCGATTACGATTTCGTGGCTTGCGAACAGGCGGACTTTTTTCGTGCCAACGATGACGCCGCGCTTGCCGCCGATCACCCCAGCGCCAACCAGGAGTGGATCACCTTCGCCGACGATGGCCGACGCGTTCTGCTGGAGACCACCAAGACCCCGATGCATGCGGTCGACGGTCAGCTCATCGGGGTGCTGGGCATCGGCCGCGACATCACTGAAATCAAGCTCCATGAAGCCCGGCTCACCGAGCAGCTCGAGGAATTGCGCCGCTGGCACGAGGCCACGCTGGGGCGCGAAACCCGCGTGCTGGAGCTGAAGCGCGAGGTGAACGAACTGCTGCGCCGCGCCGGGGAAGCGCCGCGCTATGGCAGCGTGGAGCCGGGCGGGGGCGACGCTTGAAGGCACTGCCGCGGATATTCCTCGCCACGCTGTTGCTGTGCGCCCTGACCCTGGCCGGCGGCTGCGACAAGCGCGACAAGCAGGCGGGCTATCAGCCCGTGATCGGCGACAAACCGGCGACGGAGCCGGTCAGGCGGGAATACCTCTTCGGTGTGCACCCGCTGCATAATCCGTCGCGCCTGTTCAAGCTTTACGGACCGATCGTCGAGTTGCTCAATGCGCGCATTCCTGAGGCGCATTTCTCGCTGGAAGCCTCGCGCAATTACGAGGAGTTCGAGAAGAAGCTTTACGCCCGCCATTTCGACCTGGCCTTGCCCAATCCGTATCACACCATCAACGCGCTCAAGCATGGCTATCGCGTATTCGGCAAGATGGGCGACGACGCAATGTTTCGCGGCATCATCCTGGTGCGCCGCGACGGCGGAATCCGCGATGTAGGGGACCTCAAGGGCAAGGCGGTGAGTTTCCCTGCCTTGAGCGCACTCGCCGCCACCATGCTGCCGCAGCTTTACCTCAACGACCACGGCCTGCCCGTCGGCAGTTACGAGGCGCGCTATGTCGGCTCGCAGGAATCCTCCATCATGAATGTCTATCTCGGGAACACCGTAGCCGGCGCGACCTGGCCGCCGCCGTGGATTGCTTTCGAGAAGGAACATCCCGACTACGCGGCCCAGCTGAAAGTCCAGTGGACAACCGATAAGCTGCCCAACAACGGGCTGGTGGCGAGAGACGATTTTCCGCCGCAATTGCTGCAGCGCGTGGCCGCCATCCTGTTTTCCTTGCAGGACAGCCGGGAAGGACGTGAAATATTGGCGCGCCTGCCGCTGTCCCGCTTCGAGGCCGCCAGCGAGGAAACCTACCGGCCGGTACGCGAATTCGTCGCCCATTTCAGTGCCACTGTGCGCCCGCTCGAAGAAGTGGAAAAAGCCAAATGAGCCGCCTCTTTCAGCGCTTCCATGATATGTCCATCCGTCACCAGCTCATGGTCGGCATCGCATTCGTTTATGCGTTGCTGATGACGCTGCTGGTGGCCTACCTGGTAGCCGGTCAGAGCGATTTTTTGCACCGGCGCGCCGGGGTGGATGCCAGCCGCATGGCGGAGATGCTGGCGGCCGGCAGTGCCCCGTGGGTCATGGCGAACGACGTGGCCGGGCTGCAGGAGGTGGTGCGATCGCTGGGACGCGACCCGGACGTGCGCTACGCCATGCTGCTTTCTTCCGATGGCCGGGTGTTGGCGCACAACGACCCCGGCAACATCGGGCACTTCGTCACGGATGCAACCAGCCGCAACCTTCTCGCCGGCCTTCCGGTGCTCACCACCCTGGTCGCCGACGACGACTTGATCGACGTGGCTGCGCCGGTCATGACGGGCAAGCATTTCATCGGCTGGGCGCGGGTGGGCGTCGGCCAGGAACGCATCGCCGCGAACCTGCGCCAGGTCAAGTACAAGGGAGCCGTTTTTGCCTTGCTCGCCATCGCGCTGGGTTCCTTGTTCGCCGTTTTCATGGCCAACAGCCTGACGCGGGGGCTGAACCGGCTGGTCAGCGCCACCGCGCGGGTACGCGGCGGCGAGCGCGGCTTTCGCGTCAAGTTCGAGCGCAAGGACGAAATCGGCAGGGTGGGCAACGATTTCAACCTCATGCTCGCCGCGCTGGAAGAAAGCGAATCCGAACGCAAGCAGGCAACCGAGGCCCATCGCGCCAGCGAGGAACGCTTTCGCGACATCGCCCTGACCTCGGCTGACTGGCTGTGGGAAGTGGACGCGGAAGGGCGCTACACCTTCGCCTCGGACAACGTGCTGGACGTGCTCGGCTATCGTGCCGAGGAAATCGTCGGCAAGACGCCCTTCGACCTGATGCCGCCGGAGGAAGCGGAGCGGGTGATGCCGCTGTTTCAGGACATCGTCGCCCGCCAGGTCCCCTTCCGCCTGCTGGAAAACCTCAACCGGCACAAGGACGGCACGACGCACGTGATTCTCACCAGCGGCGTGCCGGTTTTCGATGCCCGGGGGCAGTTGCGCGGCTACCGCGGAGCGGAACAGGATGTCACCGAGCGCCGGCGCGCCGAGCAGGCCGCTCTCGCCGCCCAGGCCGAAACCGCGCGCTTGCTGGCGATTTCGGACCAGTCGCGCCTGGTGCTGTTGAGCATGATCGAGGACCGGAAAGCGGCCGACGCGGAAATCCGCAAGCTCAACGCGTCCCTGGAGCAGCGCGTGCGTGACCGGACCGCCGAACTGGAAGTTGCCAACAAGGAACTGGAATCCTTTTCCTACTCGGTGTCCCATGACCTGCGCGCACCCTTGCGCGCGGTGAGCGGTTTTGCGCAGATCCTCGCGCGCAGCCATAGTGACTCCCTCAACGAGGAGGGGCGCCACTACCTGGACAACGTGATCGCCGCGAGCGAACGCATGGGCACGCTGATCGACGACCTGCTGCACTACTCGCGCACCGGTCGCGGTGCCGTGCGGGCGGTGCCGGTGCCGCTCGCGCCCCTCGCCGCGCACCTGGCATCCACCTTCGGCGAGCGCATCGCCGCCACCGGTGCGCGTTTCGAAGTGATCGAACCGCTCGTGACGCCGCTCGGGGACGCCACGCTGATCGGGCAGATTCTCGCCAACCTGGTGGACAACGCGCTGACCTACCGTTGCCGCGACGGCATGCCGCAAGTGACGCTGTCTGCCGTGCGCGAAGGCGAATGGGTGGTGCTGCGCGTGGCGGATAATGGCATCGGCATCGCACCGGAGTATCATGAGAAAATCTTCCAGGTGTTCCAGCGCCTGCACTCCGAGGACGAATATCCGGGGACCGGTATCGGCCTCGCCATTGTCGCCAAGGCGGTGCGGCTGATGGAAGGCGAAGTCGGCATTGAATCGGTGCCGGGCCAGGGCAGCACTTTCAGGGTGCGTTTGCCGGCGGCAAAAGAAGAAGGGAGTTCGAATTGACTAAACCCGAATGCATCCTGCTGGTCGACGACAACCGCATGGATGTCGAGTTGGCGCTCGACGCCTTCCGCGAGGTGCGTTTCTCCAACCGGATTGAAGTGGCGGGCGGCGGCCAGCAGGCCCTCGATTACCTGTTCGGTCATGGTGCATATGCCGATCGCGCACGCTACCCGCTGCCCGTCCTGACCTTGCTCGATCTCAAAATGCCGGGCATCGACGGCTTCGACGTGTTGCGGCGGATCAAGGAAACGCCGCTGCTCAAGCGTATCCCGGTAGTGATTCTCACCTCCTCGCGCGAGGAGGGGGACAGGGCGATGTCTTATGACATCGGCGCCAACTCCTATTTGGTGAAGCCGGTGAGTTTTACAAAATTCGTCGAAGTGGTGAAACAGATCGAGGGTTACTGGCTGACGCTGAATGCTCCGCCGCCGCTTCCCATGGATGAGGCGGGACTTCATGGCCGTGAATGATGCCGCCCTGAAGCCGGAGTCGCCGCTCTTGCGCGTGCTGATCGTCGAAGATTTGCCCAGCGATGCAGAGCTGATGATGCTGCAGCTTAGGGGTGAAGGCTTCCGCTTCGAGTGGCAGCGGGTGCAGACCGAAGAGGAGTACCTGGCCGGGCTCGATTCGCGTCCCGACCTGATCCTCGCCGACTGGCACCTGCCGCGTTTCAGCGGCCTGCGCGCCCTGCAGCTGCTGCGCGAGCGCAATCTGGATATACCCTTCATCATCGTTTCCGGCGGTATCGGCGAAGAGGCAGCCATCGATGCCCTGCGCCAGGGCGCCAGCGATTACGTGCTCAAGGATCGTCCCGCGCGCCTGGGCCCGGCGGTGCGCCACGCCCTGGACGAGCACCAGTTGCGCAACGCGCGCAAACAATCTGAGGAGGCCCTGCGCCTCGCCGACCGGGTGTTCCGCAGCACCGGCGAGGGCGTCGCCGTGACGGATGCCGCCGGCAACCTCGTTTCCGTCAATCCGGCTTTCGAACTCATTACCGGCTACAGCGCGGCGGAAGTGCTGGGCCAGAACCCGCGCATGCTCCAGTCCGGCCGCCACGAGGATGCCTTCTATCGCGAGATGTGGGATCGTTTGCTCGAAACCGGGCAGTGGCGCGGCGAACTGTGGAACCGGCGCAAGAACGGCGAGGTGTACCCGGAATGGCTCACCATCAGCGCCGTCAATGACAATGAAGGTGTCACGACGCACTACGTGGGCGTTTTCAGCGATATCAGCACGGTCAAGGAGGCGATGCAGCAGATCGATTTCCTCGCCCACCACGATGCTCTCACCCGCCTGCCCAACCGTATCCTGTTCCACGATCGCCTGAGCCACGGCCTGGACCGCGCGCAGCGTGAAAACTCTCCGCTGGCGCTGCTTTACCTGGATCTGGATCGCTTCAAGACCGTCAACGACACCCTGGGGCACCCGGTAGGCGACGAACTGCTGCAGGAAGTGGCGCGCCGCATGGCCGGCGCGCTTCGTGCCGGCGATACCCTGGCCCGCCTGGGCGGCGACGAGTTCGTGCTGCTGCTGGAGGACGATGCCAACGCGCAACAGGCGGCGGTGGTGGCGCGCAAAATACTGGACCTGTTCGCCGTGCCCATCAGCGTTGCAGAGCACAAGCTGAACGTGACAGCCAGCATCGGCATCAGCCTCTACCCCGGCGACGGCGAGGATCCGGACACGCTGCTCAGGCATGCCGATCGCGCCATGTACGAGGCCAAGTCGCGCGGCCGCAATACCTACCAGTTTTTCGAGCCCGTGCTGTCCGCCGGGGTGCTCCAGCGCCTGGTCATGGAAAACGCCCTGCGCGGGGCGATGGAGCGCAACGAACTGCTGCTGCATTACCAGCCGCAGGTGGATCTGGGCAGCGGCGGCATCTGCGCGGCAGAAGCGCTGCTGCGCTGGCGCAGCGCCGAACTGGGCCTGGTTTCCCCTGCCGATTTCATCCCTGTGGCGGAGGAGATGGGGCTCATCATCTCCATCGGCGAATGGGTGCTGCGAACCGCGTGCGCCCAGAACAAGGCCTGGCAGGATGCCGGCTTGCCGCCCATCAGGGTGGCGGTCAACGTTTCCGCTTTGCAAGTGCTGGCCGGCACGCTGCCGGGGATCGTGGCGGAAACCCTGCGCGATACCGGGCTGGATCCCCGCTACCTGGAACTGGAACTGACCGAAAGCGTGATGATTCGCGAGGTCGAAGCCACGCTCAGCCAGGTCATCGAGCTGAAGCGTCTGGGCGTGACCATCAGTCTCGACGATTTCGGTACTGGCTATTCCTCGCTCGGCTACCTGAGCCGATTTCCGCTGGACCGGCTCAAAATCGACCAGGGATTTGTGCGCAATATCACCACCGAACCGAAAAACGCCGCAATTGCGCGCGCCACCGTTGCGCTGTCCCAGGGGTTGGGCATGGTCGTGATCGCCGAGGGCGTGGAGACCGAAGGCCAACTGCGCTACCTGCACAGCATTGGCTGCGAGGAAATTCAGGGCTATCTCTTCAGCCGTCCGGTCCCGCCCGAAGAACTGGCTGTGATGGTCGGGCAGGGCAAGGCGCTGTCGCTCGACGGGACGGAGCTGGAATCCGCGCGCACCCTGCTGCTGCTCGATGACGAGCCGAATATTCTCAATGCCCTGGTACGCTTGTTGCGGCGCGACGGGTACCGGATCCTGGTAGCCCATTCCGGGGTCGATGCGCTCGAATTGCTCGCTGAAAATCCCGCCCAGGTAGTGATTTCGGACCTGCGCATGCCTGACATGAGCGGTACCGACTTCCTCACCCGGGTCAGCGAACTCCATCCCGACACGGTTCGCATGGTGCTGTCCGGCTATGCCGACCTGCAGACGGTGACCGATTCGGTGAACAAAGGTGCGATTTACAAGTTTCTCGCCAAGCCCTGGGAGGACGACGCGCTGCGCGCAACGGTGCGCGAGGCCTTTGTCCACTTCGAACGGGAACTGGGGCGGCGGCAAATACCCCAGTAGTCGCGCCGCTGCGATTTGTTGACTATATGTGATTATACGAATATATTGTGCAAATGATCGACGCCAATGATTTTTTCGATGCCCTTTCGGACGAAACCCGCCGCCGCCTGCTGGCGCTGCTGGTTAACGACGACGAGCTGTGCGTGTGCGAACTGTGCTTCGCGCTGGACATGCCGCAGCCCAAGGTGTCGCGCCATCTCGCGGTGATGCGCGAGGATGGCGTGCTGACCGTGCGCCGGGAGGGGCTGTGGATTTATTACCGCATCCACCCCTTGCTGCCGGCGTGGGCCTACCGGGTACTCGACCAGATGGTGCAGGGCTGCGGCGGGCTGGCGCTCTTCGCGGACGACCGCAAGCGCCTCGGTGAAATGCCCAATCGTCCGGCGCGTTGTTGCGGGTAAAAAAATTTGCTTTCAGATATGCGATTTGTCATATATATGAAACGGCGATTGTTTAGTATTGAAGCTCCGTTTTTTTAAGGGTGATTGGCTGTGGACAAGAAAATATTCAACGTGCTGTTCCTTTGTACCGGCAATTCCGCGCGCTCCATTCTGGGCGAGGCGCTGCTCAACCATCTCGGCAAGGGCCGGTTCCATGCCTGGAGCGCGGGCAGCCACCCGGCGGGAGAAATTAGTCCTTTCGCCATCGAGTTGCTGCAGAAGAGCAAACTGCCGGTCGAGGACCTGCGCAGCAAATCCTGGGACGAATTTTCCAAGCCGGGCGCGCCTCAATTCGATTTCGTCTTTACCGTGTGCGACAACGCCGCCGGCGAAGTCTGTCCCGTCTGGCCCGGTCAGCCCATGACCGCCCACTGGGGCATCGACGACCCCGCTGCAGCGAAGGGCAGCGACGCAGACAAGCGCAAGGCTTTTGTCACGGCTTTCACCCAGCTTAGTCGCCGCATCTCGCTGTTCATCAGCCTGCCGGTGGAAAAGTTGGACAAACTGTCCCTCAAACGTCAGCTCGACGACATCGGACGGCTGCGCGAGAAAGGAGAGTAGACGGTGAGCGCGCAATGCGAAGTGGTCGCCATGAAAGCCTCGGGTGCCGAACTGGGCTTCTTCGAGCGCTGGCTGACGCTGTGGGTGTTTCTCTCCATCGTGGCGGGTATCGGGCTGGGACAGCTTGCCCCCGCACCGGTTCAAATTCTCGGCAAGCTGGAAATCGCCCAGGTCAATCTGCCGGTCGGCCTGCTGATCTGGCTGATGATCATCCCCATGCTGATGAAGATCGATTTCGCTGCGCTGCATCAGGTCAGGCGGCACTGGCGCGGCATCGGCGTCACCCTGTTCATCAACTGGGGCGTGAAGCCGTTTTCCATGGCGCTGCTGGCTTGGGCTTTCATCCGTGTCGCATTCGCGCCGTACCTTCCGGCGGAACAGATCGACAGCTACATCGCCGGGCTGATCCTGCTCGCCGCCGCGCCCTGCACCGCCATGGTGTTCGTGTGGAGCAGCCTGTCCAGGGGCGATCCGCTGTTTACCCTGTCGCAGGTGGCGCTCAACGACACCATCATGGTGTTCGCCTTCGCGCCGCTGGTCGGCCTGCTGCTCGGCGTGGCGTCGATCAGCGTGCCGTGGGCCACGCTGTTCCTCTCGGTGGTGATGTACATCGTCATTCCGCTCGCCATCGCCCAGTTCCTGCGCCGGGTGCTGCAGGGCAGGGGCGCGCTGGATAGCGTGCTGGCGCGCCTGCACCCGGTCGGTATTTCGGCCCTGCTCGCCACCCTGGTGCTGCTGTTCGCCTTCCAGGGTAAGGCCATTATTGACCAGCCGCTGGTCATCCTGCTGCTGGCGGTGCCGATCCTGATCCAGGTGTATTTCAATTCCATGCTCGCCTACTGGCTCAACCGGACCGTGGGCGAGGTGCACAGCGTGGCCGGGCCTTCGGCGCTGATCGGCGCGAGCAATTTCTTCGAGCTGGCGGTGGCGGCGGCGATCTCGCTCTACGGCTTCGAGTCCGGGGCGGCGCTGGCCACCGTGGTGGGCGTGCTGATCGAGGTGCCGGTGATGCTCTCGGTGGTGCGCATCGTGAACGGCTCCAGGGCATGGTACGAGAAGGGGGCGAGAGCGTGATCCTGCAATCGGTCGTGACCTGCCCGCAATGCGGTTTCAGCAGGGAGGAAACCATGCCCACAGATGCTTGTCAGTGGTATTACGAGTGCCGGGGATGCGGCGCGCTGCTGCGTCCCAAAGCCGGCGACTGCTGCGTGTTCTGTTCCTACGGCACGGTGAAGTGCCCGCCGGTGCAGGAAAGCGGGCAGTCCTGCTGCACCGGCAAATTTAGCGAGAAATCATCATGAACACCCTGAGCGAAACCGCAACACCCCGCCGCGCCCCCTGGGGCTGGGTCGTCCTGTCGACCATCCTGTGGGTGGCCGCTTACGCCAGCCTGACCCGTTTCGCCGATGCGTTGCTGGCGCTCACCGGAGTCTCCCCGCAGACCCACCTGGGCGGGGCGCTGCATTTCTTCTTTTACGACACGCCCAAGGTCTTGCTGCTGCTCACCGGCATCGTGTTTCTGATGGGCATCGTGCACACCTTCGTCTCCGCCGAGCGGACGCGCGCCATGCTCGCCGGTAAGCGGCTCGGCGTGGGCAACGTGATGGCGGCCACGCTCGGCATCGTCACGCCGTTCTGCTCCTGTTCCGCAGTGCCGCTGTTCATCGGCTTCCTGTCCGCCGGGGTGCCGCTGGGCGTGACGTTTTCCTTCCTGATTTCCGCGCCCATGGTCAACGAAGTGGCGCTGGCGCTCTTGTTCGGATTGTTCGGCTGGAAGGTGGCGGCGCTCTACCTCGGCCTGGGCCTGCTGGTGGCGATTGTCGCCGGACTGGTCATCGGCGAGCTCAAGATGGAACACCACCTCGAGGACTGGGTGCGCGCCATCCAGATCGGCAAGGCGGCCGACCTGGAGCTGGCGCGCCCTACCTGGGCGGAACGCATCGACGCCGGCGTGGCGCACGTCAAGGAAATCGTCGGCAAGGTGTGGCCTTACATCCTCGGCGGTATCGCCCTGGGTGCGGGCATCCACGGCTACGTGCCGGAAGATTTCATGGCCGGCATCATGGGCAAGGATGCGCCCTGGTGGTCGGTCCCCGCCGCCGTGGTCATCGGCGTGCCGATGTACACCAACGCCGCCGGCATCATTCCCATCGTCGAGGCGCTGCTGGGCAAGGGCGCGGCGCTGGGCACCGTGCTCGCCTTCATGATGAGCGTGATCGCCCTGTCGGCGCCGGAAATGATCATCCTGCGCAAGGTTCTGAAGCCCCGGCTGATCGCCACTTTCGTCGGCGTGGTGGCGGCCGGCATCATGCTGGTGGGCTACGTATTCAATGCTGTCCTGTAATCCAAAGGAGTTCCCTCATGACTGATTCGTCCCTCCATCCTTCCATCGTGGCGCTGGTGTCGCTCGCCGCCAACATCGCCGCCAACCACCCCAAACAGGGCCTGTGCCAGGTGGACAAGCTGAAACAGTACGGCGTGGCGCAGGCGCAGATCGACGCGGTGGTCGAAATCGCCCGCCACATCCGCGACGAGGCGGCGCAAGCGCTGGACGCGAGCTTCGACGAAGCGTGCCGCAGGGAAAACGCCAACGCCAGCCTGGCCGCCATCGGCATCGCGCAGGGCGCCTGCTGCACGCCGACGAAATCCGGCCAGTCCTGCTGCTGATTCGGGAAAAACAATTGAACCACGGAATACACGGAACACACGGAGAAAGTCGGGCTTTTTCCGTGTATTCCGTGGTAAATGTCTGTTGTTGAAAGGAAACTGAAATGCAAAACGTAAAACATGACGAAATACGCCAGGCAGTGCGCGAAAACTACGGCGCGGTGGCCCGTGCCGATGGCGCTTGCGGCTGTGGCCCGGCGTGCTGCACGCCAAGCGAATTGCCGGCCGCAGACATCCTGTCGCGCGGCATCGGCTACAGCGCAAGCGAAGTGAGCGCGGTGCCGGAAGGCGCCAATCTGGGCCTGGGCTGCGGCAACCCCCAGGCCATCGCCGCGCTGAAACCCGGCGAAACCGTGCTCGACCTGGGCAGCGGGGCGGGCTTCGACTGCTTCCTCGCGGCGCGCCAGGTGGGCGACGGCGGCCGGGTCATCGGCGTGGACATGACGCCGGACATGGTGTCCAAGGCACGCGCCAACGCGGCCAAGGGCGGCTACGCCAACACCGAATTCCGTCTCGGCGAGATCGAGTACCTGCCGGTGGCCGACGCCACGGTGGACGTGATCATCTCCAACTGCGTCATCAACCTTTCGCCCGACAAGGCCCAGGTGTTCCGCGATGCCTTCCGCGTGCTGAAGAACGGCGGCCGTCTGGCGCTGTCCGACATCGTCACCACCGCGCCGCTGCCGGAAGAAGCGCGGCGCGACCTGGCGCTGTACACTGGCTGCATCGCCGGCGCGGCGGCGGCAGAAGAAATCGAGCAGATGCTGGCGGCGGCGGGCTTTGCCGACATCCGCATCGAGGCCAAGGATGCCAGCCGCGAATTCATCCGGCAGTGGGCGCCGGGTCGGGGCGTGGAGGCTTACGTTTGCTCCGCGAACATCGAAGCGGTCAAGCCCTGATGATTACGCTATTCCAAACAGGAGTGCGAGCCATGCAAATAAGAACCGATGTTATGTGGGGTGCGTTGGCCATTGCGTTGTGCGTGGTCGCCGCACCGGCGCATGCCCAGAGTGATGGAGAACAGCCCCAGGGGGCGTCCGAGAAACGCGAGCTGATTTACTGTGCGGATTTGATGACCCACGAGGAGCGCGAAGCTTATCGCGCCAAAATGCGTGCCGCGCGTACTCACGAGGAGAAGGCGACCCTGCGCCGAGCCCACCAGCAGGATATGCAGGCACGCGCCCGGCAGCGAGGCAGCGACGCGGAGCAGTGCATACCTCTGCGCCAGCGCTATCGTGGAGGCCGAAACCAATGAAAGCAAGCGGAATGAGTTTGCAATGGGGACTTGCGCTGCTGGTGCTCGCCGCCCTGGCGACGGCGGGCTGTTCGGCCACCAGTTCAAGCAGCGGCGACGCCCTGCGAGGCGAGCAGGTCCATGCGGTATGCCTCGACTGTCATGGCACTGGCGTGTACACCTCTGCGGAACGCAAAATCAAGTCGCTGCCGGCGCTGCAAAAGGAAGTGACACGCTGGGGCGACTATTACGACCCGGCGCTATCGGCAAAGGATAACGAGGATGTGGTCGCTTACCTGAATACGCACTATTACAAATTCTGACCATCGCCTGCCAAGGTTTAACCAATTTATCAGAGGAAAACTGCAATGAAAGAGATCAAGGTATTGGGTACAGGCTGCGCCAACTGCAACGCAACCACGAAGCTGATCGAGGACGCAGCCAAAGCCAAAGGCGTGGCGATCAAACTGGAGAAAGTCGAGGACATGGCAGCCATTCTTGGCTATGGCGTGATGTCCACGCCGGGCGTGGTGATCGACGGCAAGGTGGTGCATGCCGGCGGCGTGCCGAGCAAGGCGAAGATCGAGGAATGGCTGGGCGGCAAGGAAGCCTGCTGCGGTTGTTGCGGCAAGGAATAGATCGTATGAAGAAGACTGTCCTGATCCTGTGCACCGGCAACTCCTGCCGCAGCCAGATGGCGGAAGTTCTCGTCAACCACGACCTTGGCCCTGACGTGCGCGCGCTGTCCGCCGGCACCCGTCCCCAGCCCAAGGTGGCCGATGGCGCCATCGAAGCGCTGAAACTCGGCGGCATGGCTACGGATGGCCTTTACCCCAAGGACGTGGACGCGGTGATGAACGAAGCCATCGACCTGGTGGTGACGGTGTGCGACAACGCCAAAGAGTCCTGCCCCATCTTCCCCAAGCCAATTCCCGCGATCCACATGCCGTTCCATGATCCCCACGGCGAGCCGATCGAAAGCTTCGTCAGGGTGCGGGACGAGATTCGCGCCGTGCTGATTCCGGAACTGAAGCAGCGCTTCGGCGTGTCCGAATGATGCTGTCGGGAAAAGTTGGACATCGAATTTGCCCGGCGCTATTCTTTAGCCCGGGAGATGGCATGCCTCCCTGAGTTTCCGCTCCGAACCGCCCGGACGTGCTGATGATGCCAGGCAAACACCCTGCACGGGGGGCGGAAAACCGATGGGAGATGCATGATGAACGAAGGCTCCTCAACCTGTCCGTTCTGTCACCCCGATGGCAGCCTGTTCGAGAACGAGCTGGCCTATGCCTGCCCCGACCGGTTCCCGGTCAATCCCGGCCACCTGCTGGTCATTCCCAAGCGCCACGTCGCCGATTTTTTCCTGACCACCAAGGAGGAGAGGGCCGCGCTGCAATCGCTGCTCGATGTGGCGAAGCGTCATCTTGACGGCAAATATGCTCCCTCCGGTTACAACATTGGTATCAACGTGGGTGTGGCGCGGGGATGAGTAAATACCATGCTTAAAGCCGTTCTCGCATTACCCCGCACCGTCTGGCTGCTGGGCCTGGTGAGCCTGTTCAACGACACTACCAGCGAACTGGTCTATCCCTTGGTGCCGCTGTTTCTCGCCTCGGTGCTGATGGCGGGCCCCAAGGCGCTTGGCCTGATCGAGGGCGTCGCGGAGGCCACCGCCAGCCTGCTGAAACTTTTTTCCGGCGTGCTCATGGATAAACGGGGGCACGCCAAGGGCTGGGTGGCGGGCGGCTATGGACTGGCAGCAATCTCGCGGCCGCTGTTCTACCTGGCGTCGAGCTGGCCTATGGTGCTGGCGCTGCGCTTCGCCGACCGGGTGGGAAAAGGCCTGCGCACCTCGCCCCGCGACGCGCTGCTGGCCGGTGCGGTGGACGAAGGCCGCCGGGGTTTGGCGTTCGGCCTGCACCGGGCCATGGACAACGCCGGCGCGGTAATCGGGCCGCTTCTTGCAGCCTGGCTGCTGGCGCGGGGGGTGCCGATCAAGGACGTGTTCCTGTGGTCCATCGTGCCGGGCATCATCACCGTCGTACTGGCCTTGGGCGTCAAGGAACCGCCAGTAGTTCCGGCAACCCAGCGCCCGGTATTTTCGTGGAAGCTGGACAGCTTCCCGCCCGCCTTCAAGCGCTATTTAGCGGTGCTGGCGCTGTTCACGCTGGGCAATTCGTCCAACATGTTCCTGCTGCTGCGCGCCAAGGAACTCGGCCTGCCGGATTACCAGGTGCCATTGTTGTGGGCGCTGACTTCGGGGGTGGCGATGGTCTTTTCCACGCCGCTTTCCGCCCTGTCCGACCGCCTTGGCCGGGTGCGGCTGATTCTCGCCGGATGGGCGGTGTATGGCCTGTTCTATCTGCTGCTCGGCATCAACGGTTTTCACGCCCTGCTGCTGTGGCCGCTGTTTGCATTCTACGGCCTGTTCCTCGCCGCGACGGAAGGCGCCGAGAAAGCCCTGGTGGCCGACCTTGCCCCACGCGACAAGCTCGGTACGGCCTACGGCTGGTTCAACCTCACTGCCGGAGCGATGCTGTTGCCCGCATCGCTGATATTCGGCTGGCTGTGGCAGGGCGTTGCCGTCGAGGCCGCATTTGCTTTTTCCGCCTGTTGCGCGCTGGCGGCGGCCTTGTTGTTGAAATCATGGGTGATGCGTCCCACGCCATAATTCAGTCATCCATTGTTGTTATGCTGGCGGAGATGTCAGCACCGGTTTGTTCTTTTTGAAAAACAAATAAGGAGAAGCACCATGTACACCAAGATCGAACGCATCCATGCCCGCGAAATCCTCGATTCACGCGGCAATCCCACCGTCGAGGTGGAAGTCTCCCTGGTCGGCGGCGCCTTCGCTCGCGCAGGGGTGCCTTCCGGCGCCTCCACCGGCGTGCACGAGGCGCTGGAACTGCGCGACGGCGACAAGAGCCGTTACGGCGGTAAGGGCGTGAAGAAGGCGGTCGGCCACGTCAACAACGAGATCGCGGCAGCCCTCATCGGCATGGACGCGCTCGACCAGGGCGCGGTGGACCGCGCCATGATCGAACTGGACGGCACGCCCCACAAGGAAAAATTCGGCGCCAACGCCATCCTCGGCGTGAGCATGGCGGTGGCGCGCGCGGCGGCGGACGCCTGCGACCTGCCGCTGTTCCGTTACCTCGGCGGCGCGGCGGCAAACCGCATGCCGGTGCCGATGTTCAACATCCTCAACGGCGGCGCGCACGCCAACTGGCAGGGCACCGACCTGCAGGAGTTCATGATCGCCCCGGTGGGCGCGCCCAATTTTGCCGAGGCCTTGCGCTGGGGCAGCGAGGTTTACCATTCCCTCAAGAAAGTACTCAAGGACGGCGGCTACTCCACCGGCGTGGGCGACGAGGGCGGCTTCGCGCCGGTGCTGAAGCGCAACTCGGACGCCATGGACCTGATCGTTCAGGCCATCGAAAAGGCCGGCTACCGCCCTGGCGACGACGTGGTGATCGCCCTCGACCCCGCCTCCAGCGGATTTTACGAGGACGGCCTGTATAACCTGCGCACCGAGGGACGCAAGGTGGATGCCGCGGAAATGGTGGCCATGTACGCCGACTGGGCGAAGAAATATCCCTTCCTGGTGCTGGAAGACGGCCTCGCGGAAGACGACTGGGAAGGCTGGAAGCTGCTCAACCGCGAGCTGGGCGGCAAGCTCGAACTGGTGGGGGACGACCTGTTCGTCACCAACGTCGAGCGCATCCAGCGCGGCATCGAGGAAAACGCGGCCAACGCGGTGCTGATCAAGCTCAACCAGATCGGCACGCTGACCGAGACCGTGGCGGCGGTGCAACTGGCCTACGGCGCCAACTGGGGCGCGATGGTGTCGCACCGCAGCGGCGAGACGGTGGACAGCTTCATCGCCGACCTCACCGTGGCGCTCGGCACCGGCCACCTCAAGACCGGTGCGCCATGCCGCGCCGAGCGCGTGGAGAAATACAACCAGCTGATGCGCATCGAGGAATATCTCGGCGCGTCGGCGGTGTATGCGGGGCGCAAGGCGTTCGTGCGTTGAGCGAAGCTTTCGATTTCGTCGCGGCCCGTTCCATGGAGATGGAAAAGGGGCAGACGATTTTCCGCTTCGGCGACGAAGTGGATGCGGTCTATCGCGTGCTGGAAGGCGAAGTGCGTCTCACGCGCTTCGCCCCGGAAGGCGCCGAGATCGTTTTGTACCGCGCGCGCAAAGGCGAGTTCTTCGCCGAAGCCAGCCTGTTCGCCAGCCGCTACCATTGCGACGCGATTTGTACCCACCCCGGGCGTTATCTGCGTTTGCCGGCCGACGTTTTGCGCCAGCGTCTGGCCAATGACGCGGATTTTGCCCTGGAGTGGATCGCCACGCTGTCGCGCAGCCTGCGCCAGCAACGGGCCGCCCAGGAAAGGCTGAGCCTGAAAAGCCTGCGCATGCGCGTGATCCACTACATCGTGGATCGGGGTGAAGCGGGCAGGGTGGAACTGGACCAGCCCGTCAACCGCTGGGCGACGGAACTGGGCGCGAGCCATGAAGCGCTATATCGCACCCTGGCCGAAATGGAACGGGAAGGCGAGCTGCAACGGCAGGGGCAGATTTTGACATTGCTGCATTCCAAAAACGACATTCGGCTATGATCTAGATCATATTGAATTTCCATCGTCCGGCCTATGCTGGCACAGCCATCGCTGTTGATGGTGCAGCATTACTGGAGAAAATATGAAAATTGCCGTGATTGCCCTTGCCCTGTTTGCCTCTTTCGCTGCCAACGTCTACGCCTCAGACGGCACGGTGCCCATTGCAGGCCCAAAGAATACAACTGTAGCGGATACCAGAGAAACCGTCGTTTTGCCCGGATTCGAACGCGACAAGATATTGGCGAGCATGCGCCGATTTCTCAAGGGAACTCAGCAAGTAATTGAGGGGCTTGCCTCGAACGATATGAAGATGGTTGCACAGGGCGCTCGATCAACGAGCCCGCAGCCACTCAGTAAAGCTTCGCTTAAAGCTAGGGAAAATTGCCCCAAGGGATGTAACGAACTGTGCGAAGCAATGCATGGCGGATTCGACAGCATTGCTGCTGAAGCCGAGGCAGGCAAGAACAAGCAGGTGATTCTGGAAAAGCTGAGTGGAACTTTGCAACGGTGTACGGCTTGCCACGATACTTATCGCTATGACATGCGCGCTGGCAATGAGTTGCCAGCGCTGGAGAAACCATGAAAAACGGCATCATAATGGTCCCTGCGCTGCGCATTACCGAATATTGATAACGGGAGCCGACGGGAACCGTCCCGCCGGCATTCTGCGATTCTGGTTTTATAGGTCATTCCATGGGCAAGATTTTCGAGTTTGGCGAAGCGCTGGACGGTTACACCGTGCCGGTGCTCAACGAGCGCGAGGTGCGGGCGAGCGCCGGCATCCTGTTCTTCTTCGCCCTGGTATCCTTCATGAATGCCTGGCTGGTCGGCGACTTCCGCTTGACCCGGGTTTTTGTGGCGGCCTTCCTGATCGATTTCACCATACGCATCTTCATCAATCCCAAATACGCGCCCAGCCTCATCCTCGGACGCTTCGCCGTGAGATGGCAAACGCCCGAATATGTCGGTGCGCCGCAGAAACGCTTTGCCTGGAGCATCGGCTGGGCATTAGCGCTGACCATGCTGTATCTGGTGGTACTCAACCGCATCATCGGCCCGATCAACCTGATCGTCTGCTCCACCTGCCTAGTCTTGCTGTTCTTCGAGGCGGCGTTCGGCATCTGCCTCGGCTGCAAAATCTATAATCTGTTTGCCCGGCAACAGGCGCAGCACTGCCCCGGCGGCACATGCGACGTACGGAGTTCATTACCCATCGGGGTCGCGCAGTCAGTTGTGACTGCACTGTTTTTAGTGGCACTGTTTTTCCTCGGCAAAACTTTGCTGAACGATCCGCGAGATATCCGTTTCCTGGAAAAGAATGCCACACCTTCAACCGCGCCGACTCAGTCCGGCTCGGACAGCGGCGATTGCACGCCACCTGACTGGGCCGTTGCCATGGGCCACGCCGAGCAATGGAAGCTGCATCACAACTGCAAATGAGCAAAAGGGAAGCCAGGCCATGACGACACGCAGACATTTCATCCTTTTCATCGCCGCCACCATGCTGACGATTGCCAGCGGCGTTTCCCAGGCAGCGCAGCCAAGCGTCGAAATCGTCGCCATGGCGCACCCGCCCGTTCAAAGCGCGCTCAAACCGCTGCGCGAATGGCTGGCCAAACAGGGCGGCAAACTGCAAGTGGCCGAGATTGACGCCGAAAGCCCCCAGGGTGTGAAGCGGCTTGCCAGTATTGGCCTTGCGGGGCATGTCCCGATTGCGATTCTGATCGACGGCAAGCAGCAATATCGGCGCAAGGACGGCAGCATGGTGACATTCGTGAATTTTCCCGCAGTCAAGGAAAGCCCGCCGGGAGCGCGGGGCGATTGGCAAATCACCGATGTGCAAGCCGCCATCACGGAAAGGCTGAACAAACCATGAGCCTGATACGCGCGGAAAATTCAGAGTTCGGCGAGAAGCAGAATCTGCGCCGGGTGAGCTGTTTGCTCGCCTGTATTTTTAACCATTAATCGGAAATTTGGAAAGGACTTCAAATAATGCGGATCGTCTTGTTATTCCTGCTTCAGTTCGGCTTGTCGGCATGGGGAAATGCCTGGGCGCTTTCACTCTCGCCCGTGCCGGTAGCGCCGAATGTCTACGCCTTCATCGGCGACACGGGAATGCGCAGCGTCGAGAACGAGGGCATGAACGCCAACAGCGGCTTCGTCGTCACCGATGAAGGCGTGGTGGTGATCGACAGCGGATCCACGTGGCAGGTGGCGAAGGAAATCCATCGCGCTATCAGAGCGGTGACCAGACAGCCGGTGAAAATAGTCGTCAATACCGGTGGCCAGGACCACCGCTGGCTGGGCAACGGCTACTTTAAATCCATCGGCGCCGAGATCATCGCCGCCCGGCCGGCTCTGGCCGATATGCAGGCGCGCGGCGCGATGCAACTGGACGGCCTGAGTCAGACCCTGGGCGAGAAAGCGGCGGGAACGCAGCCGGTTTACCCCGACCGCTTGTTCGACCAGTCCGAAACCCTGCGCCTGGGCGGGCAAGAAATCCAGTTGCTGTATTTCCACGGCGGTCACACGCCGGGCGACAGCGTGGTGTGGCTACCTAAGCAAGGCGTGCTGTTTTCCGGCGATTTGGTGTTCGTTGACCGGTTGCTCGGGGTGCTGCCTTTCAGCAGCGCGACCGACTGGCTGGCCTCTTTCAACGTGATGGAAAAGCTGGGGCCGAAGACCATCGTTCCCGGCCACGGCCAGGTCTGCGATCTTGATCGGGCGCGTCGCGATACCGGCGATTACCTGCGCCTGCTCATCACGCACATGAAGCAGGCAGTGGATAAAGGCATCGCTTTGCAGGAAGCCATCGACAGCCTGGATCAGAGCGCTTTCAGCCGCCTGGCCAACTTCGATCTGCTAAAGGGCGGAAATGCCAGCCGCGTCTATCTGGAGATGGAGAGCCAATGAGAGCTCTTTACTGCTGTTCACTGCTGGTACTGGCTCTCGCTTCGGCTTCCGTGCGGGCGGATATCGACCACCCGGCTGATACCAGGATCAATCTCGATTGACGGTTCAGGAGCGTGCCGAATTTCTGGCTGAAATGAGGCAAATGCTGGCCAGCGTTCAAGGCATCATGCAGGGGATCGGCGAATCCGACCGTGGCAGGATTGCAGAGTCCGCTCGCCTGTCTGGCAATCGGATGGCGCGTGCCACTCCGAATACGGTGCGTGCCAGGTTGCCGCAGTCCTTCAAGGATATCGGCGGCCCAACCCACATGATGTTCGAGGAACTGGCCGTCCGCGCGGAAACAGACGAAATGGACATGATAGCCCGCGATGCCGGGAAGCTGATGAATCAATGCATGACCTGCCATGCCACGTTCCGGGTTCAATAGCCGGGCAAAGATGCAAATGGACTGGCTGAGTGTTTCCTTCCCTGTTTCCGGCGTTCATACCTGGCTGTGGCTGCCGCCCCTGGTGGCCTTCGTGCTCTCGTTTTTCTGCTCCATGGTCGGCATCTCCGGTGCCTTTCTGCTGATGCCGTTCCAGATGAGCGCGCTGGGTTTCGCCGGTCCCTCCGCCAGCGCCACCAACCTGGTGTTCAACCTGTTCGCCACGCCCGGTGGCGTGTGGCGCTATGTGCGCGAAGGGCGGATGTTCTGGGCGCTGGCGGGGCTCATCACCCTGGGCTCGTTGCCCGGCATCGTGCTGGGGTTCTATCTGCGCGTCCTGTATTTGCCGGACGCGGCACGCTTCAAACTGTTCGTCGGCGTGGTCTTGTTGCTTCTGAGCTGGCGTTTGCTGGCCGAATTCGTGCCGTGGAAATCTACAAGGCAGCAAGCCGCCACTATTGCTTCGTCCCCGGACATGAGCCTGCGCATCCGGCATGCCGGATTAAAGCGGGTGACATTCGTCTTCCAGGGCGAGGAGCACGGATTCAGCACCTTCGCCATGCTGGCCCTCGCCTTCGTGGTGGGCATCATCGGCGGCACCTACGGCATCGGCGGCGGGGCGATCATCGCGCCGTTCTGCATCGCGGTATTCCGCCTGCCGGTGCATGCGGTGGCAGGCGCGGCGCTGGCGGGGACTTTCGCTACTTCGCTTGCCGGGGTGGCGGTCTACTCCTTCCTGCCGCTGCCGGGCGGCGGGTATGCCGCACCCGACTGGTGGCTGGGCAGCCTGTTCGGCCTGGGCGGACTGGCCGGGATGTACCTGGGCGCGGCTTTCCAGCGGCATGTTCCGCAACGGGTGCTGAAAGGGGCGCTGGGCGTGCTGCTCGCCGGTTTGGGCGGGTTTAATTTGTTGTGAAAGGGGATTGCCGGCGCGGTTTTTTACCCCCAGGGCAACGTCAGGATCGCCTCAAGCCCGCCGCCCTGAGGGTTACATAGCAACAGGTCGCCACCGTGCATCCGGGCGATGTTGCGCGCGATGCCCAAGCCCAGGCCGGTGCCACCGGTATCGCGGCTGCGTGAATTTTCCAGGCGATAAAAGGGCTCGAATACCCGTTCGAGTTCGGCCTCCGGAATGCCCTGGCCTTGGTCTTGGATATGGATTTGCAGTTGTGTGTCCTGGTCGTTCACGGTGACGGTGGCGCTTTTCCCGTATTTGACGGCGTTGTCGATCAGATTTCCCAGGCATCGCTTCAGGGCCGCAGGCTTGCAGGGATAGGGCTGGGCAGCGATGCCTGACAGCCTGACTTGCTGGCCGATTTCCGCTGCGTCTGCCTGGAGACTTTCCAGCAAGGCCATGATGTCCACGGGTTGCACCGGCTCCGGGTTTTCCACGCCGCGCATGAAATCCAGGGTGGCGGAAACCAGAGACTCCATTTCCTCCAGATCCTTTACGAATTTTGTTCTGAGATCGTCGTCCTCCAGCAGTTCGGCCCGGAGCCGCAAGCGGGTGATGGGGGTTTTCAGGTCGTGCGACATGGCGGCGAGAACCCGCGTGCGTTCCCGGAGATAGCTGACCAGGCGTGATTGCATGGTGTTGAAGGCATGCGCTGCGCGACGCACTTCGGTCGGACCTGTTTCCAACAGGGGCGGGCTGTTGATGTCCTTGCCCAGCTTTTCGGCTGCGCTGGCGAGGGTGTCAAGGGGGCGTGTGGCGAGGCGCACGGCGAGCAGCGAAAGAAAAATCACTGCGGCGAACAGGATCAGCAGACTGAAAACCAGATGGGGTGGCAGGGGAAAGGCTTCACCGCTCGGGCGTGCTTCGATGGATACAAAAGTCCCGTCTTGCAGGTGTGTCTCTGCAGTGAAGGCGATTTTTTGTTGTGGTTGAAGATGCTGATCCGTTTCGGAAACCGTGACTTCGACTGAAGGGCTTTCCCCAAGCAGGTCGTGCAGCATTCCGGCGAAACCGGCGGCCTGGGCTGTGTTGTCAGGGTTCTGGGGTTCCTGGCTGGGGGAGCGGGGGGCGAGGGAAACCGATAGCGTTGAAGAATTGAGCGTTGCGCCGAGCTTTTGCCGCTCGGCGGGGGACAGTGAATTCAGCAGCCGGATGGTGTCGGCAATGCGTTGCGCCGCCTCCAGGCTGTTCGAGCGAAACAGCAAACGATCGCGCTCGCGCAAGTGGAAAGAAACGTTGAACGATTGCACCAGAATCAGGCCGCCGAGCAGGATCAGAACCATGCGGCTGAAGAGGGATTGAGGCAACAGTCGCATCATTTTCCCGTTTCCACCTGTACCGCCAGGACGTAGCCCTCACACCGCACCGTCTTGATGAGGGCGGGTTCCTTGGCATCGTCGGCCAGGCGGTGGCGGAGCCGGCTCACCTGAACGTCGATGCTTCTTTCGAAAGGATCCGTTTCCCGTCCCCGCATCATGTCCATGAGTTGATCCCGGCTGAGAACCCGGTTGGGGTGATTGAGGAATATCCGCAACAGGCGGAATTCGGAACCGCTCAGCGGAACCACCACCCCTTGCGGCGAGACCAGTTGGCGCGAGACGGTGTCAAGCTCCCATCCGGCAAAGCTAACCCGGGCCGCATCGCCGGCTTCCATGTTTCCCGGCAAGGCCTTTGCCCGGCGCAGAATGCTCTTGATACGCGCCAGCAGTTCACGCGGGTTGAATGGCTTGGACAGGTAATCGTCGGCGCCCATTTCCAGGCCGAGGATGCGATCCAGATCCTCGCCACGGGCGGTGAGCATGATCACCGGGATGTCCGAGCGCGCCCGCAGATTACGGCATAGCACCAGGCCATCGTCTCCGGGCAGCATCAGGTCGAGCACGATCAAATCCACACGCCCCTTATCCAGCGCCGTCAGCATACCCTTGCCTTCCGCCACGGCGGTGGTCCGATAGCCGTTTTTCTGCAGGTAATCACCCAGCAGGCTGCGGATTTCGGCATCGTCGTCCACGATAAGAATGTGTTCAGGTGTCGTCATGGTGCGTTTATACCCTGTTAGGCCAAAGCCATGCATGGAAATTGTAAAGCAGTGTAACGACCCGGCATCTTGTCACAGTAAGTTACAAAAAAGGCCTGCCCTGACATATGCCAGTTACACCCCGGCGGTTAAATGCGCTAGCGGCTTGAGCCGGAGGGGCGCGGATTTTGCGCTCCGTTTCCATAAACAGTCATTTTCCAAAGGATGTCCTGATATGAAACCTCCCCACAATCTTGTCCTTAATTTTGTCGCATCGGCCTGGTTGTTATTCACCATGACTGGCGTGCACGCGGCTGAGCCACTCGTCTTGCAGAATGTCATGAAGGACCTTGGCAAGAACATGCAGACCATCACCGACGGCGTTTCCCGAGAAGACTGGGAACTGGTGGAGAAAACCGCGCCCCTGATCGCCGATCATCCCCAGCCGCCGATGTCTGAAAAAATGCGCATCATGGGCTTCATGGGCAGCAACATGGGCAAGTTCAAAGCTTATGACGGTGAAACGCACGATCAGGCGTTGGCCATCGGCAAGGCAGCCAGGGCCAAGGACGGCCAGGGCATCATTCTCTCCTTCCAGAAACTCCAGACCAGTTGCTACAACTGCCACAGCGAATTCCGCAAGCCGATTGTGGAGCATTTCTACGGCAAGAAAGATGCCGCCCAGTGATCCTGATTCCGTTGCCAGGAGAGTCAGAATGAAACGCGTGATCCTGACCTTCCTCATCAGCAGCACCCTTGCCCCCACAAGCCAGGCCGCCGACACGACCAACCTGATGAGCGTCTATCGCCAAGCACTCGCCTGCGATGCCGTCTTCGCCTCTGCCAGTGCGTCCTATCAAGCCGCCCGGGAAAAACTGCCGCAAGGCCTTGCGCAGTTGCTGCCCAACGTCAATTTGAGTGCCAGCACCACGTGGAACGGGCTGGATGTCTCCTACTCGGGTGCAACCTCGCTGCCCAGCGGAAAACGGGATTACAACTCCAACGCGTATACCGTTTCCCTGAATCAGCCCCTTTACCGCATCCAGAACTGGAAACAATATGAAATTGCAAAAGTCCAGGTTGGGCAGGCGGAAATGCAGCTTGCCCTCGCACAACAGGATTTGATGCTGCGCGTCGCACAAGCCTATTTCGACGTATTGCTGGCCCAGGCCAATGCCACCCTTGCGGCTGCTCAAAAGCAGGCGATCAAGGAGCAGCTGGCCCAAGCCAGGCGCAACTTCGAGGTCGGCACCGCGACCATTACCGATACCCACGAAGCCCAGGCCAGGCATGATCTGGCGGAAGCCGCCGAAATTGCCGCCAGCAACGAACTGGAAGTGAGAAAACGGGCGCTGGAAAGAATCATCGGCAAGGCGCCCGGCCCGCTCGCCGGCGTGGAAGAAAATTTCCCGCTTCTGCTGCCCGAACCCAACGACATGAATCAATGGGTGAAAACAGCGGAGCAGCAAAGCCTGCCCGTGCAGATTCAGCGTGCAACGAGCGAAATCGCCAAGCGGGAGGTGGAGCGCAATCGGGGGGCACACCAACCCACCCTCGATCTGGTCGCAAGCTATTCCGATGGATCGGCCAGCGGCAGTCTTTACGGCGTCGCCAGCGACACCCGAGCCTCCGCGATCGGGGTCCAGTTGAACTTCCCTCTTTATCAGGGCGGCAGCGTCAATTCCAGGGTCAGGGAAGCTGTCGCCAATCAGGAAAAGGCCAACCACGATCTGGAACAAACGTTGCGTCAGGCCGAGTACGCCACGCGTGAAGCCTTCCTCGGCGTCGCCAGCGGCATGGCGCAGGTCAAGGCGTACAAACAGGCTCGTATTTCCAGCCAGAGTTCACTGGACTCCTCCAGGCTGGGCATGGAAGTGGGGGTACGCACCTTCGTCGATGTGCTCAACGCGCAGCAACAACTCTTCAGCACCAGCCGCGACCTTAACAAGGCAGTCTACGATTACCTCCTCAGCCGGCTGAAACTCAAGCAGGCCAGCGGTTCCCTGAGTGAGGAAGATTTGCAGCAGCTTAACCTGCTGCTGAAATAGGCGGGGAATCGCCCGCCTTGTCACACTAAGTTACAAAAATGGCCGGTTGTGACATACGCCGTTTACACCGCCGCGGTTAAATACGCTTTGTTTAATTCAAGCAAAAATCAAAAGGAGCACTGATATGTATGGCAAGAAATGGATGCGGGTGGCCACACTGGCTTTGGGTCTCGTGAGCCTGAACGTCCTCGCTGCGCAGGATTTTTCCGCGCTGAACACGGCGGAATTGATGCAGCTGAAACCAAGCGAGATGGGTGACGAAGACCGCAATGCGTTTCGGGCTGAGATGCAGAAACGCTCCGTGAGCATGAGCGCTGCGGAACAAGAAGCGGCTCGTAATCAGATGCGCGAACAAAATAGAGGCCAGGGAGGTGGGCGGCGCATGCAAGGCGGCGGCATGGGGCGGGGGCGCTGAGCTTGAACCATATATTGATGCGCACCGGAAAATTAGCGGAAAATGACTCAACCCGGATGTTTCACACCTGGGACAAGTCTTGGGAGCAGCGATGAAAATCCCCTTTACCCTGCCACGTCAGGCCTGGTTTGCCATCTTTGCCGTTGCGCTGCTGCTGGCCCTGGGCTGGGTGGCCACCTCCAGCGGGCCGCTCGCACCGATCAAGGTGACCGTGACCAAGGTTGCCAGGGGGGAAGTGGCGCCCGCACTGTTCGGCATCGGCACGGTCGAGGCGCGGCGCGCCTATCTCATCGGGCCGACGTCCGCTGGACGGGTGAGAAGCGTGCTGGTGGATGTGGGAGACAGCGTGAAAGCAGGCCAGTTGCTGGCGGAAATGGACCCGGTGGACCTCGATGCGCGGGTGACTTCGGCCGCCGCGGCGACGGCCCGCGCGGGGAGCGCCGTGACGACGGCGCAAGCCCAGATGCGGGATGCGAAGAGCCGCCAGGCATTGGCTGCCGGCGAGGCGCGACGCTACGTCGACTTGGCGCGCCAAGGGTTCGTCAGCCAGAGCGTGGTGGATGGCAAGTTGCAGCAGCAGCAGTCCGCGGATGCCCAGCTTGCCGCCGCCGAGTCCGCTCTGACGAGCGCCCGGCAAGACCTGGCCCGACTGGATGCCGACCGCGAGGGGGCGAAGCAGCAACGGGGGAATATCCGCCTGGAGGCGCCCGCCGACGGCGTGGTGACTTCGCGTGATGCCGAGACCGGCTCCACCGTCGTGGCAGGGCAGGCGGTGCTCAAGCTGATAGACCCGGCCAGCCTGTGGGTCAAGACGCGGCTGGACCAGAGTAGATCATCCGGTTTGCAGGTGGGGCTGCCTGCCGACATCACGCTGCGCTCCAAGGCACGGGAATCCTTTGCAGGCAAGGTGGTTCGCATCGAGCCGAACAGCGACAGCGTGACCGAGGAGCGACTCGCCCAGGTGGCTTTTGATCTCATGCCGCAGGGGGTGACGAGTGGCGAAATGGCCGAGGTGACGCTGCACCCGCCTGCGCTTCGCGACGTGCTGCTGATCCCGAATGCAGCGCTGCGCCAGCGTGGCGCCAAAGCGGGTGTGTGGCTGCGCGCCGATGGACTGTTGCGTTTCGTGCCAGTGAAAACCGGCGTGGAAGGAATTGACGGCAAAATGCAGATCGTCGAGGGCGTGAAGGCGGGCGACGAGGTGGTTGTCTACAGCGAGAGCGATTTGAAGGACGACAGCCGCATCAAGGTGGTTGGTTCATTGGCTGGAAAATCCCAATGATCAGCCTGGCCGGCCGCGACATCCTGCATTCCTGGAGCAAATTCGTTCTTACCGGACTGGGGCTCGGCCTGCTCATTGGCGTCACATTTACCATGGCGGGCGTCTACCGCGGCATGGTGGACGACGCCAAGGTGCTGCTCAACAACAGCGGCGCCGATCTGTGGGTGGTGCAAAAGGACACCTTGGGTCCCTATGCCGAGTCGTCCAGCATCCACGACGATGTCTACCGCGGCATTCTCGGCATGCCCGGCGTGGCCCAGGCCGCCAATGTCACCTATCTCACCATGCAGGTGCGCAAGGGCAGCGCCGATGTGCGCGCCATGGTGGTGGGTTTCGAGCCCGGCCAGCCGGGTGAGCCGGGCTACCTGGTGGCGGGCCGGCGCGTTACCCGCAGCCATTACGAGGCGGTTGCCGATGTCAAAAGCGGTTTCGCCCTGGGCGACCGCATCAGCATCCGCCGCCACGATTACGCCGTGGTCGGACTCACCCGGCGCATGGTGTCTTCCGGCGGCGACCCGATGGTGTTCATTCCACTCATGGATGCCCAGGAAGCGCAGTTTCTCAAGGACAACGACGCCATCGTCAACGAACGCGTGCGCACCGCCGCCAATCCCGCGCTCAACCGCCCCGGCGTACCGGGCCTGCTGGACGCCGTCAACGCCTCGCAGACCAGCAACCACAATGTTAACGCGGTGCTGGTGCGGGTGGCCGAGGGCCGCTCTGCCGCGCTGGTGGGACGGGACATCGGCCGTTGGAAGCATTTGCAGGTCTTCGACCGCGCGCAGATGGACGAGATTCTGGTCGCCAAGCTGATTGCCACCTCTGCCAAGCAGATCGGCATGTTCCTGGTGATCCTGACCATCGTCAGTGCAGCCATCGTGGCTTTCATCATTTACACCATGACCCTGGGCAAGATCAGGGAGATCGCCGTGTTGAAGCTGATCGGCACCCACAATCGCACCATCGCCGGCATGATCCTGCAACAGGCGCTGGGCTTGGGCCTGATCGGTTTCGCCGTGGGCAAGATCGCCGCCACCGTGTGGGGGCCCGCTTTCCCGAAATACGTGCTGCTGCTGCCCGAGGATGCGGTGCGCGGCTTCGTCATCGTGATGGTGGTCTGCACCCTCGCCAGCACGCTGGCGATACGCGCGGCGCTCAAGGTCGATCCGGCCACGGCGATCGGGGGCTGACATGGACAAAGCCATCGGCATCCACATCGAAGGCCTGAGCAAGCGTTACGGCGCGGGCGACACCGCCGTCGATGCGCTCAAGGAAGTGAACATGAGCGTGGCTCCCGGCGAGGTAGTCGGACTCATAGGTCCGAGCGGTTCCGGCAAGACCACCCTGCTCAAATGCCTGGGGGCGGTGATCGAACCGACCAAGGGCCGCATGACCCTGGGCGGCGAAGTGATATACGACAACGCCTGGAAGATTGCCGACCTGCGGGTGCTGCGCCGGGATCGTATCGGCTTCATCTTCCAGGCGCCTTACCTGATCCCCTTTCTCGACGTGACCGACAACGTGGCGCTGTTGCCCATGCTGGCCGGGCGGCCCAACGGGGAAGCCCGCGCCCGTGCGCTGGAACTGCTGCAGGCACTCGATGTGGCGCACCGGGCAAAGGCGGAAACCGCCGAGCTTTCCGGCGGCGAACAGCAGCGGGTGTCCATCGCCCGGGCGCTGGCCAATCGCCCGCCGGTGGTCCTGGCCGACGAACCCACCGCGCCGCTGGACAGCGAGCGGGCGCTGGCGGTGATGCGCATCCTCAACCAGATGGCCAGCCAGTACCAGACCGCCATCATCGTCGTGACCCATGACGAGAAAATCATCCCCACGTTCAAGCGCATTTACCATATCCGCGACGGGCGGACTTTCGAGGAGGCTGGCGAGGGGCTGTCTCTGGAGTAAATATGAATACCCGTGCGTCCATCATTCCTCTGCGTGCACCAGTGATTCGGCGCAATTTTTGCGGCTGGCTGGCCCTGATCACAATGCTCCTGCTGTGGCTTACGCCAGCGGCAGCCCAGTCCGACGATCTCTGGGTCACACCCGGCCCGGACGGCCGCATGCATGTGCAGCTTTATTTCTTCTGGTCGGCCACCTGCCCGCACTGCCTGGAGGCGCGGCCTTTCGTCGAGGCCATCCCGTCCGTCCGGCCCTGGGTGACGCTGCATTCCCTGGAACTGACCCGGCACCCCGCGCATGCGCGCCAGTACCAGGACATGGCGGCGCAACTGGGGCAGGAGGCCGCTTCGGTGCCGGCCGTGCTGTTCTGCGGGGAGATGCACGTGGGCTGGGACGCGGCCGAAACCACCGGGGCGGAGATGCTGCGTCGGCTCGATGCGTGCCAAGCGCGGGTGCTCGCGGGTGCTGTGGCCCCCGGTCCGGCACCGGCCAAGCTTATGCTCCCGGTGCTGGGCGAGGTGGACCCGCAGCATTTTTCCCTGCCCTTGCTGACACTGGCTATCGCCGCGCTGGACGCCTTCAACCCCTGCGCCTTTTTCGTGTTGCTGTTCCTGCTTTCCTTGCTGGTGCACCAGAAAAGCAAGAAGCGTATGCTCGCCATCGGCGGCATCTTCGTGCTGTTTTCCGGGCTGATGTATTTCGCCTTCATGGCCGCCTGGCTCAGCCTGTTCCAGTTGCTCGGCAACCTCGCCTGGGTGACGCTGGCGGCCGGGGCGCTGGCGGTGCTGGTCGGCGCCGTCAACGTCAAGGATTTCTTCGCCTTCGGGCAGGGGCCGAGCCTGTCCATCCCGGAATCGCGCAAGCCGGACATTTACCGCCGTGCCCGCGCCATCGTCAGCGCCGACAATCTCCCGGCGATGGTCGCGGCAACGATATTTCTGGCGATTGCCGCCAATTTCTACGAGCTGCTGTGCACGGCCGGCTTTCCCATGGTCTATACCCGCTTGCTCAGCTTGAGCGGATTGCCGCCAGCCGGCCGATATTTCTACCTGGCCTTCTACAATCTCGTCTACGTGGTGCCGCTGGCGCTCATCGTGCTGGCATTCGTGCGCAGCATGGGCGCGCGCAAGCTGACGGAACGGGAGGGGCGGCTGCTGAAGCTGCTGTCCGGCACGATGATGCTGGAACTGGGCATGCTGCTGCTGATCGCGCCGGAGCGCCTGAACAATCTGGCCGTGGCATTCGCTTTGCTGGGCGTTGCCGTGCTCGCCACCTGGGTCGCAGCCTGGATCACCAGCGCAAAAAAACAAGCCTAAGGAACCCCTGATCAAGTCATCGCGACCGCGTTTGACTTGATCAGGGGTTCCCTAAGGGCTGGCCAGTATCATTTCGGCTTCCGTGGTGCCGTAACCGTGTGCTTGGAGTAAAATTGGTTACAACGGACCAAAACTCATGAATCACCTAGATAAAACAATTTCCATCCTGACCCTGCCCGGGCTGGCTTTCTTGAGCGGCCGGGCCGCGGCTGCATCGGAATACGCCGGCCTTCTGGATGACTTTTTTCATTTCGACGCCAGCAGTCTGATCTGGATGCTGATCGGGGGGGCGATTGTCACCACGGGGGTTATTCTTCGTTCGCGCGGCGCCCGCGAGGCCGATCCATCGATGCGCAAGCCTGCGCTGCAAATGCCTTCCGAGGCCAAACCGGCGACAAACGGCGAAACGCGTGGTGGCAATAACGATGTGGCACGCACGGCGCAGTATTGGCTGGATCTCGACGAGGCCACCACCGTTACGGTAGAGGAGATGTCGTGCATCGAGGAAGAGGCGGAAGTTTTTCTGATGATGGGCCGCCCAGACATGGCGATCAAGTTGTTGCGCGATTACCTCGAAGCCGAGCCGGACTGCAAGGCCAACGCATGGTTCAAGCTGCTTGATATCTACCACGTCCAGGAATTGCGCGAACCTTTCAACCATCTGGCGAAAGAGATCAAGACGCGCTTCAATGTAGCGCTCCCCACCTGGGAGGCCAATCGTGCCGTTGCGCAATTGCGCTATGGGCTCGAGCATTTCCCCAATTTGCTGTCCAAGATATCGCAGCACTGGAATGACCCGTCGGGGCTGGAAATATTACATGAGCTGATGAGGGAGAATCGTCAGGGCGAACGCATGGGCTTTCATGAGGAGGCCTTCCGGGACATGCTGTTGCTGTCCGATGTGCTCGAGGCGAGGATGGCCGAATCAGCGGCGCAAGCGGACAGTCCGGACGATTGACACCTAGTTTTTTGCTAGGCGCATCGCCAGTTGAGCTGTTTTGTCCAAAGCCATCAAGGCGCGCCCGATCACCGCAGCAGCCCCATCGTTTTTCGTCGCCTCGACGACGAGTCGCGCGCTGACGCACAGGCGTAGCGCGCTGACCGTCACCCCGTCGCGCATGCCGCAGGCCACCGGCTGTCCCAACTGGCAGCGCAACGCCGCAGTCTCTCTGGAAGAAAAATAACCCTCTCCGCTCAGGTCCAATTGCAGGAGGCGGCTGATCCGTGTCGTTTCTTCAGCGTTCAATGGCTTCCTTCCGCTTTGAGAATCGTTGCGATATAGCAGGAAAGGAAATATCGTCGGGATCGCGTCCCACCGCGTCGCCGCAACCAACGGGCGACGGTCGAGGGGCGGCGTTGGCAGTAGCTCGAATAGCGGATCGGTTGCCAAACGGTTGCGGACCGCCTGTGCAAAATCCCGCAGGAAATCGCAGACGGCGTTTTCCGGTAGCGCGCGGAAGGCGCGCAATTCCGTCAATGCGGCTTCCCAGCGCAACAGCAAGCCGGGGTTTGTCCCGCCGACCGAGCCGGGCAGGGCGGGACGGCGAATATTGTTGCGCAGATGCGGCGCTGCAGTGGAAGGAATCAGCAGCACACCGGAGAAGGTCGGTCCGGCGATGAATTTAGAGCCGGTCAGACCCACCATGAAGCCCTGTTCCAGGTAGGCGCGCAGGGTCGAGTTCGCGATGCGGAACTGGCATGCATCGACCAGCACGTCGATCGACTCGGGCCGCAGGGCATGGAGTCTCGCCACACAAGCCGGGCTTGGCGCGATCAGCCCGGTCTTGGAGACGTCGACCAGAATCAGTAGTACGCGCTGCCCTTGCGCACCGGCCGCGGCTGCCAGCGTTTCCACTTCGGCGTCCACCTGCGCGGCGGGGCGCGGCGTTCCGTCGCCATGGCGTATCGGTACGCTGGCGATTTCAAGCCGGCTGTCGGCGGCCAGGGAGCTTGCCACGCCGCTGCCGGTTTCGGCTGTCTCCACCATGATGGCCAGTGTGGGCCGGTCTTGCGAGGCGCCGACGAGTTGCCCGGCAAGCGAGTGCAGGTCGGTGCCGGACGAGGCGAAGATGGCATCCAGCCCCGGAAGATCGGCAATGCCGCATAAGCGGATCAATTCCTGGCGGATATGTTCGAATTCGCGTTCATAGACGATATCTGGCGTCTCCGTTGCAGCGGCGTTGAGGACGCGGTTGCGCAGCCCGTCCGCAGCGGCAAAGCCCGCCGCCGAAATGGCTGTGGCGGTCGACGAGCCGAAGGCGGCCAGTTCCGGGTCGGGAAACGGCGTGCAGCCGTAGCGGTTCGCGCCGCCATCGGGATCAAGTGCGATGCGGGCATCCCCGCCGGCGACCAGTAGCTGCGCGGTTTCGGGCAGACTAGGGGCGGCATCCTGTGGATGAGGGATCGGCATCCTGTTGCGGGCGCTGATTTTCAGGGTTGCTTGCGCGCGGCGTCGACCAGCATGGCGCTAAAAGCCGCAAACACTTTCTGCATCTGGGGCCGTTTGTAGGGAAAGAGGTCGACCGGGTCGATCGCGTGCACGATCATGTTGCTGTCCACTTCGAATATCAGCAGCTTGCCATCGCTGCTTTCGCCGCAGTCGATGCCGAGGTAATCGAGTCCTGCGCGCTCGTGGATCGCGTGCAGGGCGGCGGCGTGGCGTTGCGCGAAATCGGTGTCGAAGCTGTCCATGCAGCGCGCTTCTTCGGCGCGTTTTTCGGCGCTTTCTGCCATTCCTGCGTTGAGGTAATGGATCATCCAGTGTTGCGAAATGGCGAGATGGCAGAGGAATGGCCGGCCGTCGATCAGCACGATGCGGTATTTGCGGAACAGGCCGTCCGGCGCACGGTAATCGACGAAGCGCGCGATATAGAACTCATCCTGCGGCATGGCCTGCAGGTAGGCTGCGATGGCTGCGGGATGGTCGAGCTTCTCGAGCCCCTGGCCGGCGTGCGAATCGACCGGCCGGACGATGACCGGGAAGGCGCCGTCTTCGAGCACGCCGGCGATGTCCAGCACTCCTGCGCCGATGCGTTGCAGCGTTTGCCGGTCGACGCGCAGCGTGGCCGGCATGACCACGCCCGGCGTCGATTGAAGCAAGGCGCAGGCGGCGTCGCGCGACATCCGGGCGATGCGCTCGGGCTGGTTGAGCACCGGGCGCGGCCAGGTTGCGGCGACACGCTCGAGTTCCTTCAGCAGCGGCAGTGTCTGGTCGGATTCGCCCACGGCGACGAACAATATGTCGTGATCGGGCAGCGCGGCGGGAGAGGGCAGGCCCGGCCCGATATAGAGGATGTCGAGCGCGATGCCGGAATGCTCGAGCAGGAATTCCACCGGGGTGTTGGACATCAGATCGCCCGGCGCCATGATGGCGAGCACCTTGATTTTTGCCGCGTCGGCGGCGGTCGGCGGCGTGTAAATCTGCTGCATGGCCAGTGCCTGAAGCTGGGTGGCGAGGGCGATGTCGCGGTTCCCCCTGAGTTGCAATACCGTCGACAGGTCCATCAGGGCGTTGGCATCTTCCGGATTGCGCCCGGCGCGGGCGACCAGTTCCGCACCCAGCGGCCCGAGATCGACCCCGGAATAGGCCATTTTCATCAGTGCGGCCAAGCCGATCAGTGGTTCCTGGTTGTGCTGATTCATTGTGCTTTCTTTGCGTTAAATGGTTTGAGTTCTGGCCTCGCCGAACGCAATCGTGGCCTGCAGCAGAGCGTCGATGTCACTCGTTGCGGTGCGGTGGTTGATGATCGCGGCGCGAATGGCGAGGCGGCCGTTGACGGTGGTGGTGGAGGGCGCGGCGATGCCGGACTCCTGCAGGTCGACGGCGATTTGCGCGTTAACCTTGTCGGCATCCGCGCAGCGGTAGCCGAAACACACGATGTTGAGCGAAACCGGGGCGAGAAGTTCCAGCATCGGCGCTTGCTCGATGCCTGTCTGCATGTAGCGGGCCAGCGCACAGGTGGCGGAAATGCTCTGCCCGAGTTTTTCCGCGCCGTAGGCCTTGATGGTGAACCAGGTTTTCAGCGCCCGGAAGCCGCGCGAGAGGTCCGGCCCGAAATCGCACGGCCACGGCGACCCACCGGCCAGGCCGCAGCTTTCACGCCGCAGGTAGGCCGCGGGCGAGGCGAAGGTGTCGTAATGGAGCGCCCCGTCGCGTACCAGGATAAAGCCGGCATCGTAGGGCACCTGGCCCCACTTGTGGAAATCGAAGGCGATGGAGTCGGCGCGCTCGATGCCTGCCAGGCGCGGCGCAATGTCCGGTGCCAGCATGCCGAGGGCGCCGTATGCACCGTCGATATGGAACCAGATTTTTTCCTTGTGCGCGATGTCCGCCAGCGCGCGCAGGTCGTCGATGGCGCCGACGTCGACCGTGCCGGCGGTGCCGGCGATGAAGAAGGGGGTGAAGCCTGCGGCGCGGTCGGCGGCGATACGGTGTTCGAGGGCGGCGAGATCCATTTCGTAGCGCTCATTCATCGGGATGATGCGCAGGCTAGCCATGCCTAGCCCCGAGAGATCCATCGCCTGCGCGATGCAGCCATGGGCGCCGGCCGAGGTATAGGCGCTCAGGCGCTTGTCCCCGGCGGCGATGCCGTGCTGGCGCACGCCGAGGCCGAGGGCGGCGGTTCTGGCTACCAGCACTCCGATCAGGTTCGCCATGGAGGTGCCGGTGACGAACAGGCCGCTGGCGCTGGCGGGAAAACCGAACAGTTCGCGCACCCACTGCACCACCTGACGTTCCACCTCGACCGGCATCTGGTCGCGCCCGCCCAGGTTGGCATTCAGACCGGCGGCGAGCATGTCCGCCAGCATGCCGACCGGCGTCCCGCCGCCGTGAACCCAGCCCATGAAGCCCGGATGCGCGTTGCCGACTGCGTAAGGGAGAATGTCCTGCATGAAGCTGGCGTGCAGTGCGGCGAGGTCGCCCGGCTGCCGTGGCAGGGGTTCGTGGAACAAGTCGCGCACCGCCTGGGGGATAGGCTGCCAGACGGGGCGCTCGCGCAGGTGTTCGAGATAGTCGAACATGTCGTCGAGCATGCGGTGGCCTTGTGCCCGGATATCATGCCAGTCGGCGGGGTCGAGCGTGCTTTGCGGGGGTTGTGGTTTTGGGTCCATCAGGGTGTGGGGCTTGGTTGGGAGAGCGGGTCCGGACTGACAATTCCGGGAATGGTAAGATACTAATGCAGATTAGGGTAGCAATACCTGTACCGGCAACGCGGACATGAATGGAGGACTGAGTATGAAACGCTGGCTTTTGCTCCTGGTGCTATTGTTTTCCTTCAGCGCGCTGGCACAGCAGGAACTCGAAATCATCCCGCTCCAGCATCGTGCCGTGGAACAAGTACTGCCGGTCATCAGGCCTTTCGTCGAGGCGGGCGGTATGGTTTCCGGCATGAACAACCAGATCATTCTCCGCGCCAGTCGCAAGAACCTCGAACAGATCAGGGAAATCATCGCCAACCTGGACACCCCCCCGCGGCGCCTGATGATATCCGTCAGCAGCGATATCAGCCAGGAAAGCGCGCGCCAGGGCGCTGCCGTTGCGGGGCGGATAGAGTTGGGGGAAGGGGGCGGCACCCGGATCAGGGGGCGGGTTTACGACACTCTCAGCAGCACCAGCAGGAGCGGCAACCAGCACATCCAGGTAGTCGAAGGCGGGAGCGGCTACATCGCGATGGGACGTTCGGTGCCGGTTCCCATGCGCCAGGTGGTGCTTGGCCCGGGCGGGGCGATCGTCTCGGAAGGCGTGGTGTACCGCGATATCGGCAGCGGCTTCCACGCCGTACCCCGAGTGGCAGGCGATACGGTCACGCTGGAGATCAGCCCGCAGTTCGATGCGCAGGAACGCGGTGCGCCGGGCGCTGCCACGATTCAGCGGCTTTCCACCACGGTTTCAGGAAGGCTGGGCGAATGGATCGAGCTTGGCGGCAGCGTTCAGGAAGAGGACTCGCGCGAGCGCGGCTATACCAGCTACGGCGCGGGCAGCCAGCGCGACAACCGGCGCGTGTGGCTGAAGGTCGACGAAATCAAATAGCTGTTCCCGTAGCGAGCGGGGCGCTTAAACCTTGAATTGGCTAATGGACTGTCTCAGCTGGTCGGCTACGCTCTTGAGACGCATGGCTTCCTCGTCGGTCTGCTGGGCAGCCATGCTGTTTTCTTCGGCCATGTAGGCGATGTTTTCCACATGTTTGGCAATTTCATCGCTGGCTGAGTGCTGCTCCCTTGCCGACAAGGCGATGTTCCCCATGCCTTGATTTACCCGGGTTACGGTTTCGGTCGTTCCTGTGAGTATGAGTGCTACTGACTTCATCATTTCCTGGCTGGCCTCGATGGAGCTCATGCCCTGATGGATGGCCTTGTCCACGTCCATGGAATATTGTCCGATGGACTGCGTTACGGCGTCGATTTCACTCGCCGCCTGACTCGATTTCTCCGCCAGCTTGCGAACTTCATCCGCCACCACCGCGAAGCCGCGCCCCTGTTCTCCCGCACGCGCCGCTTCGATGGCGGCATTGAGGGCGAGCAGGTTGGTTTGGTCGGCAATGTCCTTGACCTGCCGGGTCATGTTGGTAATGGTGGCAGTGCTTTGGACGAACTGGCCGACCGAAGCTGCGATTTCCTTCACCGCATTGCCAACCTGGCCGACCTCGCCTGCCAGTTTCGAGATGCTGGCATTGCCTTCGTGCGCTTGTTCCTGGCTAGAGTGGGCGAGCTGGCGCATCGACTCGGTCGATTCGGTTACGGACGCAATGCTGCTGGCCATTTCCTCCACGGCAGCCGCAGTGGCGCTGGACTTTTCGCTTTGCTGCTGGCTGCTTTCCCTTACCTGGGAGGTGGCCGCTGCCATGCTGGTGGATGCGCTCAGAAGTTCGTCGGATGCGGTGGAAATGCCTGCAATAATATTGCGCAGTTCCCCACGTATGCGCTCGGCACAAGCGGAGATCCTGCCGATTTCGTCGTGGGAGGTGTGCAGGATGGCCATGGAAAAATCCCCGGTGGCCAGGCGTTCCAATCCTTCGACGGTCTGACGGGCTGGGTGAATGATGCTGGTGCGAATCATCCAGACCAGCACGACGGCGGCGAGCAGGGTTGCCAGGGTCATCAGGAAGATGCTGGTTTTGATGCCGCCATATCCGTTCGCGACGGCTTGTTTCGAAGTGTTATTGGCTAATACGGAGATGGCTTCCGCGGCCTGGGTCAAAAGCCCTGTGGGTGCTCGGTCCATTCCCTTGACCGAATGGTCACCGGCCTTGCTGTCAAAATTGGCGTCCTTGAATGCCTGCAAACCCTTGCGGTAGTCCTCTCCCATCTTTTGGTGTGCGGCCTGGAAGTCTTCCAGAAGCTGGTGGGCCTTGGGGTCCTTTACCGTTTTCAACAGACTCTGGACATTTTCCTGCACTTTGCGTTCATGTTTTTCGAAGCCGCCCCAGTACTTGTCGAGTGCGGCCGGGTCGCTGCCACGCAGCAGGGTGTCCTTCCATTCCTGCACTTGTTTCTTGAATTCGGTTTGGGTGTCGAGGATGGAAAATGCTTCATCGCTATGGGCGCTGACTTCTGTCTCGAATGTATGGATGCTTTGCCATGAAACCCAGAAGCCATAGAATGCCCCGCTCAGGAGCAGGGCGAATCCAATTGCGGAAATCGCCAGAAGTTTATTGAGAATACTGCGGTTGACCCAGCTCATGCACGACCCCTTGAATTTTATGTAGACATCATTTGCGAGGGATTCTAGTTCTCGAATGACATTATTACAATACCATGACGTAAATATGGTCTTTAGTGTGTGTCATATGTGGAGCGAAATTGGAGGTTGAACTTTTTGTGCAAAAATTGAACTTAATTCTGAAGCAAGCAGACTAAAATCTCTTGCGTCCAAAAATCACCATGAAGACTGCTCTGGCATGAATATTAAATTCGCCCTGTTTCCGCTACTGATATTTTCGCTGCTTCCCAATCCTGGCAACGCCATGACTGCGGAGGAAACCACCATGATCAGCAATGCTGCGGAACGCGGCAACGATGGAGCGCAATTGCTTTTTGCCATCGAATACCTGCATGGCGACGGCGGCGTCAAGAAAGACGAAAAGCTTGCTGCATACTGGTTCGAACGCGCCGGCGCGCAGGGGAACTCGACCGCCCAGCTCATGTTGAGCGATTTATACGAGCAGGGTCTGGGCGTGCCGAAGGACCTGAAGCTGTGTGCCGATTGGCGCATCAAAGCGGCGAACCGGGGCAACACGACGGCCCAACTCAAATTGGGAAAGATGTACCTCGCGGGTAACGGCGTCGAAAAAGATGCCGAAAAAGCCAAGTACTGGCTCAACCGTGCCGCTGTGGAAGGGAGTGGGGAAGGGAACAGCGAAGCGCAGTTCCTGCTCGGCCGCATGTACCTGCAGCGCAACGCCAGCGAGAAGGACCGCAAGCTGGCAGGTAACCTGCTCGCGCAGTCCGCCTCGCAGGGTTATGCTTCCGCGGTAGAATTCCTGAAATTCATGCAGGATGCGGGCTACGAGTTTTCCGAATTCCTTCACAGTCACCCGGTCGATATTCACAAGCTGGCCGAGGATGGCGACGTGAATAGCCAATACCAGTTGGCCACCCGTTATGAAAGCGGGCACCTGGAAAAGCAGGACTACGTGAAAGCCCTGTACTGGTTTCACAAGGCAGCAGAAAAAGGCGACAGGATGGCCATGAAGAGCCTGGCGCATATCTACGAAAAGGGTCTGGATGGCGTTGCGGTGGACGCGAAGACCGCAAAATACTGGGCCGACAAGGCGCAGGAAAACCAATAATAAATATCAATTAGGATAGGGCAGTAGTTAAAATGATCATCGGCTGGAGCTCAATTTCGTACGACCTGATTAGCCTGGCGCTAAGCGTCATCTTGCTTGTGGCATATCACGTCTATCTCAACTACAAGATCGGCCAGAACCCCGCCTACACGGTGCAGGCGGTAAATGTCATGGCGCGCACGATCTGGGTGGAGACCATCATGCACGAAGGCAAGGACATCCTGGCCGTGCAGACGCTGCGCAACTCCACTATGGCGGCAACGTTCCTGGCCTCGACGGCCGTGTTGCTGATTATCGGCGTGCTGACCCTGACCGGGCGCGGCAACGAATTCAGCGATTCATGGCATGCGCTCAACATGATGGGCGGGCGCCATACCGAACTGCTGCTGGCCAAGCTGCTGCTGATGCTGCTGGACCTGTTCGTGGCATTCTTCTCTTTCTCCATGTCCATCCGGCTTTACAACCATGTCGGGTTCATGATCAACGTGCCGCTCAAGCGCCGTCACAAGATCATCAACCCCCAGCACGTGGCGATTCACCTCAACCGCGCCGGCAAGTACTACAGCATCGGCATGCGCGCCTATTATTTCCTGCTGCCTCAGGTGTTCTGGCTGTTCGGCCCGCATTTCATGCTGGCCGCCAGTGTCGGCCTGATCTTCGCGCTCTATCAAATCGACCGGGCACCCAAGAGCATGCGGACCGAGACGGTATGAAAACGTCCGTTTCTGGCGAAACCGGCAGTAACGCTATGACTCGGGTGTCAGTTTCCGCATCAGGCTGAACCCCACTGCCAGCAGCGTCGGGCCGATAAAGATGCCGACGAAGCCGAAAGCGAGCACGCCCCCCATCACGCCGAGCATCACCAATAGAAACGGCAGGCTGCTGCCGCGGCTGATAAGCAGGGGTTTGATGATGTTGTCCACGCTGCTGATGAGGAAGATGCCCCACAGCAACATGAAAATGGCCCACCCCGTTTCGCCCTGCTGGAACAGCCAGATCGTCGCGCCTCCCCAGACCAGGGGCGGGCCAACGGGGATCAGGGACAGCAGGAAGGTGGCGACGCCAAGCAGCAACGCGGCCGGCACGCCGGCGATGGCGAAACCGATGGTTGCCACGATGCCCTGTGCCAAGGCGGTTCCCAATAATCCGTAGGCGACGCCGCGCACCGTTCCGTTGACGATGGCGAGCATGTTCGCGGCCTGATCCCCGGCCAGCCTGTTCATTCCCGCCCCGATCGATCGTATCAGGGCCTCTCCATCGCGGTAAAAGAAGAAGCTGATGAACGCGGCCAGGCTCATTTCCATGACGCCTTGCCCCAGCACCATCCCGCTAGCCAGGAGGAAATTTCTGGCAGGCTCCAGCATGCGTTTCGCCAGGGCGAGCATTTCCTCCTGGCTGGAGACGATATTGCGCCAGTACTCCTCGATCGGCCCCCCCACCAACGGCAGCCCGGTCAGCCATGTCGGCGGCTCCGGCGGGCCGGCATCAATGGACTCTTTGACTGCGTCGTAAAAAGCCGAGACGTTGTCGGCGAGGTTGTATGCCACCAGCGCCAGCGGCAAAATGACCACTATGATGAGCGATAGCGTCATGCTGAGTGCGGCGAGGCTTTGCCGGTTTTTCAGCCTGCGCAGCAGCCAGAGGTACATCGGCCAGGTCGAGACGCAAACCACGGCAGCGAACAGCATGGCGGTCATGAAAGGCCTCAGCACAAGCAGGCAACCTCCGACCAGAATGATCACGGCAGCAAGTTGCGCATAAATTTCAAAGCGTTTTTCCACGGTGGCAGGCCTTTCCTTACTCGCTAAATTGCAAAAAACGGAACGCCAAATCAGGTATTCTTCAGCGTTTTATCCAAGGTAACGGGATTATATGGCTCTTAAAGCAACTATTTTCAAAGCCGATCTGCAAATTTCCGACATGGACCGCAATTACTACCATGAGCACGCGCTGACCATCGCGCGTCACCCCTCCGAAACCGACGAGCGCATGATGGTGCGCGTGCTGGCTTTTGCGCTCCACGCCCATGAAGCGTTGGCGTTCGGCCAGGGCTTGAGCACCGATGACGAGCCCGACCTGTGGCAGAAGGACTTGACCGGCGCCATCGAGCTCTGGATAGACGTCGGCCTGCCCGACGAAAAACTGGTGCGCAAAGCCTGCGGACGTGCCCGGCAGGTATTCATCTATACCTACGGCGGGCGCGTCGCCGATATCTGGTGGGATCAGAATTGTTCCAAGTTCGAGCGCTCTTCCAACCTCGCCGTGGTGAATCTGTCGGTGGAGAGCAGCCGCGCCATGGCCAAGCTGGCGCAGCGCAACATGCAATTGACCTGCACCATTCAGGACGGTCTGGTCTGGCTGGCGGACAAGGAAAATACCGTGCAGGTGGAAGCGACTGTGCGCAAGGCGCCGCCATCCCTGTAACATGACGGGAATATTACGGACTTGCGCATCCCATGCGCGGCATTCAAGTGACAGCCATGACGCCAACAGCAATAACAGACGGATTTAAGAGATTTTTCGGCGGCAAGCACCTGTCGGGCGATATCTGGGGCGGCCTGGCTTCCATGCTGGTGGCTTTGCCCGCGGCCATTGCCTTCGGCGTGACCATCTACGCGCCCCTGGGCGGTTCGTTCGAGGCGCAGGGTGCGCTTGCCGGCGTGCTCGGCGCCACCGCGCTGGGGCTGGTCTCGCCGCTGTTCGGCGGCAGTTCGCGTCTGATCACCTCGCCCTGCGCGCCGGCTGCCGCGGTGCTGTCGGCGCTGGCCATCACCTTCACCCAGCAGGGCGTTTTGCCGCTGGCCGTGCTGTTGCTTCTGGGCATGATCGGCCTGTTGGCCGGCAGTATCCAGATCGCCCTCGGCCTGCTCGGTGTCGGCAGGCTCATCAAGTTCATCCCGTTCCCGGTGGTCAGCGGGTATCTCAGCGGTGTGGGGCTGATCATTATCGGCAGCCAGATTCCGAAGCTTCTCGGCGTACCTGGTGGCGTGCACCTGCTCGCTGCCTTGCGCGCGCCATCGACCTGGGTGTGGCAGTCCCTGCTGGTCGGCGCCGCGGTGATCGCGACCATGGTGCTGGTGCCGCGCATCACGCGTGCCGTTCCTGCGGCGATTCTCGCGCTGCTGGCCGGCGTGGCGAGTTACCAGGTGCTGGCGTGGATAGACCCGGCTCTCATGACCACCCACAACAACCCGCTGCTGGTGGGCGCGCTGGCGCAGGGCGAGAGCGGGCTGCCCGATATCCTGCGTCAGCACTGGCAGGCGCTTTCCAGCCTCGAAAGCGCCAATGTTCTCGGGGTGCTGCTGCCCGCGCTCACGCTGGCGGCGCTGCTGTCGATCGATACCCTGAAAACCTGCGTGGTGGTCGACAACATGACCAACTCGCACCACGATTCGAACCGCGAACTGGTGGGGCAGGGGCTGGGCAATATTGCCTCGGCGATGATCGGCGGCGTGCCCGGATCGGGCACCATGGGCGCTTCGGTCATCAACATTTCCAGTGGCGGCACCACGCGCCTTTCCGGTTTCATGGCCGGCGTGTTTACGCTGATCGCTTTCCTTTTGCTGGCGCCGCTCATCGCCTGGGTGCCGATCGCCGCCCTGGCGGGCATTCTCATCGTCATCGGTTTCCGCATGATAGACACGCACAGCCTGGCGTTCTTCTTCAGCCGGTCCACGCGCTTCGACTTCCTGGTCATCCTGTCGGTGATTCTGGTGGCCATTTTCGGCGACTTGATCGTGGCTTCCGGCGTGGGTGTGGCCTTGGCGATCCTCCTGTTCATCCGCGAGCAGACGCGCAGTTCGGTGGTGCGCAACCGTTTCGAAGGCAATGAAGTATTTCTCAAGCATGCCTACAAATTCCAGGACATGGAACGCATCGCCCGCAATGCCGCCGAATCGGTGGTGTTCGAACTGCAGGGCAGCCTGTTCTTCGGCACTGCGAACCAGTTGCAGCTGGCGCTGGAGCAGGAAGTAGGCACGCGCAAATACGTTATCCTCAGCATGCGTCGCGTGCAGTCGCTGGATGTAACGGCGACGCACATGCTGGAACAGATCAAGGACCAGTTGGAAGAAAAGGACGCTTACCTGGTGTTCTGCGACATTCCCAAGGGGTTGCCCAGCGGACTCAAGATGAAGCGCTTTCTCAAGGACACCGGGGTGGTGCGTTCGAGCAACAAGGCATTCGCCTTCCGCGAACTCGACGAGGCGCTGGAATGGGTGATGTCGCAGGGGGACGGTGCGGTGGTCAGCCAGAACCTGCCGGCTCTCGAACTGCGGCAAGTTCCCATCTTCATGAACCAAAATGAAGAAACGCTGAAAACGCTGGAGGCAGTCATGACTGTCCGACACATCCAGGCGGGTCATAAAATACTCAGCGCCGGGGACGAGGACGATGAACTGCTCATGATTCGTCGTGGCACGGTCAAGGTTACGGTGCCGATCCACAAAAAGGACAGCTATCACCTGGTGACCAGCGGACCGGGAGATTTTCTTGGCGGCATGGGTTTTCTCGAGGGTGGCGGCCATGCGACCGATGCGCTGGCGCTTTCGGATGTCGAGGTTTACGTGTTGACGGGCAAGAACTTCAGTAATTTGGCCAGGCAGTACCCTAATCTGACGCTCGCCATCATCGAAAACGTGGCGCTTAACCTGTCGATCCGGCTGCGCATGACGATCGCCGAACTACAGGCCCTGCGTGGATAGCGAAGCAACCTCGGATTAAGTCCCGCACCCCACCACCGCGTCTTTCCCTGTGCTTTTGGCTTGATACATGCGCAGGTCGGCGATGGCAACCAGTTCATCCCAGGTCTTAGCGTTGTCGGCGGTATATTCGGCAATGCCAAAACTTGCCGTTTGCGGCAGGTTGTCCGGGCGCAGCCCAAAGCCCTGTTTACGCAGTTGCGCTACCTTTTCCATGGCTATGTCACATGAAGCATTGGGCAATACCAGGATGAATTCCTCCCCGCCCCAACGCAGCAGCAGATCGCTCTTGCGCATATTCTTTTTCACTGCACTGCTAAATCTGGCCAATACCCTGTCGCCCTCGGTGTGACCGTAGAAGTCATTCACTTTTTTGAAGTTGTCGAGGTCGAAGAAGACGACGGAAAGCGGCTCATCGTTTCTTTTCGCCAGGTGAAACAGGAAATCCAGCAAGTCCACGCCGCTCAGGCGGTTCAGCGCGCCGGTGAGGGAGTCGCGCGCGCTGTGTTCGACGATGACCGACATGAAAGACAATTGACTCATGCCGGCCAGGGTCGCGACGGAGGTGATCAGGAACAGCAGCCAGAATGCGCCCAGATGGGAACTCCAGCTCAACATGTCTACCTGCATGACTGCCACTACCCCTTCCGACAACAGGATAGGGGTGGCAAAGGCAAGTCCTTCCTTGGCAGTCAGGGGGAATACGCTCAATCCGGCGGCCATCACAAAGGGCAGGAAGGCGTAGCCCGCGGCGATCGCATCGGCCATGCCGGCCATTTGGTAATGGGACAGCAAGGGGTGGGAGAACAGAAAAAACGCTGTCGGAATGGCAAACATGGCGGCCATTCCGCGGTAAGCGATGCGGATGTCGGACGAGCCGCGGCAATAAAGCGCAAGAAGGATAAAAGCAGCGCTGGTCACGATGCGGCCAGCCATGAGCATGGCCATGATCGGCCAAGGGAAAGCCAGCACGTCTATGATGATCCACAGCGGCGTAAGAACGGCGAACGCCCCGGCGACCAGGCGTACCCGCGATGAGATGATTTCAGCCCGGCGCCGAGAAAGAAGCGGGGAGTGCTCGTGTGCGGAGAGCAGTGCCGGGAAGCCAGCGTAGGACTTGGAAGCGAAAATTCGCTTCAGTGTCGTTTTTGCGGCGATCGATAGCGAGTCGGGAACTTTCATTTGGCGCCCCGCATAACGGAGACTGCGACCGGAACGGTGGCGTTTTGGAGAATCGTATCAATACTGTTCGGTAGCATATTTGTAATCTGAAAATTTCGGCAAAGAATGATAGTGGAACTTTGTCTTGTTGTTGTCATAGGGTAAATCCCTATGTTTATTAGGGGCTAAATCCTACAGCACAATGCGAGGCGTGTGTAAAAAAGGAGTCCGAGCAGCCGGTTTCCCGGGTGTGTCAGGCGAGGACATTGACGACTCGGCCGACTACTTGTCCGCTGGTATTGACTGTCGGTGGCGGTGTCTGCGCGGTCGGCGGTGCGTTGTGAGTGAGTCGGTCCACTCCCGTTTGCAGCGCCTGGGACGTCTGCGTTTGCTGGAGCGCACGGGTTTGCCTCTGCAGCTGTGCGAGCCGCGCCCGGTCCTGTTGCAACAGGCGCTGGTCTTCCTGCAGTCGGGCCTGATCTCCATTCAAACGCGATTCGTCCGCAGCCACTCGCGCTTGAGCCAGAGCGGTCGATATATAGGAACCATTGATAGGTGCTAAAGCCATGATATTCACCGCCATCATGCTTGGATATTTTCTTCTACTCCGGGGCCAAGCAAAAGGCAAGTTCCATAATTACGTAGGTAATCCGGGCGCTCCGGAACCCTTGCGGCAGATCGGCTGCCTTAGGCAATACGCCCGGTTTAAGTCTGTTTTAAGGCTGTGCCGCTAATGTGCGTCATGCCAAGAATGGAGTTCAGGAGGAAGCTTGCGATTACTGCTGGTCGAAGATGACAGGATGATAGGGGAGAGCGTGCGCAAAGGGCTGCGCCAGGAGAGGTTCGCTGTCGACTGGGTGCAGGATGGACGCGCTGCGGAGCTGCTGCTGCAGAGCGAGGATTTCGACCTCCTGCTGCTCGACCTGGGGTTGCCGCGCAAGGAAGGGCTGGATGTGCTGCGCACCCTGCGCGAGCGGAACAACCCGATCCCCGTGCTCATCCTGACGGCGCGCGATGCCGTGGCGGACCGGGTCAGGGGCCTCAACGCCGGGGCCGACGATTACCTGGTCAAGCCTTTCGATTTCGACGAGCTGGTGGCGCGCATTCATGCCTTGTTGCGGCGCCAGGCGGGGAGGGCTGATCCCCTGATCCGCTACGGTACGCTGGTGCTGAATCCGATCACCCACGAAACCCTGCTGGACGGCAGGCCGCTCACGCTTTCGGCGCGCGAGCTTGCGTTGCTCGAGGCCTTTGTCGCCCGCCCCGGCGCGGTGTTTTCCGTTGCCTCGCTGCAGCAGAAAATGTACGGTCTGGATGACGACGTCGGGAGCAATACCGTCGAGGTCTATATCCACGCCCTGCGCAAGAAACTGGGTCCTGATTTCATCCGAAACGTGCGCGGCGTCGGCTACATGGTGCCTAAAATCCCATGAGATCGATCCGTCGCACGCTGCTGCTCTGGCTCTCGGCCGGACTGTTCGCCGGGATCGCAGTGGCTGCCGGCCTGACTTACTACCAGGCGCGCGAGGAAGCCAACGAACTGTTCGATTACCAGATGAAGCGCATGGCGGCGTCTCTCCCGCACAATGCTTTCGCCCCGCTGGCATCGGTCCCCGGCGACGAATTCGACATCGATGAGGACGTCGTGATCCAGATCTGGGATAAAACCGGTATTCCCATTTATCTTTCGCAGCGCCATCCGAGCCTGCCGCAACGCGCGGAACTGGGGTTCACCAACGTCTCCACCCCCAACGGCGTATGGCGCGTATACAGCGCGCAACTGGGCGAAACCGTGGTGCAGGTGGCTCAGCCGCTCAGCGCGCGACGCGCCATCGCGGCGCAGACGGCGTTCAGGATGACCCTGCCCCTGCTGATCCTGATGCCGTTCATGGGCGGGCTGATCTGGCTCGCCGTGGGCAGCGGCCTGGCTCCCGTGCGGCGCATTGCGCACGATGTGCAGGCGCGCGATTCGACATCGCTTTCGCCCATTTCCAGCGCCGGCCTGCCGGAGGAGATCGAGCCCCTGACGCATGCACTCAACGACCTGCTTGCCCGGCTCGAACGCTCGATCGGGATACAGCGTTCTTTCGTTGCCGACGCCGCGCATGAACTGCGCACGCCGCTTACCGCGCTGAAGCTGCAAATCCGGATGGTCGAACACGCACAGGACGACAGCGAACGGAAAGCGGCGATCGCCGACCTCAAACAGGGCCTGGAGCGCGCCTCCCACCTGGTTCAGCAGCTACTCACCCTTTCCCGGCAGGAAGCCGATGTATCCGAAACTACGTTCAAGCGCGTCGACCTGCTCGACATCGCCCGCCTGGTGGTCGGCGAGCAGGCGCCGATCGCCGCGCAAAAAAGCATCGATCTCGGCATCGAGGAAGGAACGCCAACGCTCGTCACCGGGGATTTCGAGGCGCTGCGCATGATGCTGGGTAACCTGGTCGACAACGCAGTGCGCTACACGCCGGCTCACGGCCGCATCGACGTGAGCGTTATCCCCTCTGCCGGTCAAGCGGTGCTGAGCGTGACAGACAACGGCGAAGGCATCCCCGAGGAGGACAGGCAGCGGGTATTCGACCGCTTTTACCGTGGCGAGGGCGCCCAGATCGAGCAAGGCAGCGGGCTCGGGCTGGCCATCGTGAAGAACATCGTCGACCGCCACCACGGCAACATTGCCCTGGAGTCCGGGCCGGATGGGCGGGGGCTGCGCGTGAACATCCGCTTCCCGCTGGCGACCGTGGCAGCATCTGCGGGATGAGGTTTTAAGTTTGTTTTAATTTTTCCTTTTTATGATGCATCCCTTAGGTAGATCCAGAACTACCGTGAATCGCAAGGAGAACGTCATGAACCGAAACGCTTTTTTCCGCAGCACCGTTTTCGCCGCCGTCGTCGCGGCTGCAGTCGGCGCTTATGTGCACTTCGAGTCGCCGGGCGCCGGCCAGGCGCAGGCTGCCATGTTTGCGCAATCCGTACCCGTCGCGGCACCGGTCAGCAGCGTGGCCGCGCCCTCGGGTGTGGTCGATTTTTCCGGCATTGTCGAGCGCTACGGCCCCGCCGTGGTCAATATCAGCGTGAGCAGCCAGGCGCGGGTCAACGATGTGACGAATGGCATGCCTAACCTGGACCCCAACGACCCGTTTTACGATTTCTTCCGCCGCTTCGGACCGCATTTCCCGAATCTGCCGCGCAATGGTCAGATCACGCGCGGCGAGGGCTCGGGCTTTATCGTCAACAGCGACGGCGTGATCCTCACCAACGCACACGTGGTCGACGGCGCGCAGGAAGTCACCGTCAAGCTGACCGATCGCAGGGAATTCAAGGCCAAGGTGATCGGCAAGGACAAGCAGTCCGACATCGCCGTGCTCAAGATCGCTGCCAGCAACCTGCCCGTAGTGAAGATCGGCGATCCCGCCAGCGCCAAGGTGGGCGAGCCGGTGCTGGCGATCGGCTCTCCTTACGGATTCGAGAACTCGGCCAGCGCGGGCATTATCAGTGCCAAGTCGCGCACGCTGCCGCAGGACAACTACGTTCCTTTCATCCAGACCGATGTCGCGGTGAATCCGGGCAATTCCGGCGGGCCGCTGTTCAACGTCCGGGGTGAAGTGATCGGCGTCAATTCGCAAATATATAGCCAGACAGGCGGCTACCAGGGACTGTCGTTTGCCATCCCGATCGATGTGGCGAGCAAGGTGCAGAACCAGTTGCTGCTCCACGGCAAGGTCACGCGCGGGCGGTTGGGGATCGTGATCCAGGACGTCAGTCAGGCGCTTGCAGATTCATTCGGCCTGAAGCAACTCAAGGGCGCCCTGGTCAGCTCGGTGGAAAAAGATAGCCCGGCAGGCCGCGCCGGCATTGAGCCTGCGGATGTGATCGTGCGTCTTGGCGACAAGGACATCAACAGTTCGACCGACCTGCCGGCACTGGTTGCCGACCTGCAGCCGGGCACGTCGATAAAACTGACCCTGATCCGTAAAGGCACCCCCAAAACGCTGACGGTCACCGTCGGCGAAATGAAAGCGGACCAGACTGCCGGCGGCGATGAGGGCAGCGTGCAGCAAGGTCGCATGGGGCTGGCGGTCAGGCCGCTGGACCGGGATGAACAGCGGCAGGCCGGCGTTCCCGGGGGACTGCTGGTCGAAGATGTTGCCGGCCCGGCCGCGCGTGCAGGCATCCAGGCCGGTGACGTGGTGCTGTCGCTCAACGGCACGCCGGTGAACAGCGTCGAGCAGTTGCGCAGTCTCGCCGCTAAAGCCGGAAAGCACGTGGCGCTGCTGATCCTGCGTGATTCGAACAAGATATTTATCCCCCTCAACCTCGGGTAACGTTCGCAAGTCTTCGACCAAAACAAGGGGCTGCGGCGCTTCGCTGGCCGCAGCCCCATATTGCTGTTTGTCCTGAATATACGGTGCCTCATGGGAAAACAAAGAGAATCGGTCGACCTGTCCGGTCACATCCTGCCCACCTCGGCAACCATGGTCGGCGTCTGTGTGACGGCAATCGGGATCATCCGCCTGATGCATGCCGGAACCGTTGGTTTCTACGTGGATAAACTGCTCGCCATCGACAGTGTACTGTTCGTCATCTGTTCGGCATTTTCTTTCTATTCGGCGCGCAACACGCAGCGCTCGGCGCAACTGGAAAACATTGCCGAATCGATCTTCCTGGCCGGGCTGACCTTGCTGGGGATCGCGTCTGTATTCATGACCTTCAAGGTAGGGTGAACGCGGCAGGCTTCCCGCGCGAGATATCCGGATTCATTCGCTCATGCCCAGCGCCTCGAGGCTCAGCATGATGGTCTCGATTTCCTCGGTGATTTCCTCCTGGCGCAGGCGATTGATGTGCAGGGCGCATTCGGTCACGCGCTTGTCCAGTTGGCGGATGGCCTTGTCCATGTGCTCGAGGCGTTGCTGGTTTTCCACCATCAGCGAGCTGTAAAAAGCTTCATGGAGTGCAGCGTAAAGGTAGTGGTCGGTGAGCTTGGCGAGGAAATCGTCGGGCGCGAGCGTGAGCAGCGGTGCATGGGAATAGTGATGGGCCAGCGGCTTCGGTTCGGGCAGGGGAAGCAGGCGGCGCATCTTGATGTCTTCCGTTTCGCTGCTGTGGTAGATGACGACCAGCCCGAGCAGTTGGCCGCCCGGCAGTGCGCGTTCCAGCAGCGTGAACTGGCTGATGACGGCGCTCAACACCGCTTCCACTTCTTCCGCCACGCTGGGGCCGCCGATTACGGCGGCGAGGGCGGGGTAGTCTTCCAGTTTGGCGGCCAGCCGATGGCCGACGGCGACAACCGGCGGCCTGTCCGCTTCAGGCAATCGTTCCTGAACTGCCTGCGCGATGCTTTCGTTGAAGTCGCCGCACAAGCCGTGTTCCGAACCGACCACGAGGTAGGCATTGCGCACGGTTTGGTCGTGTGCCGATGCGTTGCCGTAATGGGCCATGAAATCGCTGGCGACGGTCTCGATCGTCGCCACGGCTTCCTGCTGGATGGCGAGGAAACGCGTGAGCTTCAGGGTTTCCATGAGGGCCAGGTTTTTCATCGCGACCATGATGCCTTCGATTTCGCCCAGGCCGGCGACCCGGCTTTGCAGCTCATGCCGGCGGCTCATGCTCACCCTCCGTCAGCCACATCCAGACTGCGTTGCGCCATTGCTCCCTGCCGTCGGCGAGCGTCAGGCCGGAGTCGGCCACCTGCTGCCGCAGCCGCTCCAGTCGTGGCGCAAGCTGTGCCCGTTCGACCAGATCGAACAGCCCTTCGTTGTGGGCGACCAGCCAGGCCATTTCGAATTCGATCGGCAGCGGGCTCAGGCGGTCCTGTTTCATCAGTTCGCGCAGGGTCTGTCCGCGCTTGATGCGGGCTTCCATGCTGGCCTCGAGCCGGGAGCCGAAGCGCGTAAAAACTTCCAGTTCGAGAAATTGCAGGTAGTCGAGCTTCATGCGGCCGGCTTCGGCCTTGATCGCCGGATGCTGCGCTTTGCCGCCGATACGCGAGACGGACTTCGTCACGTCGAGCGCCGGCAGGAAGCCGCGCGCGAACAGTTGCGCATCCATGTAGATCTGACCGTCGGTGATGGAGATCAGGTTGGTGGGGATGTACGACGCGATTTCGCCCAGTTCGGTTTCGATGATGGGCAGCGCGGTCATGCTGCCGCCGCCGCAGTGCGCCACGAGACAGGTGGAGCGCTCCAGCAGGCGCGCATGGAGATAGAAGATGTCGCCGGGGTAGGCCTCCCGCCCCGGCGGGCGGCGCAACAGCAGCGAGAGTTCGCGGTAGCTGAGCGCATGAGTGGTGAGGTCGTCGTATATGACCAGCGTGTCTTTGCCCTGCCACATCCAGGCTTCCGCCACGGTGCAGCCGGCGAACGGTGCCAGATATTTCAGGCCGGGCATGGCCGTGGCTTCAGCGGCGACGACCGTGGTGTATTCCAGGGCACCCGCCCGGCGCAGGGTTTCGATGGTGCCCACGACCGAGGAGCGTTTCTGGCCGATCAGGACATAGACGCAAAAAACGTCTTTCCCCTTCTGGTTGATCACGGTGTCGAGCGCCAGCGAACTCTTGCCCGTGCTGTTGTCGCCGATGAACAACTGGCGCTGCCCTTTGCCGATCGGGATCAGCGTGTCGATGATCTTGTTGCCGGTGTAGAGCGGCTTCTGGACAAAGTCGCGGCTGGTGATGGGCGGCGACAATACGTCGAGATCGCCGCTGGCCTCGGTGTCAGGGCGGGGGAGGCCGTCAAGGGGTTCGCCAAGCGGGTCGATGACGCGCCCCAGCAGGGCGTCGCCGACGCCGATGCTCAGCTGCTTTCCCGTGAGGTAGGCGGCCGTGCCGGCGGTCAGGCGCTCGGTCTGGCGCAGGAGAATGACGCCGAGGCGTGCCTTGGCGAGGTGGAAGACCAGGGCCTGGCTGCCGTCTTCCAGCTCGATGATTTCATCCATGCTGGCGGACGGCAGGTCGCAGATCCACGCGATGCCGTCGCCGACGGACAGGACTCTGCCGACCTCGGAGATGCGCAGCCGGAAGCTGTAGTTCTTCAGCCAGGCGGATCTTGCCGCAATCGGCGAGGTTTCCCGAATGTCTCTCTTAGTCGCGTCCATGGCCGTTGCCGCTGAAAAATGCGAGTTCGTCGCGCAGATTGGCATGCAGCACCCAAGGCCCGATGCTGATCCTGACGCCGCTCAGCAATTCGGGATCGGTGCTGAATTCCGCAGGCAGTTCTTGCTCCACCAGCCGGGTCAGGGTTTCGAGCAATTGCGCGCGCGGCCCGGCTGGCAGGGGGAATGCGCTGGCGACGTGGATGCGCAATTGGCTTCGGTCCGCCGCCGCGATCAGCGGTCTCGTTTCTTCCGGCGTGAGTTTCTGCAAGTCTTCCAGCAGCACGTCGAACAGCGCGTCTTCGAGCTCGGGCGAGGCCAGGCGCGTCAGCAGTGAAGCGGCGAACTGGCTGGCCTGCGTCAGCGCCGTGATCTCGGTCGTGCGCTGCCACTCCTGAAGCTGCCGCTTTTCGAGGGCGGCATTTCTTTCGCGCTCGCCTTGCAGCTCGGCGGCGAGATCGGCCATCATGCGCGCGCGCTTGGCGCCGATTTCCTCGATCAGCTGCGTCTGGGCCGCGTCTCGCGTTCTCTCCCATTCCGCCAGGCATCGCTCCTGCTGCGCCTTCAGTTCCAGCGCCTCGTCCTGGCTTTTCCGCGCAGCGGCCAGGGTCTGATCGATCTGCGCCCGGCGCCTGGCGATGACGTCGAGGACCGGGCGATAGAGGAAGCGCTTCAGAATCCACACCAGGACCAGGAAATTGATCGCTTCCAGCAGAAATGTCGTCCAGTCAAGTTCCACGGCCAGTCCCCGGTTCTATTTGTTAAGCAGGTATTCCAGCAGCGGGTTGCGGAACAGCACGATCAGCACGATGACCAGGACGTAAATGGCGAGCGATTCGATCATCGCCAGCCCGATGAACAGGGTGCGCGTGATGGATTTCTCGGCTTCCGGCTGGCGAGCCAGGGCGTCCAGTGCCTGGCTGATGGCACGGCCCATGGCGAGCGCCGGGAACATGACGCCGAGCGCGATGGCCAGCACCGCCCCCAGCGTCGACAGAATAGTGAACCACGTCATGTCACTCATGGTTTTCTCCCTCCTTGTTTTTCTGAAATTCCTGCGACTGCATCGCGCCGGAAACGTAGATCAGCGCGAGCATGCCAAAGATATACGCCTGTACCACCGCTTCCACAATGTGCAGCATCAGCAAGGGCACCGGCACGAGGAAGCCTGCCACCAGCAGTACCAGCAGGGCCGCCATCTGCAGGCTCATGATGTTGCCGAACAGGCGCACGGCGAGCGCCACGGTGCGCGAAATTTCGCTGATGACATGGAACGGCAGCAGGAGCGGGCTGGGCCGCGCGTAATGGCGCAGGTAGGCGAGCCAGCCGTCGACGCGCACGCCGTACCAGTGCACCGAGAAGAACACCAGGATGGCGAGCGCGGCAGTGACCGAAAGATTGCTGGTGGGCGAGGACAGGCCGGGAATGACGCCGACCAGGTTGGCGACCAGGACGAATATCCACAACGTGCCGATGAAGGGCAGCACCAGCAGCGACTTGTCCGGAAGGATGGCTTCGATCGCCGCCTGCATCGCCGCAACGATGCCTTCCAGGGCAAGCTGGAACGGCCCCGGATCGAGACTCAGGCGCCGCGTGGCGAGCCAGCAAACCAGCCCTAATACAAGCATGATGCCCCAGGTGGTGACCACAGCTTCGCCGATCGCCAGCGGGCCGAGGTGAAACAGGGTTATCGCTTTTTCCATCAGTGCCCCCTGACGAAGAGATACACGTTGAGTGCGCCGACCAGAACGCCGACCACGATCAGGCCGACGGTCCAGCGCACCGAGTAGCCCTGGACCAGCTCGTCCAGCCAGTTGCCGAGATAGGCCCCGATCACCACCGGCAGCGCCAGCAGCAAGGCCAGCGTGCCGAGATAGACGGACAGCGCGAGCAGGGACGAGCGCTCACGTTCGGCCTGCTGCATGCGGCGCGCCTGCTGTTCGACTTTATGCTTGAGCTTCTCGCCGTTTTCCATGGCTATAGCGCTCCTCGCTCCATTTTCCACAAGCGTTTCAGCATCTCCTGTTCCAGGCGGTAGAGATTCTGCTTCACCGCGTGCAGTTCCTCCTCTTCTTTGAGGAGCCGGTCGAGCAGCATGGCGCTGATGCGTTGGTAGTCGGGGTCGGAGAAATAACGCCGCGTGATGATGTAGAGGGCGTTGTCGACAGAATAGAGCAGTCCGCCGGGCAGGGCCAGGTAGACCCATGTGTCGTTTGCATCGCGATAGCGCGCCAGGCCATAGCTCAAGGCGGTCATCATGCGCGCGTGCCCCGCCTGGATGCCGAAGCTGCCGGAGTCGTCCTGCCCTACAAAGCTGGTCACCCCCTCGATGATCTCGTGCTGGGTGGCGCTGTACAAATGTAGCGCGAAGGTTTTCATCGGCTGCCCATCCCCATGCTGCCGCGCATGTAGCAGCGCTCCTCGGGGAGGTCGTCGTACTCGCCGCGCAGGAAGGCTTCGCAGTCCGACAGGGTGTCGGCGAGCGGGACGGACGCGCCGGGAATGCCGGTGTGTTCGGTCACCACATGGAAGGGCTGGGTGAGGTAGCGCTGGAGGCGGCGCGCTCGCAGCACGATGCAGCGGTCCACGTCGGAAAGGGCCTCGAGGCCGAGCATGGCAATCACGTCTTCCAGCTCGTGGTAGCGGGCGAGGTGCTCGCGCACGGCGGCCGCCACCGCGTAGTGGCGCTCGCCGAGGAAAGTGCGATCCATGACTTTGCTCATCGAGCGCAGCGGATCCACAGCCGGGTAGATGCCCTTGCTCGCCTGTGCCCGCGAGAGAATCACCACCGTGTCGAGGTGCTTGAGTATGGTGCTGACGGCGGGGTCGGTCATGTCGTCGGCCGGAACGTAAACGGCTTCCACCGCAGTGATGTTGCCGTGGCGCGTGGAAGTGATGCGGTCCTGCAATTCCGCCACCTCGCTGATCAGGGTGGGCTGGTAGCCGACGGTGGCAGGCATGCGGCCCAACAGGCCGGAAATTTCGCTGCCGGCCTGGACGAAGCGGAACACGTTGTCCATCAGGAACAGCACTTCCAGCGACAGCTTGTCGCGCAGATATTCGGCATAGGTCAGGGCAGACAAACCCACGCGGAAGCGCACGCCGGGCGATTCGTCCATTTGCCCGAACACCATGAGGGTACGTGGCATGACGCCGGCACGCAGCATGTCGTGCCACAGTTCATGTCCTTCGCGGATGCGTTCGCCCACGCCGGCGAACACCGATACGCCCTGTTGGAGGTGAACGATGGCATGGATGAACTCCATGATGAGCACGGTCTTGCCCAGGCCCGCACCGCCGAACAGACCGGTCTTCCCGCCCTTGACGAAGGGACAGAGCAGGTCGATGACCTTGATCCCGGTTTCCAGGATTTCCGTGGCGGCGGTGCTCTCGGAAAGCGCGGCGGGCGGCGCGTTGATGCGGCGGAATTCATCGGCGGGCAACGGGCTGCCTCCATACAGCGGTGCGCCGAACAGATCGACCATGCGCCCCAGGCAGTCTGGTGTAACCGGGACCTGCAGCGGGCCGCCGCTGTCGAATACAGGCAGGCCGCGTCTGAGGCCACTGGTGCGATGCAGGGCGATGGCGCGGGCACGGCGTTCGTCCAGGTGGCGGTGCACTTCGAAGGTGAAGCGTTCGCCGCCGAAAGCGGCGAACAGCGCCTGGTTGAGCGGCGGGAGGCGGTCGCAGGCGATGTCGACTACAGGACCATGAACCTCTTCAATAAGGCCGATAGGTACGGAACTTGTCTGCCTGTCGTCTGATGTTGTTTGCAACGGCGCCCCCTCAAGCTCGGATGTTTCACGCAAGCAGGGCGGAATCACTTCAAGCGTCACAAACGCGAGAAGCACTCCGTCGGTTACAAAAGTGTACTACTTTGGCGCTGCCACCGGGTCAGGACTTCAGCTGAGCAGGCGGGCTATCCGCTCGCGCGTGCTGGGATGGCTCTGCAGCCAGGGCGACGAACGTGTTCTGCCAGGGAAAATCTGTTCCCAGTAACTTCCGTGCAGCTGTTTCAGCTTGTCGAGCGCCGACGCCAGCCCGGCGGGATCTCCGGTCAACAATGCCGCATTCAGGTCGGCGTCGAATTCCCGTGCACGGGACAAGGCCAGCGTGAGCAGTGTCACAGCATAAGGTGCCAGCACCAGCAGCAGGATCAGCAGCAATGGCGGCGATTGGCCGGAAATCAGGTAGATCGGCAGGCTCACGACAACCAGCAACAAGCCGAAAAATGCCATCAGGACGGTTAGCTGGGACAGTAAGGCGGCCAGGTTCAAAAGGCCGATGTCGTTGGCGCGGAAATGGCTGATTTCATGGGCCAGGACGCCGACCAATTCCCGCTCGTCGAGGAGTTGCAGCAGGCCCTGCGTGATGGCGATAACTGATTGCTTTCCCCGCCCCAGGGAAATCGCGTTGGGCTCGGGTGACGGCAAGTAATAAAGCCGCGGTGCATGGTTCAAATCGGCACGCTGGCTGAGCTCTTCCACCAGCGCATAGCCTTCGGCCCACTGTGCCGGGCTCAGGGGTACGGCGCGGAGCAGCGCCAAAATCCAGTTGCTTGGCGTGTTCCGGGAAAGGGCAAGACCAAAGGCGACCATGGCCGCAGTCCAGATTACCGCAACATCACCCCAAACCAGCCAGCCGATCGAGGAGGCAATGGCTGCCATTGCGCCGATCAGCAGAACGGCGTGAAGCAAATTCCTCAATCGGGTAGTAGAACGCAACCATGCCATGATCGTTCCAGTAGCCATTCGCCGGGAATAGGGTGTTCCAACTATAACGCCATTCCGTACTTCCTTGCTGTTCAGGATGACGAAGTGCAATATATGAACGTCTGGTTCAGGCAGCTCTCGGAAAGCCTGATTTCCTGCGCGGAGGGACGAAATGGATGCGTTGACGCGCGATCTGCGAGAAGCCCTGGAATCTCTGGATCGCCCCCGTATTGAGGCGCTTTTTCAGCGGGCGATGCTCCGCTATTCGCCGATGGAAGTCGCGGAGGGGGTGATCGTTCCTGCGCTGGAACAGCTCGGGGCTGCGTGGGAAGCCGGCACGGTCGCTTTGTCCCAGATCTACATGAGCAGCCGCATCTGCGAGGAAATGATCGAGCGCGTGCTGCCTCCCATGGCCCCTGAGCGGAAAGGTCAGCCGCGCCAGGCCATCGTCGTTCTCAGCGATTACCACATGCTCGGCAAGCGCATCGTCCTCGCCGTCATGCGTGCGAGCGGTTTCGATATTCTCGATTACGGGCGCATGAACGTGGGAGAGCTGGTGGAGCGTGTCCAGTCCGACAACGTGAAGATACTGCTGGTCTCTGTCCTCATGCTGCCCGCCGCGCTCAAGGTGAAGGCGTTGCGCGCGGCCCTGGACGCCAAGGGAATCGAGATCCGCATCGCAGTGGGTGGCGCGCCTTTTCTGTTCGATCCCGAGTTGTGGCGCGAGGTGGGCGCAGATGTCATGGGCCGCACCGCTGCAGATGCCGTGGCCATCGTCCGTCGCTGGATGGAGGAAATGGCATGATGACCTCGATGCAAAGAGTCATGACGGCCATGGCGCATCAGGAGCCCGACCGCGTCCCCCTGTTCCTCCTCACCACCATGCACGGGGCCAAGGAGCTGGGGCTGAGCATCCGCGATTATTTTTCCCGCGCCGAGTTCGTGGCCGAGGGGCAGATGCGCTTGCTGGAGAAGTACCGCAGCGACTGCCTCTACCCGTTCTACTACGCCTCACTCGAAAATGAAGCCTTCGGCGGCGAGACCATCTTCATCGACGACGGGCCGCCCAATTCTGGCGGCCCTGTCATCGGCCGCAGCGAGGACATCGACCGCCTCGCACCGCCGCGGGTAGCGGACTTGGCCTGCCTGCAACGCGGGCTGGAGACCATCCGTATTTTGAAAGAGCGGGTGGGGGACAGCGTACCCATCATGGGCTCGGTGATTTCTCCCTTCTCGCTGCCCATCCTGCAGATGGGATTCGACCGCTACATCGAGCTGATCTACGAGCAACCGGAGCGTTTCGCCCGCCTGATGGCGGTCAACCAGTCATTCTGCGCGGACTGGGCCAACGCCCAGCTGGCTGCGGGCGCCACGGCCATCGGCTATGCCGACCCGATGTCCTCGACCACCAACATCCCGCGGGCGCTCTACCTGAAGACCGGCCACCGGGTGGCCATGGAGACCCTGCGTTTGATCAAAGGGCCGGCGGCGATCCATCTCGCCTCGGGGCGCGGGTTGGGCATCGCCGAGGACATCGTCGCCACCGGGACGCCGGCAGTGGGCGTCAGCACCCTGGAGGACCTGACCGAGTGGAAGTCTGCCGTGGGCGATAGGCTTACCCTGCTGGGCAACCTGAACGGCGTGACGATGCGGCACTGGACAGGGGCCGAGGCAGAGCACGAAGTGAAGCAGGCGATTGCCAAGGCCGGGCGCGGCGGCGGCTTCATCCTCGCCGATAATCACGGCGAAATCCCGTGGCAGGTGCCGGACGAAGTCCTGCTGGCCATTCGCGAAGCCGTCGACCTTTGGGGGCGCTATCCACTGGACTGGGTGGAATAGCGTCATGAGCGGAAAACTGTGCCTCCTGTGTTGCCAGAATGTTCGCGCCGAGGTCATGGCGGCTGTCGCAGCAGAAGGCTGGTCTGACGTGTGCGTCGCTGCTTATCCTGCTCGCTGCGGCCGTCCGCCACTGAGCTGGGACGAACTGCGTCCCCTTGTGGCAGAAGGCTGCGCCCAGGTAATGATCTTCGGGCGCGCCTGCCTAAAGGGGCTGGACAACCCGCCCGAGGATTGGCCGCCGGTGCGCCTGGTGGCCCAGAAAGAGTGTTTCCATCTGGTGGCGAGCGCGACCCTTGTCGACGATGCGATCGCGCGGGGTGCTTATCTCATCACCCCCGGCTGGCTCGACGACTGGCGCGGCAACCTGCGCAGGCTGGGTTTCGACGAGGGGGGCGCGGCGGGATTCTTTCACGATTTCGCCCGCGAACTGCTGCTGCTCGACACCGGCGTTATCCAGAATAGTTCCCTCAAGCTTGCCGAACTGGCGGACGCGGTCAAGTTGCCAGCTTCAAGCGTGGCTGTCGGCATCGATTACACACGCCTGCTGCTGGCCAGACTGGTGGCCGAGTGGCGCCTGGAGGGGGAGCGGAAGCAGGCGCAGGAGCGAGACCATCGCCATGCGCGCGAACTGGCCGACCATATTTCCGCCATGGATTTTCTCGGCCGGCTGGCGCAGCTCAAGGACGAGCATGAGACGATCGCGGCAATCGAAGAGATGTTCCGCATGCTGTTCGCGCCTCAGGAGTTTCACTATGTGCGCTTCGAGGGCGGCGTCGCACAGTTCGACGAAGCGCTGCCGGAACTGTCGAGCCAAGTCAGGGCTCTGCATGACGACCGGGCCTGGAGCGCCTCGGGCACGGGCTTTCTCCTGCGCATCTCCAGTGCGGGTGAACCGCTGGGAGTCGTCGCTGCAGACGGTTTCGCTTTTCCGGAATTCCGCGACAGCTATCTCAACCTGGCGCTGTCCATCGCCGGCGTTTGCGCCCTGGCCATCGAAAACGCCCGTGCTTATCGACGGATCAAGGAGGTCGAAGATGCGCTGCGGGAGTTCAATGCCACCCTGGAGCAACGGGTCGCGGAAGAGGTGGCGAAGAACACGGAACAGGAACGGCTGCTGATCCAGCAGTCGCGACTGGCAGCGATGGGAGAGATGATCGGCAACATCGCTCACCAATGGCGGCAGCCGCTGAGCGCGCTTTCCCTCCTGATCACGAACATCAAGGAAGATTATGAGTTCCACGAACTGACGCCAAAATCCCTGGGCGACGCCATCGGCAGGGCGCAAAACCTGCTGCGCAGAATGTCCTCCACCATCGACGATTTTCGCGATTTCTTCAAGCCCAACAGGGAAAAGACCGTTTTCAGTCTCCGCGCGGTGGTCGAAAATGTCATGGAAATCATCGGATCGAGCCTGTCGGCGCACAACATCAAGGTCGATCAGAAAATCACCGACGACGCGCTGGTGTGCGGTTTTCCCAACGAGTTTGCCCAGGTGCTGCTCAATATCATGACCAACGCCAAAGAAGCGATCATCTCGTCGGACCGCAAAGATGGCCTGATCGAGATACGCGGCGAGCGTACCGACGGCCAAGCGACGCTCAGCGTGAAAAACAACGGCGGATGGATTCCGGAAGACATCCTGCCGAAGATATTCGACGTCTACTTTACGACCAAGGGAACCGGCACAGGCATCGGGCTCTACATGTCGAGAATGATCGTGGAAAATCATCTGAGTGGCCGAATCGAAGCGCGTAACCTTCAGGAAGGTGTCGAATTTATCGTTACATGCCCGGTGGCGACGCCTGTGCCGGGGCGGCCAACCCGGGCTGAGAAAAAGTCGTAGCCCGCTCAACGGTCCATGCCGCGCCTCGTCATGGAGGGACATGGCCATCGCAAGGATACTGCCAACCAAATGCACTATGGGGAGAGGTTCAACGCTTTGACTCATCTCGTCGGGGCCGTGCTGGCGCTCGCTGGCGCCATCGTGCTCATCGTGGTGGCGGCGCAGGACGGTGATCGGTGGAAGGTGGCGAGCGTCGCCATCTACGGCGTGACGCTGGTATTGCTTTACAGCTTTTCCGCGCTTTACCACAGTAGCTTGCGCGGGCGTGCCAAGGACATCCTGCGCAAGCTGGATCACCACAGCATCTATCTCCTCATCGCCGGCAGTTACACCCCGTTCTGTCTCGTGACGCTGCGCGGCCCTTGGGGCTGGTCGCTGTTCGGTGTGGTATGGGGGCTCGCGGTGCTCGGCAGCCTGCAGGAACTGAGGTCGAAGAGCGGTGCGCGAATCCTGTCAGTGGTGTTCTACGTCGTGATGGGCTGGGTGGTCCTGGCGGCCCTGGTCCCGTTGCGACAAGCGCTGGGGTCGGCCGGTTTCGCCTGGCTCACGGCCGGCGGGCTGTTTTATACGATCGGTATCGTATTCTATGCGCTTGATACCCGCATCCCCCACGCACACGGTGTCTGGCACCTGTTCGTGATCGCCGGCAGCGCCGCCCATTACGTTGCAATCCTGAATTATGTGCTGTAAGCGGGCAGGGGCTCAAAGCCGGTGCTTGAAAAATGATCGACAAGCCGAGATGGATTTTTCATTCTGGTGTAAGTTGTATGGGAGCGGCAATGGCCGCAACACGATTTCAACTCTAAAAAGAAGCTTATGACACTATTGCCCGTTTGGACCGAGCACATAAAATATCTGGTGGGTATTTTCGCCATCCTGAATCCGCTCGGCGCCATTCCCATTTACCTCAGCCTGATGGCGGATCGTCGCCCGGAGGAGATGTACCGCACTGCGTTCAAGGCCTCTGTTGCAGTGGCGGTGATCCTTACGCTTGCAGTCTGGGGGGGTGATGCTTTGCTGTCGTTCTTCGGTATCGGCATCCCGGCATTCCGTATCGCAGGCGGCCTGCTGGTGCTGATCATCGCCATCGCCATGTTCGATGCCAGAACCAGTCAGGCCAAGCACACTGATGCAGAGCAGGCCGAGGCGGAGGTCAAGAATGACATTGCCGTGGTGCCGCTGGCGATTCCCCTGCTGGCAGGGCCAGGGGCGATCAGTCTGACTATCGTCGATGCGCATCAGGTGATCAGCCTGACCGACAAGCTCGCGTTCAGCCTGGGGATATGCGGTGTCGCAACGATCGTCTGGGTGGTATTGCGGCTGGCCGAGCCGATCGGCGCGCGTCTGGGCACGGGCGGACTCAACATCGCCACCCGAGTCATGGGGCTGATACTTGCCTCCATGGCGGTGCAATTCATGGCGGATGGATTGCTTGAATTATTTCCCGGCTTGTCTCACTGAGGTGTTGCTGGAAGCGGCATTTTTTTAAGGAAAAGAAAAAGGCCATCCGAAGATGGCCTTTTTCTTTATTTCTGGTGCGCCGGAAGAGATTCGAACTCCTGACCCCTTGGTTCGTAGCCAAGTACTCTATCCAGCTGAGCTACCGGCGCAATTTGAAGACGCGAATTATATGGAAATCTCGCGATCTGTGCAAGCAAAAGCTACGACAAAGCCTGCTGAATCCTGTTCAGGGCATTTTCCAGGTTGCTCATCGAGGTGGCGAAGGAGATGCGGAAATAGCCTTCGGCGCCGAACGCTGAGCCGGGGACCACGGCGACGCCCTTTTCCAGCAGGTATTCGGACAGGGCCATGTCGGTGGCTTCCTTGATCAGGCCGCGCTGGTGCAGGCTGGCGATGGCTGCACGGGCATCGGGGAAGGCGTAGAACGCGCCGCCGGCCTGGAGACATTTCAGGCCAGGCATTTCGTTGAAGCGGCGCACGACAAATTCATGTCTTTCGCGGAAGGCCTTGACCATGGGGGTGATGCATTCCTGGTCGCCATCCAGCGCGGTCTGGGCCGCGACCTGGGAGATCGAGGTGGGGTTGGAAGTGGACTGCGACTGCAGGATTTCCATCGCCTTGATGATTTTTTCCGGGCCAGCGGCGTAGCCGATGCGCCAACCGGTCATGGAGTAGGCCTTGGAGACGCCGTTCAGCACGATGCAGCGGTCTTTCAGTTCCGGGGTGGCGTTGAGGATGTTGACGAATTTCTCGCCCGAGAGGTTGACGTGCTCGTACATGTCGTCGGTGGCGACCAGCACGTGGGGGTTTTTCATCAGCACTTCGCCCAGCGCCTGCAGTTCGCTCCGGGTATAGACCGCGCCGGTGGGGTTGGACGGGCTGTTGATCATGAACAGCTTGGTCCTAGGGGTGATGGCTGCGGCCAGCTGTGCGGGAGTGATCTTGAAGCCTTGCTCGATGCCGCAATCGACGATCACCGGCTTGCCTTCGGCGACCAGCGTGATGTCGGCGTAGGAAACCCAGTACGGGGCGGGGATGATGACTTCGTCGCCGGGGTTGATGACGGCCAGCACCAGGTTGAAGATGGTCTGCTTGCCGCCCACGCCGACGATGACTTCGCGGTTGTTGTAGTCGAAGCCGTTGTCGCGCTTGAATTTGGCGATGACGGCGTTTTTCAGGCTGGGGATGCCGCCCACCGGGGTGTATTTGGTGAAGCCGTCGTCGATGGCTTTCTTGGCGGCGTCCTTGATGTGCTGCGGGGTGTCGAAATCAGGCTCGCCGGCGCCCAGGCCGATGATGTCCTTGCCCTCGGCTTTCAGCTTGGCTGCGCGGGCCGTGACGGCGAGGGTGGGGGATTCCTTGATGGCTTGAACGCGCTGTGACAGTTCCAATGTTCTATCCTTGAGTAAGCGGGTCGGGTATTTGCCCGCGTGGTACAATTCTGCTGTTTAACAAAACCGTCAAATTCTACCTGTGATCGTCACTTTCCCCAATAGTCCGTACAAACTTCATCAGCCGTTCGAGCCGGCCGGCGATCAGCCGAATGCCATCGCCCAACTGGTGGAGGGGCTGCACGACGGCCTGTCGTTCCAGACCCTGCTCGGGGTGACCGGTTCCGGCAAGACCTTCACCATGGCCAACGTGATCGCCCAGTTGGGGCGCCCGGCAATCATCATGGCGCATAACAAGACGCTGGCGGCGCAGCTGTACTCGGAAATGCGCGAGTTTTTCCCGGAAAACGCGGTCGAGTATTTCGTCTCCTATTACGATTACTACCAGCCGGAAGCCTACGTGCCGTCGCGCGACCTGTTCATCGAGAAGGATTCGGCGATCAACGAGCACATCGAGCAGATGCGCCTGTCGGCGACCAAGTCGCTGCTGGAGCGGGAAGACAGCATCATCGTCGCCACCGTGTCGTGCATCTACGGTATCGGCGACCCGGTGGACTACCACGGCATGATCCTGCACCTGCGCCAGGGCGAGAAAATCGGCCAGCGCGAGGCCATCAAGCGGCTCACCGAGATGCAGTACGACCGCAACGATATCGAGTTCAGCCGCGGCACCTTCCGCGTGCGCGGCGACGTGCTGGACATCTACCCGGCGGAAAGCGCCGAGACCGCGATCCGCGTGTCCATGTTCGACGACGAGGTGGAAAGCCTGTCGCTGTTCGACCCGCTGACCGGGCACATCCACCAGAAAGTGCCGCGCTACACCGTTTATCCTTCCAGCCACTACGTCACGCCGCGCGCCACGGTGCTGCGCGCGATCGAGAACATCAAGTCGGAACTACGCGAGCGCATCGAGTTTTTCCACTCGGAACACAAGCTGGTGGAAGCGCAGCGCATCGAGCAGCGCACCCGCTATGACCTGGAAATGCTCAACGAGATCGGCTTCTGCAAAGGCATCGAGAACTATTCGCGCCACCTGTCCGGGCGCAACCCGGGCGATCCGCCGCCGACGCTGATCGACTACCTGCCGCCCAACGCGCTGATGTTCATCGACGAGAGCCACGTCACCGTGCCCCAGGTGGGTGCCATGTACAAGGGCGACCGCTCGCGCAAGGAAAATTTGGTGGGCTACGGCTTCCGCCTGCCCAGCGCGCTGGATAACCGTCCGCTGCGTTTCGACGAGTTCGAGAAAGTGATGCGCCAGTGCATTTTCGTTTCTGCCACGCCGTCGGAATATGAAAGCCAGCACCAGGCGCAGGTGGTGGAGCAGGTGGTGCGTCCTACCGGCCTGGTGGACCCGATAATTGAAATTCGCCCGGCGATCAACCAGGTGGATAACCTGTTGTCCGAAATCACGGAGCGCATCGTCAAGGGCGAGCGCGTGCTGGTCACCACGCTGACCAAGCGTATGTCCGAAGACTTGACTGATTACCTTGCCGATCATGGCGTCAAGGTGCGCTATCTGCACTCCGACATCGACACCGTGGAGCGTGTGGAAATCATCCGCGACCTGCGCCTGGGGGTGTTCGACGTGCTGGTTGGCATCAACCTGCTGCGCGAAGGGCTGGATATCCCGGAAGTGTCGCTGGTGGCGATTCTCGACGCCGACAAGGAGGGTTTTCTGCGCTCCGAGCGCTCGCTGATCCAGACCATCGGCCGGGCGGCGCGGCATATCAACGGCAGGGCGATCCTCTACGCCGACCGCATCACCAAGTCCATGCAGCGGGCCATGGACGAGACTGAGCGGCGTCGCACCAAGCAGGTGGCTTACAACGTGGAACACGGCATCACGCCCAAGGGCGTGACCAAGCGCATCAAGGACATTATCGACGGCGTGTTCGATATCGAGACGGCGCAGAAAGAACTCAAGGTCGCGCAGGAAATGGCGCATTACGAGCATCTGGACGACAAGAAGCTGGCCAAGGAAATCAAGCAGCTGGAGAAGGAAATGCTGGCCTGCGCCAAGAACCTGGAATTCGAGCGCGCCGCTCAGTTGCGCGACAAGCTTAATGAGATCAAGGCATTATTTTTCAGAAGTTGAACATGCAGCCGGCGTCGCTGGACAATGAAAGTTAGCCAGACTAGACTAATCAGCAATATTTTATTAAGGAGTCTATCCATGCACGCCGTAAACATGCTGCAGGCCAAATCCAGTCTTTCCCGCTTGGTGGAATCCATTGAACAAGGTGAGGAGCGCGAAATCATCATTGCTCGCAACGGACGACCGGCGGCAAAGCTGGTTCCCGTGGATGCCTCGCTGCCTGGTCAGCGCATCGGTGTGGCCAAGGGTGTTTTCGAGGTGCCTGACGATATCGACGCCAGTAATACCGAAGTGGCCGCCTTGTTCCTGGGAGGGGCACCCCGTTGAATCTCTTGCTGGACACGCATGTGGCGTTGTGGGCCATCACCGACAATCCCCACCTCCCAACCCGTGCGCGCGAGCTGCTTCTTGCGCCGCGCAGCACAGTTTGGGTCAGTGCAGTCAGTGTGTGGGAGATTGCCATCAAGCACGGCCTGGGACGGGGAGATATGCCTGTGTCCGGTCAGGATGCGCTGAACTACTTCCGCCAGGCCGGGTATCGCCTGCTTGCCATTGAGCCTGAGCACGCGGCTATGGTTGAGGGTTTGCCTGGACACCATCAGGATCCATTCGACCGGCTGCTTGTGGCACAGGCGTTAGCGGAGCCGATGCGACTATTAACCCACGATGCGACGGTGGCCCGGTATAGCGATACCGTTATCCTGGTTTAAATGAACCACAATCCTGAAGTGTCACGATAAATTATGTCCAAATCCCCAAAAATAGGCTTCGTCTCGCTCGGCTGCCCCAAGGCGCTGGTCGATTCGGAGCAAATCCTCACCCAGCTGCGTGCCGAAGGCTACGACATTTCGCCCAGCTATGAGTCTGCCGATCTGGTAGTGATCAATACCTGCGGCTTCATCGACGCGGCGGTGGAAGAGTCGCTCGACGCCATCGGCGAGGCGCTGGCCGAGAACGGCAAGGTGATCGTCACCGGCTGCCTGGGCGCGCGACCCGAAGTCATCATGGAAGCGCACCCGCAGGTGCTGGCGGTGACCGGCCCGCATGCCCTGCAGGAAGTGATGAGCGCGGTGCACCAGCATCTGCCGCAGCCGCACGACCCGTTCACCAGCCTGATCCCGGAACAGGGCATCAAGCTGACGCCTCGGCACTACGCCTATCTGAAAATCTCCGAGGGCTGCAACCACCGCTGCACCTTCTGCATCATTCCGTCCTTCCGTGGCGATCTGGTCAGCCGTCCGGTGAGCGAGGTGATGCGCGAGGCGGAAAACCTGGTCAAGGCGGGCGTAAAGGAACTGCTGGTGATTTCGCAGGACACCAGCGCCTATGGGGTGGACCTGAAATACCGCGCCGAATTCTGGCAGAGCAAGCTGCTGAAAACCCGCATGACCGAACTGGCCGGGGCGCTGGGCGACCTGGGCGCCTGGGTGCGGCTGCATTACGTCTATCCCTATCCGCACGTGGACGAAGTGATCCCGCTCATGGCGGAGGGCAAGATCCTGCCCTACCTCGATATCCCGCTACAGCACGCCAGCCCGCGCGTGCTCAAGGCCATGAAGCGGCCCGGCAACCAGGACAGCAACCTGGCGCGCATCAAGCAATGGCGCGAGATTTGCCCCGATCTGACGCTGCGCAGCACCTTCATCACCGGCTTCCCCGGCGAAACCGAGGACGATTTCCAGCAGCTGCTGGATTTCCTCGGCGAGGCGCGGCTCGACCGCGTCGGCTGTTTCACCTATTCACCGGTGGAAGGCGCAGCGGCCAATGCCTTGCCCGACCAGGTGCCGGAAGAAGTGAAACTGGAACGTCAGGCGCGCCTCATGGAACTGCAGGCGGAAATCAGCGCCGAGCGGCTGGCGCAAAAGATCGGCCGGACGCTGACGGTGCTGGTGGACGAGGTGGATGAAGAGGGTGCCGTGGCGCGCAGCATGGGCGATGCGCCGGAAATCGATGGCCTGGTGTACGTGGAAGATGGAACAGGTCTGAAGCCGGGCGATTTCGTCACGGTCACGGTCGAGGACGCGGACGAGCACGACTTGTGGGCTAGCCGGACGGCGTGATGCGCCGCCCGGTATCGGGCTTAGCGGTGTGCCAGCATGGCCAGGATGTTGCGTGCGACTACGGCATCGGCATCCATCATCGCCCATAGCGTATCGGGGTCGATTGCCAGGAGCAGGGATGCTTCCACGGCGACGACCGGGGCCGACATGGTGCTCTCGCCCAGCGCGGAAATTTCGCCGATGCATTGTCCGGCGGAGAAGTTCATGGTGCGCGCCTCGTCCAGTTCCGCCTTGAGGCTGCCTCCCATCACCAGGAACAGATGGTTGTTTTTCGCGCCGGCGGCAAGCAGCGTTTCGCCCGCTTCCAGTTCATACAGGGGGCAATCGTCCAGCAGCGGTTCCACCGCGTCCAGGTCGACGCCATTGAATAGCGCGGTTTGGGCCAGGGGACTGGTCGATTCGGCTGGCTTTTTCGAAGCCTTGAGGCTGCCGATACTGATGGGAATGACCTTGGCTGCGGGCTTTTCGCCTGGATATTGGGGGCGGTCGGCGGAAAGCCGGCCGAGCGTTTCGAGCAGTTCTTTCTCGCGTACGGAAATCAGGCCGAAAATATCGCGAATTTCCTCGATGGTGTTGTCGGTCAGCGGGTTGTCCTCACCGTCTCGCGGCGTCACGTCCTTGACGACGCTGCCCAGCACCTTGCGCATGACGCGCAGGATTTTTTGTTCGGAAGAAAAGTGTTCGGTGCTCATGAAAATCCTTGGTAAAAACAGGCTGCGCTAAAAAATTAAATCTTGACAGAATTCGTCGGGATTGTCCATCAGACCTTCGGCGAGCCGCAACAGGTCGGCTTCCATGGATGGCCCGCTGGTCACGGTGGTAGTCCAGTTCTTTTCCTCCACGGCGATGCCTTCGCCGCCGCGCAACTGCGCTTCCAGCACTTGCAGCGTGGCTTCCGACGCATCGCGGCCGAGGTTTTGGCGCTGCACGATGCGGCGGCGCAATTCATTCTCTTCGGCGTGCAATTCAAGAATCATGAACGGGATTCCCAGTTCCAGCGCCAGTGCGCGGAACGCATTGCGTTCGGTGCGCTTCAGGAAAGCCGCATCCACAATGGCGGGAAACCCCGACTGCAGTACTTCTCGGGCCAGTTCTTCGAGGCGCCGGTAAGTCCTGATATGGGCATCCGGCGCATATAGTCCCTGGTCGACGCCGGACTGGCTGCGCGCACCCGGCGCGAGGCCGAACAGGCGCTTGCGCTCGACGTCGGAGCGCAGGCGGATGGCGCCGCTTCGTTCCAGCAGCAACTGGGTCGCGGTGGTTTTGCCCGATCCGGAATAGCCGTGGGTGATCAGCAGCCAGGGGCGGGCAGGGCGGGCGAAAAGTGCGGCGAGCTTCAGGTAGGCGGCGGTCTGGTGGCATACGGTCTGCAGCTGGTCCGGCGTCAACCCGCCCTGGTCGGCCCGGATGCATGCCACCTTGGCGCGCACCATGGCGCGGTAGCCGAGGTAATAGGGCAGCAGGGCGAGGCCGCCGAAGTCGCCCGTGTGCTCCAGGTAGGTGTTGAGGAAACGCTGCGCCAGGTCCGGGCGGCCGCGGTCGTGCAGGTCCATCACGACGAAGGCCGTATCGTTGATGACGTCGATCCAGCGCAATGCGGGGTTGAACTCGATGCAGTCGAACAGCACGGGCTGGTCGTCGATCCACGCCATGTTACCGAGGTGCAGGTCGCCGTGGCATTCGCGCACGAAGCCGTGCTCGCGACGCGCGGCAAAATCGGCGCGGCGGCGGGTGAATTCCTCCTCGCTCCACTGCCTCAGGGGGGCGAGCGCTGCGCCTTGCGGCAGCGCGCCCGCGCGTTCGGCGATCTGGTCAAAATTTTCCCGCACCGGCTGGTGCACGGCTTCGGGCGTGCCCAGGCCTTCCGGTGGGTTGGCGGCAGTGTCGGCATGGACGCGCGCCACTTCGCGGGCGACGGCGTCGAGCTGCGGCGGTGTGACTTTGCCGTCCGCCAGCATGCGGTCGAGCAGGGCTTCCTGCGGGAAGCGCAGCATTTTGACCGCGTATTCGATGGCCGGCCCCGCGCCGCCGAGTTCGGGGTCGGTGGGGGTGCCGCCGATTGCGACGACATCGAGATACAGCTGCGGCGCCAAGCGCCGGTTGAGGCGCAGTTCTTCGCGGCAGAAAAAACGGCGTTTCTCCAGCGTGCTGAAATCGAGAAAGCCGAGGTTGACGGCTTTCTTGATCTTGTATGCGTATGCGCCGGCGAGCAGGACCCAGGAAATATGGGTTTCGATCAGCTCGACCGCGTCAGCTGGGTGGTCGTAGCGGGCCGGGTCGCACAGGGCCCGGATCAGGGTCGCCTGGTCATTCATGGTGGGAAAAGCCGTCAACCACGGAAGACACGGAAGACACGGAGCAACAAGAAGATCTTCTTCCGTGCTTTCTGTGTTCTCCGTGGTTCAAAGTTGTTTTTGGGAGCATGCGCTACGGCGTGTAGCCAGGAATCTTGCCGACATCCACCGCGTCGATCTGGTAGGGCTCGAGGTAGTCCTTCGCATACTGCAGATACACCTGGTTGCGAATGAAAATGTCGAACAGGTCGGGGTCGATGTGCTGGTCCAGTTTCATGCGCCCGAGGATGCTCAGGGCGTCGCTTAACTTCTTGCCTTCCTTGTAGGGACGGTCCTTTGCGGTCAGTGCCTCGAAGATGTCGGCGACGGCCATGATGCGCGCCTGCAGCGTCATGTCGGCGCCCTTGAGGCCCTTGGGGTAGCCGCGTCCGTCCATGCGCTCGTGGTGGCCGCCGGCGTATTCCGGAACCTTCTTCAGATGGGTCGGCCAGGGCAGGGCTTCCAGCATGTGGATGGTGGAGACGATGTGGTGGTTGATGGTCTCGCGCTCCTCGGCGGTGAGCGTGCCGCGCTCCACGTTGAGGTTGTAGACCTCGTCCTGGCTGAGGAAATCGGATTCCTTGCCCTGCTCGTTTATCCAGCGGTACTGGCCGATCTGCTGCACGCGCTGCTGCAGCGCGGGCGACATGAATTCGCCGCCGATGTTGGCCTTGCGCAGGAATTCGCGGTCGTCGTCGAGTTGTGCGATGCGTTCGCGGCAGGTTTTTTCGCTTGCCGCAAGGTCGCCGTGGCCCATTTCCAGCGCAGCGACCTTCTCTTTCAGCAAGGCGATTTCGGCGTCGCGCTTGAGCACTTCGAAGCGCGTGTCGATCAGGCGGATGCGGTCGAACAGGGTATGCAGCTTGGTGGCCTTGTCGACGACATGCACCGGCGTGGTGATCTTGCCGCAGTCGTGCAACAGGCCGGCGATCTTGAGCTCGTAGCGGTCCTTGTCGCTCATGTGGAAGTTCGCCAGCGGGCCTTCCGTGGCGCGGCTCGCCGCTTCCGCCAGCAGCATGGTGAGCACCGGTACGCGCTCGCAGTGGCCACCGGTGTAGGGGGATTTTTCGTCGATGGCGATGTTGATGAGGGTGATGAAGGATTCGAACAGCTCCTCCAGCTGGTTGATCAGCGCGCGGTTGGTGATGGCGATGGCCGCCTGGGAAGCCAGGGACTCGGCCAGTCGCTGGTCTGAGCTGGAGAAAGTCGTGACCTCGCCGCTGTCCGGATCGAGCGCGTTGAGCAGCTGCAATACCGCGACGATCGTGCCCTCGTGGTTCTTCATCGGCACGGTGAGGAAAGACCGGGAGCGGTAGCGGTTGGCCGCGTCGAACTTGCGCGTGCCGGAAAAATCGAAGCCCTGCTCGTGGTAGGCGTCGGCAATGTTGACCGTCCTGTCGTTGAGCACCGCGTATGCCACGACGTTGTGGTTGTTGGGCTCGCCGTTGTGATCGTAGAGCGCGACCGGCGGGAAGTTCACCGGTTTCCCGGTGGTGCCGCCCAGCGCGATGCCGAGGGAGTTGGTGCGCACGATCTCGAAGCGCAGGGCCTTGTATTCCGTGACGCTATACAGCGTGCCGGCGTCGCAGTGAGTGATCTTGATGGCTGCCAGCAGAATGGATTCCAGCAGGCGGTTCAGGTCTTTCTCCCCGGAGAGCGCTACGCCGATGGCGTTGAGCTCTTCCAGGCGCTGCAGCAGCGGGTCGGATTTGGGTTCCTGCATGGGTTTACCCCCTATTTGATGCAGACGGAACGCACCTGTTTCATGTCGGTAATGCCCTGCAGGACTTTTTCGATGCCGTCCTGCCTCAGGGTGCGCATGCCCTGCGACAGCGCCGTCACGGTCATGTCCGCGACGCGCGCGTGTTCTTGGATATTTTTCTTGATCTCGTCGCTGCCCACCAGCAGTTCGTGCAGGCCGACGCGGCCCTTGTAGCCGCTCTTGTTGCATTCCTCGCAGCCCACCGCGTGGTTGAGGACGAATTCGCCCTTGTCATTGGCGAAGGATTTTTTCCATTCCTGGCGCAATTTGTCGCGCGCGGCGCTCGCGTCCTCGAGCCATTCCGGCGTGTTTTTCAGTTCTTCCGCATACTCGGACAGCAGGGATTCGATCTCCTGCTCGGATGCGACATACGGCTTCTTGCACTTGCTGCACAGCCGCTTGCCCAGGCGCTGCGCCAGGATGCCGAGCAGGGCGTCGGCGAAATTGAACGGGTCCATGCCCATGTCGAGCAGGCGCACGATGCTTTCCGGCGCGCTGTTGGTGTGCAGGGTGGAGAACACCAGGTGGCCGGTGAGCGAAGCCTCGATGCCGGTAGCGACCGTTTCCTTGTCGCGCATCTCGCCCACCATCACCACGTCCGGGTCGGCGCGCAGGAAGGCGCGCATCGCCACGGCGAAGGTGATCCCCGCCTTGGGGTTGACCTGTACCTGGCGCAGGCCCTTCTGGGTGATTTCCACCGGGTCTTCCGCCGTCCAGATCTTGGTTTCAGGTGTGTTGATGTAGCCCAGCACCGAGTGCAGGGTGGTGGTCTTGCCGGAGCCGGTCGGGCCGCACACCAGGAACAGGCCATAGGGCTTGCTCACCACTTTTTTCAGCGTTTCCAGGTTGCGCGCGCTCAGGCCCAGGTTGTCTACCGGGATCGGCTTGCCCGCGGCGAGGATACGCATCACCACGTCTTCCAGCCCGCCCGCGGTGGGAATGGTGGCGACGCGCAGTTCGATGTCGAGGGGACCGTATTTCTTGAACATGATCTTGCCGTCCTGGGGTTTCCGCTTCTCGGAAATGTCCAGGTCGCACATGATCTTCAGCCGCGCCAGGAGTGCGGCGCGGTGGCTGGGCGGGATCTCGATGTAGGGGAACAGCGTGCCGTCGCGGCGGAAGCGCACGATGGTCTTGTTTTTGCCCGGGTAGGGCTCGATGTGGATGTCAGAAGCGCCCTGGTTGTAGGCGTCGACGATGATCTTGTTGACCAGCTTCACCAGCTCGTTGTCGGCCGCGGCGGACATTTCGTCGGCGCTGGACGCGCCCTCCGGTATGTCTTCGTCCTGCAGGTTCGACAGCAGGTCGTCGATGGAGCCCATGCTGCCGGCGGCGCCGTAAAACAGTTCCAGAGTCTTGGCGAATTCGCGCCGGGTGCAGACTTTGTAGAGCAGTTTGTGCTTGGGGAAAATATTGCACACCACGCGCGAGCCCATGATGCGGTCGGGTTCCGGGGTCAGGATGACCAGGCCTTCCGGCGTGTCGTCGATGGGTAGCCACAGGCTGCCTTCGACATACTCGCGCTTGAGGTTTTTCAGCAGCTCGTCCGACTTGATGCGGTCGGCTTTGAACGGTTCGTAGGGCACATGGTAGAAGTCTGTCAGCGAGCGGCCGAGGTCGGCCAGATTGACCTGAAACTCGTCGAGCAGGATTTCCTCGATATCCTTGCCTTTGCGGTGTGCCGAGCGGGCCGCCAGCTCGATTTCGGCAGCGGACAGGATGCCCTGGTCGATGAGGTAGTCGAATTTTGTGCGGATGCGAGAGCGATGCTTGAAGGCGATGGCCAGTGTCTTGGCCAGTTCCTGCAAGCCTTCCTCGGCGGAAGTGGGGAAGGGCGAACCCGAGAGGGAATTGATCAGCTGGATGACGCCCATCAGTTCGCCGTCGTTGGCGTCGATGATCGGCGCCACCAGCATCTGCTTGGTGCGGTAGCCGGTTTTGCGGTCGATGTCCTTGAGGAAGGTGATGCCGGGGTTGTACTTCTTCAGTTCGGCATCGTCATAGACGTCGGCGATGTTGACCATCATTTTGTTGAACGCCACGTATCCTGCCACGCTCAGCGGCGAAATCGGCAGCTTGAAGTCCTTGAATGCGCCCAGGCCGGTTTTGATCTTGGTGGCGATCGAGCTCTTGTCCTCGCTGACGCTGTAAATGGTCAGGCGGTCCGCCTCGAACAGCGCGCTGATGTCGCTGGAAAGCTGGAGCATGATCTCGTCGATGTTCTGCGTGGCGTGGATCTTGTTGGTGACGGCCTGCAGCTTGCGCGAGAAAATGAGCTGGCCGCTGAGATCGGTGGTGTTTGCTGATGCCTGGGTATTCACGATTATTCCGATTTTTAAAACTCAAATAGTTGGCCGAGAGCCAGCACGCTCGGTGCCGTGCCGTGCACTGCGGCGCGAATTTCGGACAGGATCCGCGGCTGGTCTCCCGGCCCCAGGTGGGTAATGTGAATTTCTGCCTGTTTCAGCAGCATGGGCAACTGTTCGGCCAGAAGGGCGGGGTAGTAGTGCCTCGATGCATGGGCGATGTCGTTTTCCTCGTTGGCAAAGGAGGTCTCGATAATGAGGTGGCGCAGATTCTCCACCTCGTTGAGCGCTTCCCAGAACTCGGGGCAGTCGATGGTGTCGCCGCTGTAAGCCAGGCTGGCCTTGCCGCTGTCGAGCAGATAGCCTACCGCCGGGACAGTATGTCGTGCCGGGAGCGGGGTGATTTTGCGGCCGTTCAGTTCCACGGTTTTGCCCGGCGCGACGGGCTGGAAGCGCAGCCAGGGGAATTCGGCATTGGGGATCTGGGTGAAGTCCGGCCACAGTTTCCAGTTGAACATGTGCTCCTGCAGAATGGCGATGGTTTCCGCCAGCGCATAAACCGTGAGCGGATGGCCGCGCGTGCCAGCTACAGAATCGAGCAGGAAGGGGATGCTGACCGTGTGGTCGAGGTGCGAGTGGGTGATGAATGCATGATCGATGCGCCGCATTTCCGCCAGCGTCAGATCGCCCACGCCGGTGCCGGCATCGATCAGGATGTCGTGGTCCAGCAGCATCGAAGTCGTGCGCAACCCGGCTGCGATGCCGCCGCTGCATCCCAGAATGCGAAGTTTCATCAGTTCTTTGCGCCGTTCGGAACGAGGTGGCGGAAACGGTCGCTCACGCTTTGCCCCTGGTAATGGTCGAAATTGGACTGCATCAGGCCGGACAGCGTGTCCAGTCGGCTGTCGGGCGAAGGGTGGGTGGAAAACAGCAGCGACACGTCGCTGCTCCCGGAGAGTCCCTCCAGCGTTTGCAGTACGGCGGGCAGGCCGTATGGATCGTAGCCCGAGCGGGTGGCAATGACGATTCCCATGCGGTCGGCCTCGTATTCGTCACCCTTGTCGAGGCCGCGCACCATCACTTCCTTCATGCCGCTGATCAGGTTCTTGCTCAGTTCCTTGCCATAGCCGCCGCCCCCTTTCTGTTCTACCGCGATGCTCGCCACGTCGGCTAGAAATCCCATTCCGCCTGCTTTCTTCATGGCGGCGAGGTGATGCTTGCGCAGTACATGGGCAATTTCATGCGACAGCACCCCGGCCAGCTCCGCTTCGCTGCGCATTTTCCTCAACAGACCGCTGGTGACGAAAATGTGTCCGCCAGGCGTGGCGAAGGCATTGACGCTGTTGGAATCCAGCACGCCGAAATACCAGGGCAGATCGGGGCGCTCGGTCTGCAAAGTCAGATAGCGTCCCACCTGGTTGACGTAGCGTTGCAGCGCCTCGTTCTTGGCCAGGGGCGCAGCGCCGAGCAGGACGGAAGCCATGCCTTCGCCGATGGAAATTTCCTCGGGTTCGCTGACGTCCTTGGACGCTTCGCCGAGGTTTTTCCCCGCGCTGATTATCTTGTTCAGGTCCAGGTTAAAGCCGCCGATTGCCCACGTCTGTGTGGCAAACAGGGCGCTCAGGGCAAGTACGGCCAACTTCGCTCGTGCATATTTCATCAGTTATCTCCCCAGGGTGAGGAAGCCGGACTCGCGGATGATTTTCCTGCAGATGCGCCCAGGTATTCCACCGACTGTTTCTGGAGGTGCGCGCTGTTCGCGAACTTGAGCGCTTCGCCCTTGCTCGCACCGTAGCTGTGCATGCGCTTGAGCTCTGCCGGGTTGGGGCTGGCGTTCTGGATGGCATCCTTGGTGATGTCCAGGCCTTTTACGCCGGTTGTGACGGTCGTGCCGCTGCTGCCGGTGCGCGCCACGTTGAACAGTTCGCCCAGTCCGGAACCGCCGCTTTTTGCGCTGCCGTCGCCGAAGCGCAGATTCAGCATCCTGACCCAGCCCTGACCCGCCGCGGGCGGTTTGATTTGGGTCCACCCTCCCTGGCGTTTGAGCACTTCCACTGCGGTCTTGCTGGGTAGCGTGGCGATGGTGGCGGCATCCGTGAAGGGTTCCCGCTTGAGTTCGGTCTCGCGGGTGGTGACCGCAGTTTCAGCCGCCGCCGACAGGCTGAAAATCAGCCCCAAGGCATACCATATAACTGAAAATCTCATGCCGTTTTTCCCCCTGGTTCGAACAAATGCACTTCCTGATTTCTTCCCTTTACCTTATAGAATCCGTGGTCGATAAAGTCAAACATATCCTCGCACAAAGCCTTGGTCTCGGCCGATACCAGGATGCGCGCCACGCCCTTGGTCTGGCCCTCGATGCGGCTGGCCAGGTTCACGGTGTCGCCGATGGCGGTGTAGTCCTGGCGCCGCTCCGAGCCGATGAAGCCGACCACCGCCGGGCCGCTGTGGATGCCGATGCCCACATCGAAAGACGCGCCCGCCTCGCCCAGTTCGCGCTTGAATTCCTGCAGGCGTTCGCTCATTTCCAGCGCTGCCGCGACGGCGTTTGCCGCGTGGTCCGGATCGGCCGCCGGCGCCCCCCAGAAGGCCATGATGGCGTCGCCGATAAACTTGTCCAGGGTGCCGCCGTGGCGGAAGATGACTTCCACCTGCATGCTGAAATAGCGGTTCAGCATCGCCACCACTTCCGGCGCAGTGTGCTGCTCGGAATAGGTGGTGAAGTTGCGGATATCGGAAAACAGCACCGACAGGGTCTGGGTCTGGCCGCTCAGGCTCTGTGCCGTTTTGCCCTGGCCGACCAGCTGGTCCACCACGCGCGGGTCGAGAAAGCGGTTGAACATCTGCACCGTCTGCTCGCGTGCTTTTCGTTCGCGCAGGTACTCGCGCAGCGCGGCGGCAAAATAGAATGCCCAGGCAAACAGCAGCGGGGTCAGCACCGGCATCAGCCATTGCCAGGCAACGGCGGCGTAAGCCGCGCCCAGCAATAGGGCGCTGACGCCCAGCAGCACGCCGCCCACGGCAAGGGTGTGGCGGTGGTGGCGCAGGAAGGCGAGCAGCAGCCCTGCCACCAGCACCAGGGCCAGCAGCGGGGCGGCAAAGGCGGGCGCGGCCTGCAGGTAGCCGCGGTTTTTCAGGTTGTCGATGGCGGTGGCGAGGATTTCCACCGCGGTGTGGCGCCCGCTGATGGGGGTGTTGCGGATGTCGTGCAGGCCGGCGGCGGAAGCGCCGACGATGACGATTTTCCCCGTCAATTCGTGCTGGTCGCGCCGCGGCGTCTTGCGGCCGGCATCCTGGTAGAGGTCGGAATAGGAAATGTGCGGATGGGACAGCGCCCCGCCGCGCCAGCCGAGGATGATCTGCTGCCGGTCCGGCACGGCATAGCCCAGGTCGCGCGCTACCCGCGCCGGGAGCGACGGGACGCGCCAGCCGTAGGCCGGCATGTAGAGGTCATAACGGCGCCCGACGCCGTCTTCGTCTTCGTGGTAATTGATGGTTCCCACGCGCCAGTTCTTCTCGGCCAGGACCACCGGCAAGGAAACGGCCAGCCGCGCATCCGGCTGCGCGCTCCCGGTTGCCGCGATGCCCGTAAGCGGCGCGAGGATTTTCAGCGGTACGCCGACGCCGTCGCCGTTGGCTTCCAGGCGCACCATGGGAAAGTAGGTGTTGCGCGTCGCAGCGACCGTCTCGTCGAACAGGGCGTCGCTTTCCGGGCGGTCGATGTCCTTCTCGGTGAAGGTGAGGTCGAATACGATGGCTCGCGGTTGCTGCTTTTCCAGCGCGGCGACCAGTTCGCCATGCACGGAACGCGGCCACGGCCACCGGCCGACTTCATCCGCCATGCTGGCCAAGCTTTTTTCGTCGATGTCGACGATGACGATATCGGGGTCGGCCTGCAGTCTCAGGGCATGGCTGCGGATGAAGAAGTCCGATACCCGGTTTTCCAGCGGCAGCAGGAAATGGAGCGCCGACAGTTCGGTCACCGCCAGCAGGGCAATGGCGCCGGCCAGGAGGAAAAGGGTATTGATGGAAAATCGTCGCATATTCCGGCAGGGTAACGGCAAACCGCAGGACGGGCAACCGCGCCGGGATCCGTTCCTCAAGCGGGCAAAATTGAGCTACAATTTCCACCTTTACACAGCTTTTTCCGGAGAATTACGATGTCTATGTCCGACCGCGACGGCCTGATCTGGTACGACGGCAAGATGGTGAACTGGCGCGATGCCACCACCCACGTGCTGACCCACACCCTGCACTACGGCATGGGCGTATTCGAAGGGGTCCGCGCCTACAAGACCGACAAGGGCACCGCGATTTTCCGCCTCAAGGAACACACCGACCGACTGTTCCGTTCGGCGCACATCCTCGGCATGAAGATGCCCTACGACAAGGAAACCATTTCCCAGGCGCAACTCGCCGCCGTGCGCGACAACAAGCTGGAGTCCGGCTATCTGCGTCCGATGGCGTTCTACGGCGCGGAAGCCATGGGAATTTCGGCCAAGACGCTGAGCACCCACGTGATCGTCGCCGCCTGGCCGTGGGGCGCCTACCTCGGTGCCGAGGCGCTGGAGCATGGCATTCGCGTCAAGACCTCGTCCTACTCTCGCCACCACGTCAACGTCACCATGTGCAAGGCCAAGGCCAACGGCAATTACATGAATTCCATCATGGCCCACCGCGAGGCGGAACATGACGGCTATCAGGAAGCGCTGCTGCTGGACGTGGACGGGTTCGTGGCGGAAGGCTCGGGCGAGAATGTTTTCATCGTGCGCAACGGCAAGCTCTATACCCCGGACGCGACCGCCGCGCTGGAAGGCATCACGCGCGACGCCATTATTCAGCTGGCGGCGGAAATCGGTCTGCAGGTGATCGAAAAACGCATCACGCGCGACGAAGTCTACACTGCCGACGAAGCCTTCTTCACCGGCACCGCGGCGGAAGTCACGCCGATTCGCGAACTCGATAATCGCGCGATCGGCACTGGCGACCGCGGTCCCATCACGGCCAAACTGCAAAGCATGTACTTCGACTGCGTGACCGGAAAATCGGCCAAGCACCAGGACTGGCTCTCACTCGTATAACGTGAAACTCGCGTAGCGAGCCTGCGGCCCCCTCTCCCGCATGCGGGGGAGGGCAGGGGTGGGGGAAACGGGTATGGAAAGTTTCATTATCAGGGGTGGCACATTCGCCATGCCCGTTAAGAAGGAGGTTGCATGCAAAACGATCTGGCGGACAACACCAAGCGTTACATCGAAGTGACTGCCGAAGACCTGCCCTTGCATTGCCCCACCCCGGGCATGGCGTTGTGGAGCAGCCACCCGCGCGTGTACCTGCCGCTGGAAGAGAAGGGCGAGGCGCTGTGTCCCTATTGCGGCACGATGTATAAACTCAAAGGCGGCGCCACGCACAAGCATCACTGAGTCGCCTCTTGTATGGCGTCAGGCGCCCCTGGCGTATCACCCCACGTTCAACTTATTGCGCCAGCATGGCCTGGTTGTGAAAGGCTTTGATGAAGCAATTGGCTCTGAAAATCGATGTCGATACTTACCGCGGCACTCGGGAAGGCGTGCCGCGCCTGGTAGAGATGCTGCAGCAGCATGAGGCCCAGGCCACTTTCCTCTTCAGCCTCGGCCCCGATCACACCGGTCGCGCCATCAAGCGCGTATTCCGTCCCGGCTTCATGAAAAAAGTCTCGCGCACTTCGGTACGCGAGCATTACGGCCTCAAGACCCTGATGTACGGCACCCTGTTGCCCGGTCCGGATATCGGCAAGCGCTGCGGCGACATCATGCGCCAGGTGCGCGACGGCGGCTTTGAAGTCGGGATACATTGCTGGGACCATGTTTATTGGCAAGACAATGTGGCGCATCAGGATGTCGCATGGACAGCGCGGGAACTGCAGCGTGCCTGCAATCGGTTTGAGGATGTTTTCGGCGCGCCCGCCAAGGTTCACGGCGCGGCAGGCTGGCAGATGAACCTGCACGCCTTGCGCCAGGAGCAGCGACTGGGCTTCGACTATTGCTCAGATACGCGCGGCAGCGGCCCCTTCGTGCCCATCTATCGCGCCGAGATTATCAATTGCCCGCAATTGCCGACGACGCTGCCGACGCTGGACGAATTGATCGGCGTGGACGGCATCACGGTCGAAAACGTTGCCCAGCATTTGCTGAAACTGACCGAAACCCCGTCGCCAACCGGCCATGTCTACACCCTCCACGCCGAGATGGAGGGCATGAAGCTGTCTGGCGTGTTCGAGGAACTGCTCGCCGGGTGGCGCGAACAGGGCTATCAGCTGGTTTCGCTGGAGCAGTATTTCGCCGGGCTGGATGTGGCCAAGCTGCCGCGCCATGAGGTGAGCTTCGGTGAGATTCCGGGGCGTTCCGGCGATCTCGCCTTGCAGGGGCCGCAATTTCTTCCTTTAGCGGAGTGAACGAGCTATGAACCAGCCGATTCCCGATTTCGATTTGCCGGCGACAGGCGGCACGCCGTTTCAGCTTTCCGCCTTGCGCGGCAAGAAGGTCGTGCTGTATTTCTACCCCAAGGACTCCACGCCGGGTTGCACGACCGAGGCGCAGCAGTTTCGCGACCTGTACCCGCAGTTCCAGGCGGCAGGGTGCGCGGTATATGGCATTTCGCGCGACAGCATGAAATCGCACGAGAACTTCAAGGCCAAGCAGGAGTTGCCGTTCGAGTTGTTGAGCGATGGCGAGGAAAAAGCTTGTGGGTTGTTCGGCGTGATCAAGATGAAGAATATGTACGGCAAGCAGGTGCGCGGCATCGAGCGCAGCACTTTCGTGTTCGACGCCGCCGGTGAGTTGCGCCGGGAATGGCGCGGCGTAAAGGTGCCGGGCCATGCCCAGGAAGTGCTGGAGTTCGTTAAGGCGCTTTGATCATGCGTTTTCGTGCCACTGCCGGAGCAGTGCCACGTCGACATAGGCCTTGCCGTTCAGGTCGCCGCTGAATACCTGGCAGGCCTGCCCCGGTTCGCCCAGGTCGCTCAGCACCGCCAGCGCGCCCGGAAACTCATGATCGGTGGTGTAGTCGTTGATCGTGACCAGCGTCTTGATGCCGGCCCCCAGGCTCGATTTCAGCCCGTTTTCCGAATCCTCGAAAGCCAGACACGCGGCCGGATCGAGGTTCATCCGCTCCAGCGCCCAGAAGTAAATGTCGGGCGCGGGTTTCTTGGCAGGTACGATGTCGCCCGCGGCGATGACTTCGAACCAGCTTTCCGCGTCAGGTGCCAGACTGTATTTGAGCAGGGCGGTGACGTTTTCCGGCGTGGTGGTGGTGGCGATGGCCAGGCGCAGGCCGGCTGTGCGCGCTTCTTCGAGCAGGCGCCGGATGCCGGGGCGCACCGGGATGAGCCCACCGCTCAGCAACTCGGTGTAATGCCGGGTCTTGGTCTTGTGCAGCTCGGCTACCAGCCGGTCGAAGTCGGCCGGTTTGACGTAGCGGGTGTTGAAGCTTTCCACGTAGTAGCGGATGCGCTCCTTGCCGCCCGTTACGGCCAGTAGTTTCCCATAAAGGTCAACGTCCCAGTCCCAGTCCAATCCGAATTCGCGGAAGGCCGAATTGAATGCGATGCGGTGTCCATCGCGCTCCGTGTCGGCAAGTGTGCCGTCCACATCGAAAATTAAAGCCTGTAAAGCCAATTGGTTATCTCCATTCCGGCAATGAGCCGGCTTGCGGTAAGTAAAATTATCTGCTATTAAAGCGCTTTTGCGTAAATCCGAAGAAGAGTAGAGAGCACATGTCCGCTGAAATACACAAGCAGTTCATCCCATACGAACCAAAAGCGGGGGAAGAGTATATGAACCCGCAACAACACGCGCATTTTCGCAAAATCCTCGAGGACTGGAAAGCCGAACTGAGCCAGGACATCGACCGTACCGTGCACACCATGCAGGACGAGGCTACCCTGTTCGCAGACCCCAACGACCGCGCCAGCCAGGAGTCCGACATGGCCCTGGAACTGCGCAACCGTGACCGTGAGCGCAAGTTGATCAAGAAAATCGACGAAACCATTGCCAATATCGAATCCGGTGATTACGGCTACTGCGAAAGCTGTGGCGTGGAAATCGGTCTGAAGCGCCTCGAAGCGCGCCCAACCGCAACCCTGTGCATCGACTGCAAAACACTCGATGAACTGAGAGAGAAACAAGTAGCCAAATAATTTTGGCTACTTGTTTTCAGTGAAGGCTAACATGTTCAGCATGTTATGCCGGAGCAAAAAACAGGCCGCCAATCAATTTGGCGGCCTGTTTTGGTTATGCATTACCGGTTAACGGGAGTTGGTCAGCCACATGTCGGATTTCAAAACCGCCTTTTATGGCACTTTCTATAGCCTGATGTCCTGGAAGCAGCTTACCGAGTTCTGGGTCAGGGTTGATCCACAGGCGGGCTGGCATCTTTATGCGATCGGCGAGCCTGTGCCGACCGCGCCGGCTTCCGCCGAAGAGGTCAGCCGCTTTGTCCAGGAAGTGGATGCCTTGCTGCGGCGCGACCATAAAGAAGATTACTGCGCCATCGTCTATGCCGATAACCTGGAAAAGCCCACCCTGATCAAGATCTACGATCCCAACAACCTCGGCGTGTCGTGCGGTTCAAGCAAGAATCCGCCCTTGCCGGGCTGGGTGATGAGCGTCATGCCGCCGACCGAAATGCAGCCCAAAGGCATCATTCCCGCCGGGCGCCAGCGCTGGTGGCAATCATTGTTTGCCTGATTGTTCGCGATGGCTGCTGACAGGCATGCCATCAAGAGTCCCTTTATCCGCGCGGGCGTAATGGTTGCATCATCCTGTGGCGCGGAAGATAATCCGACTGTTACCCTGCTAGTACATTGCGCGCCATGGAAAACTATTTTCTTATCCTGATCGGAACGGTGTTCGTCAACAACATCGTCCTCGCCAAAATTCTTGGCCTGTGTCCCTTCATGGGCGTGTCCAAGAAGCTTGAAGCGGCTATGGGGATGGGCATGGCCACCGCTTTCGTGCTTACCCTCGCGTCTGGCGCCAGCTACCTGGTCAATCAGTACCTGCTGGGGTCGGAACTGACCTACTTGCGTACCCTGTCGTTCATCATCGTGATCGCCGGGATTGTCCAGTTTACCGAGATGTTTATTCGCAAGACCAGCCCGGTGCTGTATCAGGCGCTGGGCATTTACCTCCCGCTAATTACCACCAATTGCGCGGTACTGGGGATTCCGCTCCTCAACGTGCAGGAAAATCATAATTTCATCGAATCGCTGCTTTTCGGTTTTGGCGGGGCAGTCGGCTTTGCCCTGGTGCTGACCACCTTCGCCGCCATGCGCGAGCGACTCGAGGGCGCGGACGTGCCCCTGCCGTTCAAGGGCTCCGCCATCGCCATGGTGACGGCCGGGCTGATGAGCATCGCTTCCATGGGCTTTTCCGGACTGGTTAAATAACACCTATGTTTAATGCGCTGCTGGTGATGATCGGTCTGGCCGTGGTACTGGGCGCAGTACTCGGTTTCGCTTCCCTCAAATTCAAGGTGGAAGGCAATCCCCTGGTGGAGAAGGTCGACGCCATCCTGCCCCAGATTCAATGCGGCCAGTGCGGCTTTCCCGGATGCAAGCCCTATGCCGAGGCGATCGCCAGCGGCAACGTGGCGATCAACTTGTGCGCTCCAGGCGGCGAGGCCGTCATGAAGCGTCTTGCCGACCTGCTGGGTGTCGAGCCGCAACCGCTCGCGGCCGAGGCGGCGCTGCCGAAGCCCAAGCAGGTTGCGCTGATCGACGAGCAGACCTGCATCGGTTGCACCTTGTGCTTCCAGGCCTGCCCGGTGGATGCCATCGTCGGCGCGGCGAAGCAGATGCATACCATCCTCGATTCGGAATGCACCGGCTGCGAACTGTGTCTGCCGCCCTGCCCGGTGGACTGCATCACCATGGTGGCGGTTGAAGAGGGGCTGAGCGGCTGGAAATGGCAATACCCGGTGTATCCGATCAGCGATGCCAGGAAGGATGTCGAGGTGACGACATGAGAACGCTGCATCCCTTCCACGGCGGCGTCCATCCGCCCGAACACAAAATCCAGTCCACGCAGCTGCCGATCGCTGTTGCGCCGTTGCCGTCACGCTTGATCGTGCCCTTGCGCCAGCACAACGGCAACCCGGCCAAGCCGGTGGTGGCCGCGGGCGACCATGCGCTCAAGGGGCAGATGATCGGTGCGCCGGAGGGCTTCATTTCTGCGGCTGTGCATGCGCCCACCTCGGGCCGGGTGGTAGCCATCGAGATGAACCCGGCACCGCATCCTTCCGGTTTGCCTGACCTCAGCGTGGTGATGGAAGCTGATGGCGAAGACCGCTGGATCGAGCACCAGCCGTTCGACTACCGCGCCATCGCGCCTGCCGATCTGCGCAATCGCTTGCGCGACGCCGGTGTCGTGGGCCTGGGCGGGGCGGTCTTCCCCAGCCACATCAAGCTTGATGCCACCAGTCTCGAAACGCTGGTGATCAACGCCGCCGAATGCGAGCCCTACATCACCTGCGACGATATGCTGATGCGCGAACGCGCGGCGGAAGTCGTGCAGGGCATCGCCATCATGCAGCATGCCATGGGCGCCAGGGAGGTGCTGATCGGTATCGAGGACAACAAGCCGCAAGCCATCGCGGCGATGCAGGCGGCCTGTCAGGGGAGCGGATTCGAAGTGGTGGTGGTGCCGACGCTGTATCCCAGCGGCAGTGCCAAGCAACTGATCAAGCTGCTTACCGGCAAGGAAGTGCCCAGCGGCGCGCTGGGGCCCCAGGTCGGCGTGCAGTGTTTCAACGTCGCCACGGCCTATACCATTCATCGCGCCGTAAACCATGGCGAGCCGGTGATTTCCCGCTTGGTGACGCTGACCGGCAACATGGACGAGCCGCGCAACTACGAAGTGCTGATCGGCACGCCGATCGGCGAACTGGTGAAGGCGGCCAGGCCGCGCGCGGACACCAGCGGGTACCTCATGGGCGGGCCGATGATGGGACTGCCCCTGTCCGATCCGGGCGTGCCGGTGGTGAAGGCGACCAACTGCGTCATCGCCACGTCGCAAACCCTGTTCCCGCCGCTGCCGCGCGCCATGCCGTGCATACGCTGCACGCGTTGCGCCGCGGCCTGTCCCGCGGACCTGCAGCCGCAGGAACTGTTCTGGTTCGCCAAGGCCAAGAATTTCGCCAAGGCTCAGGAATACAAGCTGTTCGATTGCATCGAATGCGGTTGTTGCAGCTACGTGTGCCCCAGCCATATCCCGCTGGTGCAGTTCTACCGCTTTGCCAAGAGTGAAATCCAGGCTCAGGAGCGGGAAAAGAAGGCCTCCGAACGGGCGCGCGAGCGCCACGAGTTCAGGGAGCTGCGCCTGGAGCGCGAAAAGCAGGAAAAGGCCGCCAAGCACGCAGCCAAGGCTGCGCAGGTGGCAGCCAAGCCGGACGAGGAGGGTGGCGACGAAGCTGCAGCCGCAGCCAAGAAGGCCGCCATTCAGGCCGCCATCGAGCGCGCCAAAGCCAAGAAGGCGGCAGTGGCGCCGCAGAACGTGGAAGATCTTCCTCCGGAAGCGCAAGCCAGGATAGACGAGATTGACGAAAGGCGAGCTCAAGCCAGGGAGACCGCCGAGCAGAGCGTGGCGGTGCAAAAAACCGATGAAGGGCAGGGCGCACAACCATGAATTCACCTGTAGTGGCGGAAAAAACCGGCGTCAACGTCATCATGCTCAAGGTGCTGGCAGCCCTGCTGCCTGCCGTTGCCGCATACGTCTATTTCTTCGGCCCGGCGATCCTGGTCAGCATTACCCTGGCGAGCGTTGCGGCGCTGGCCACGGAAGCGGCGGTGCTGCACTTGCGACGTTACCCCTTGCGGGTCTATCTCACCGACGGCAGCGCGCTGGTAACGGCCTGGCTGCTGGCGCTCTCCATCCCCCCTCTGGCACCGTGGTGGCTGGTCGTGGTGGGGACGCTGTTCGCCATTCTGATCGCCAAGCATCTTTACGGTGGGCTGGGCAACAATCTCTTCAATCCGGCCATGGTCGGGTTCGCGGCGTTGATGATCTCGTTTCCCTCGCACATGACGCACTGGACTGCGCCCGACGTGCTGGCGCACAGCCACTGGAGTTTTTCCCAGCAGATGGATTTCATGTTCGGCGGCATCTCTCCGGCGGATAGCAAGCTCGATGCGATCACCATGGCGACGCCGCTGGATACCCTGAAAACCCAGCTTCACCTCGAACGCACGGTGGTCGACATCCAGTCCTCGCCGATTTTCAGCATGCTAAGCGGCAAGGGGACGGAAATCATTGCCCTGTTCTACCTGCTCGGCGGGTTGTACCTGTGGCAGCAGCGCATCATCAGCTGGCACATCCCGGCTTCCTTCCTCGCAGCCATGTTCGGCACGGCCGGCTTGTTCTACCTGTTCGACCCGGCCCATTATGCTTCGCCGCTGTTCCATCTCTTTGCTGGCGGCACCATGCTGGGCGCTTTCTTCATCGCCACCGACTATGTCACCAGTCCCACCACGCCGCTGGGCAAGCTGATATTCGGCGCGGGGATAGGCGTGAGCGCCTATATCATCCGCGTGCTGGGCGGTTATCCGGACGGCGTCGCTTTCGCCGTGCTGTTCCTCAATTCGGCCGTGCCGCTGATCGATGCCTATACCCAGCCGCGCGTGTTCGGCCATGCCGGCAAGTGGTTCGACGGGAGGAAGGAATGAGCTCCGACTACGTCCGTCATTCCACCAAGCTGGCGATGGTGCTTGCGGCCTTCGCGCTGGTGGGAACATCGTTGCTGGCGCTGACGTTCGATGCCACCAAGGACATCATCGCGGCGAGCGAGAAAAAGGCCAAACTGGCGCTGATCGCCCAGATCCTGCCGCCCGAACTGTACGATAACGACATCATCAGCGATGCTGTCAATCTGCCGCCACAGCCGGAACTCGGTACCGCCGAAGCCACGGTGACCTACCGTGCACTCAAGGACGGCAAGCCCTCCGCCGTGGTGCTGGAAGCGGTCGCGCCCGACGGCTACGCGGGCAAGATCAAGCTGCTCATCGCGATCAAGGCGGATGGCGTGATTTCCGGCGTGCGCGTGGTGTCGCACAAGGAAACCCCGGGACTGGGAGACTACATCGAAATCGCCAAGAGCAACTGGATCAAGGGTTTTGATGGCACTTCGCTGGAGAAATACCAGTCCAAGGACTGGAAAGTGAAAAAGGACGGCGGCCAATTCGATTCTGTCGCCGGGGCGACGATTACGCCGCGAGCCGTGGTCAAGGCGGTGTACAAGGCGCTGGGCTATTTTTCCGCCAATCGGGAGAAGATATTCACTCTCCCAAAGGAGCAAGCGAAATGAGCGATGCAAACTACAAGGAAATTATCTGGAACGGCGTGTGGAAAAACAACGCCGGGATCGTTGCCCTGCTCGGCCTGTGTCCGTTGCTCGCCGTGAGTACCACCGTGGTGAACGGCGTCGGGTTGGGCGTTGCGACCATCATGGTCATGGCCTGCAGCAACGCCATCGTTTCGCTGGTGCGCCAGTGGGTGCCGGGCGAAATCCGCATCCCGGTATACATCCTGATCATCGCTGTGCTGGTGACGGTGATCGACCTCGCCATGAATGCCTACATGCAGGCGCTGTACCTGGTGCTGGGCATTTTCGTGCCGCTCATCGTGGTGAACTGCAACGTGCTTGGCCGTGCCGAAGCTTTCGCCTCGAAGAACCCGGTATTTCCGTCCATGGTGGATGGTTTCATGGTCGGCCTCGGCCTGACCATGACGCTGGCGGTGCTGGGCGGGATGCGCGAGATCATCGGCAAGGGCACGCTGCTGTCCGGCATCGATCTCGCATTCGGCGAATCCGCCAAGGCCTGGGTGATTACGGTGATTCCGGATTACCACGGCTTTCTGCTCGCCATATTGCCGCCCGGCGCTTTCATCGGGCTGGGCCTGCTGATCGCGGGAAAGAACTGGCTGGACCAGCGCCAGGCGGCCAAGGGTGAACCGGTGCGCGCGCCCGAAGCTTCAGCCGCAACCGCATAACCCGGCTTTTACATGAACGCTGCCAAGCGCCGAGAGATATTCACCCGCTTCCGCAACGGGAATCCGCACCCCACCACCGAACTGGTCTACCGCACGCCGTTTGAACTGCTGGTGGCCGTGGTCTTGTCGGCGCAAGCGACCGACAAGGGCGTGAACCTCGCCACCGCCAGGCTGTTCCCCGTAGCCAATACGCCGCAGGCCATTCTCGCACTGGGGCTGGACGGGCTGAAGGAATACATCAACACCATCGGGCTCTACAACAGCAAGGGCAAGCACCTGATCGAAACCTGCCGCATCCTGGTCGAGCAGCATGGCGGCGAGGTGCCGGCCAGTCGCGAAGCACTGGAAATGCTTCCCGGCGTGGGGCGCAAAACGGCCAACGTGATATTGAACACCGCGTTCGGTCAGCCCACCATCGCCGTGGACACGCACATCTTCCGCGTCGCCAACCGCATCGGTCTGGCCCCCGGCAAGACCGTGCTGGAAGTGGAAAAAAAGCTGCTCAAGGTCATCGAACCGCAATTCAGGCACGATGCCCATCACTGGCTGATTCTGCACGGACGCTACGTGTGCAAGGCGCGCAAGCCGATGTGCGGCGAATGCCTGATACGCGATCTGTGCGAATATAAAGACAAGACAGACAAATGAAGCAAGTCGCAACCGGCTTCGCTACCCATCCCTCGGCCAGCGAGGCGCTGGCGCACCAGGCGGTCTCCGTCGCCATGCAAAAGGCCGGTCTTGCCATCGCCAGCAGCGTACTGCTGTTCCTGACACCCGAGTTCGCGCGCGACCCGCTTCCTGCGCTGCGCGCCGCTGCCAGGGCTGCCAGTTGCACGCAGATAATCGGCTGCAGTGCGGCCGGCATCCTCACCGAGGAAGACTGGGTGCTGGATGCCCCGGCGGCGGCCGCGATGGTATTCGGTCCCGGCGTAAGCCTGGAAACGCGGCACGACACGCCGGGGAATGACTTGTTGCTCACTCTTGCGGCGCCCAACGCCATTCATACCGAATGGCTGGACAAGCCCGGGCGCCGTTTCGGCGGCGTTTCCGGCGACGCCACCGGGCAGGGGCCGTTCGGCGTGTGGCAGGGGGGCAAGGTGGCGCAAATCGGGCGCTGCGAGGTGGCCGTGCATGGTGCCAACGGCGTGGTCGGCGTGTCTCAGGGTGTGCGCCCCCTGAGTCAGACACCTTATGCCGTGACGCAGTCCGAAGGACTCGATGTGCAGGCGCTGGGCGGGCAGCCGGCCCTCAATGTGCTGGCCCGGGCATTGCCGCTGGAGCTGCGCAGCGACGATATCTTTCCGCTCCACCTCATCATGGCTGGCATCACTTACGGCGAGCATGTCACGGCGATTGCCGAAGGACGTTACCGTCTGGCCCCTATCATCGCGGTCAATCCCCAGGATGGCTCGGTGACCCTGTCGGTCCGTCCGTTAGAGGGAGAGCAATTGTTCTGGGCCATGCGCCAGCCGCTGGCTGCCGAAAGCGACATGCGCCTCACCGTGGAGCGCCTGCAGCAGGAGCTGGGCGGCACACCTGACTTCGGTCTGTGTTTTCCCTGCATGGGACGCGGACCTTACTTCTACGGCGGCGTGGACCGGGATTTGCAGCTCGTGCAGCAGCGTTTTCCCGGCATGCCGTTGATCGGTTTTTACGGCAACGGTGAAATTGCGCCGTTCAACGGCAGCAACCAGCTGTTCCAGTACGCCGCGGTTTTGGGGCTGTTTTCAGTTGCGGATGGAGTCGCGCGTGTTTAATCCCAGCCGCGATCAGGCGCGCCAGTTCCTTTTCGACACTTGGCGCAAATACGGCCAGCACCAGCCGCTTTCCGCGCTGGAAAGCATGGCGCTGGAAATCCTGCTGCAGCACCCGGAATACCATGCGCTGCTGAACAGCCCGGAACGCTACCTGGAGCGCGATTATTTGCCCGAGCAGGGCGAGACCAATCCCTTCCTGCACCTCAACCTGCACCTCGCCATTGCGGAGCAACTGTCGATCGATCAGCCCCCCGGCATCAAGGGACGCTACCAGAAACTTCTGGAGCAGAGCGGCGACCCACACGACGCGTTGCACCAGGTCATGGAATGCCTGGGCGAAATGATCTGGCAGGCGCAGCGCAACCGCACCTCGCCCGATCCCATGGTTTATTTCACCTGCCTCGACCGCCATGGATGAGTGGCGGCAACATTTCCTGAATTCGTCCCCCATGTTCGAGCCGCTGCGCGGCGTGGGCGAATCGCTCGAAAAGCTCGAGCGCTGGCCCACGCTGGACGAGTTGAACGCGCTGCTTTCGCCCTCCATCCGCACCGCGAGCGGCGCGGCCATCCGCTTTGTACCCCAGGACGGCAAGCCGCGGTGCATGGAAGAAAAGTACGAGGCCCGCATCTATCTCAGCGGCGAAGTGCAGACCCGCACGGAAAACTGGCACGATCTGTTCAACGCGCTGGTGTGGCTGGCGTTCCCGGAAACCAAGACGGCCATCAATGCCCTGCATTTTTCCGCCATTTCACAGTCTGCAAGTGCTGAAGCCGGAAATCGCGGTAAAACCCAGGACGTCCTGACGCTCTTCGACGAAAGCGGCGTGGTGGTGTTATATGCGGACGATGAACAGGCGGATTTGCTGCGTGAGCATCGCTGGACTGAGCTGTTCTGGGAGCGGCGCCAGGCCGTGACGGAACGAATGAAATTCGTCATTTTCGGACATTCGCTCTATGAAAAGGCGCTCAAGCCCTATGTCGGGTTCACCGGAAAAGGGCTGATGCTGAGAGTCGGATCATCATTGGCGGCTTTTCCTGGGGAACAGGCGCAGGAACTAGACCAGCTGATTGCCAGTGGGCTTGCCGAGCGGGTAAACGACGCCCTGTGCCCGGTTCCACTGCTTGGTGTGCCGGGTTGGTGGCCGGATAACGAGACCCCTGCGTTTTATCAGAACACCGAGTATTTCAGGGCGAAAAAGCCAGAACGTGTTCGGTATTAGTTAGCGCAGTAGGCTCAACACGGAGTTTGGCAAAGAATTGGCCTGCGCCAGCATCGCCGTACCTGCTTGCTGCAGAATCTGGGAACGTGTCAGGTTTGCAGTTTCTGCCGCGAAGTCCGCATCACGAATACGGCTGCGCGCGGAAGACATGTTTTCCGATGTCGTTTGCAGGTTGTTGATGGTCGCTTCAAAACGGTTTTGCAACGCGCCAAAACCGGAACGCTGGCTGTTGATGGCGGTCAGCGCCATATCGGCAATGCGCAGTGCTTGGGTTGCTCCTGCAGTAGTCGTGATATCGATGGTCGAGACTGACTGTAAGGATGACGCCACTCTGCCATTCGCTGCCAAAGCCGCGCCAAATACGCCCGATGTCAGGGCAGCACCGGTGCTGACTACGGAATATGACTTGTCGGAATCCAAGTTGACTTGTCCTCCAACCACAAGATTTCCGCCATATGGAACCGCATCTACATAGGCTTTTGTCATGGTGATGCCGCCCGCAGTCATGTCGCCTGCGGTCGTATTGGCACCCGTCGCAACCAAAGCGATATTATATCCCTCCGCCTGGGTTAGCACGATGCCGGTCGCTCCGTCCAGCTTGGCGGAAATGCCAGTCGTGCTTGCGGCATTGTTGAATGCCGAGACCGCCTGGGAGAGGCCCTCCGCTCCGGTGGGCGACGAAATCGAGAAGGCAACGTTTGCCGCAGTTGTGTTCGATCCATATACGTCGAGCGCGTAGCTGCCTGATGCGCTCAAAGTCAACGTGGTTTCGGTAAAGGCTGCAGCTTTCACCCCTGTCTGGCTCACAGTATTAATTTTTGTCGCAACATCCCGCGCGGAATCCGTTACGGCCAGCGTAATGGATCCGCTCCCGGTTGCGCCATTGATGGTGGCCGTACCCGCAGTGCTTACTACCTCGCCTGTCTGCAGTGTCGCCAGGGTAGTGCCTGCATTATACAAACCAACCGAGCGGGTGTTCTGCTTGCCAATTTCATACGTTCCATACTGGGACGTCAGGAAGTTAGTAGTGGTCGCGGTAATGGTTTGATTGGCATTGGCGCCGACTTGATACACGGCAGAGCCGAATGTGCCGTCGAACAGTTTTTGTCCGTTGAACTCAGTCGTGCTCGCGAAGCGGCTCAGTTCCTGGTTAAGTTGCGTGGCTTCCTGATTCAGCGCCTGGCGGTCGGATGCGGTATTGGTCGCGTTGGCGGCCTGCACCGCCAACTCGCGGATACGCTGCATCAGGTTGCCCATCTGCTCCATCGAACCTTCCGCTGTCTGGGCGAGGGATACGCCGTCGTTAGCATTACGACGCGCCTGGTCCATGCCACGAACCTGGGTGGTGAAACGTTCGGAAATCGCCAAACCGGCAGCATCGTCCTTTGCCGAGTTGATGCGCAAACCGGAGGACAAACGCTGCAACGATGTCGTCAGTGAAGCTTGGCTGGCGTTAAGTTGCCGTTGCGTGTTGAGCGATGGAACGTTGGTGTTGATCGTTAGTGCCAAAAATGTTCTCCGATTTGCTTTAGGCTAGGTTCTTGATAGTCCTAAGTTTCATCTGGTAGCGGAAGTTAGGCAGAAAACTTGAGGAAAATCATTTCACGGTGAGGCGGGCATGTTCCGAGGCAGAATCTCAGTGTTTCCGGTTATCATATTTCCATGGATGGAATTTCTCAGGATTTGCCCCCTCATCAGGCCAACCCCCTCGCTGACGCCGAAGCTTGCTATCGTGCCGTGCTGGTGGATGTGCCCGCGCTGCTGGCCGAAAATCGCCTGGCCGAGGCCGAAAATCTCCTGGTCGAAGTGCTCTCCCTCTACCCGGACATGGCCGAGGCACATGGAAATCTCGGCGTGATTTTTCGCTATCAGGGGCGCCTCGGGGAATCCGAGCGCCACTTGAGGCAGGCGCTGAAATCCCGCCCGGATTATCCCGAGGCGCTTAATAACCTTGGCGCGGTTTTGCTGGATACCGGTCATTTGGCGGAGGCCGAGAAGTGCTTGCGCCGGGCGCATGCGCTTCGCCCGGGCTATGCCTCGGCCTGGAATAATCTGGGCAACGTGCTGAAGGCCGGGAACCGGATTGTCAAGGCGCGCCATGCGTATTCAGAAGCGATCAAAATCGCGCCGGACTATGCCGAGGCGCACTGGAACCGCGCGTTGGTTTACCTGTTGCAGGGCGATTTCAACAATGGCTGGCGCGAGTACGAGTGGCGTCTCAGACGTCCGGATACGCGCCACCTGTATCCCGATTTTTCCACCCCGGCCTGGCAGGGTGAAAACCTGGGCGGCAGAACCATTCTGCTCTACGCCGAGCAGGGCATGGGAGATACGCTGCAGTTTGTCCGCTTTGCGCCGCTGGTGGCGGCACGGGGCGGGCGGGTGGTGCTGCGCTGCCAGCCGCTGCTGAAACGCCTGTTGCAATCCGTGGCGGGCGTGGATGCCGTGGTGGCGGAGGGCGAGCCCCTGCCTCATTTCGACGTGCATTGCGCACTCCTGAGCCTGCCCCTGTGGCTGGGTGTGGACGATGAGCGCAATATTCCTGCCGATGTCCCTTACCTGCATGCAGAGCCCGGCTTGCGCGAACGATGGGCGGCGCGCTTGCCTGCCGGCGGCAGGATGCGCGTGGGGCTGGTGTGGGCCGGGGCGCCGCGCCCGGGCGATCTTGACTCCAATCTGATCGACCGCCGTCGCAGCTTGTCTCTTTCCGCTTTCGCGCCCCTCCTGGATTTGCCCGGAATCGACTTCTTCAGCCTGCAAAAAGGCACGGCCGGCCTTGAGGCGCACGGGTACCCCGGCAAGTTGATTGACCTGATGGACGAGGTCCACGATTTTACCGATACGGCGGCCCTGGTTTCGCAACTGGATCTGGTGATCAGCGTCGACACCTCAGTCGCCCACCTGGCTGGCGCGCTGGGAAAGCCGGTGTGGCTGCTCTCGCGCTTCGACGGCTGCTGGCGCTGGATGCTGGAGCGCGACGACAGCCCGTGGTATCCGAATCTGCGTCTGTTCCGTCAGACCGTGCAGGGCAACTGGCAACCCGTGATCGAACGGGTGACCGAAGCGCTCAGGGCTTATCCCGTTCCCGGTCGGGTAAAGCCTGATTCAGGCCCGGCAATCGAGGAACAGGTCTGTGCTGCGATGCGTAGCCTGGAAACCGGACGGGTTGACGAGGCCCGCAGTGCCCTGCAAAAGGCACTGGAACAGGCGCCTGGATCGGCCCTCGCGCTCTATGCGCGCGGCCTGGTAGAGCTGAAATCGGGGAACACCGAACAAGCGATCCCGTGGCTTGAGCAGAGCGTTGCGCATGACGGCGCTTCAGCGGAAGCGCTGGCGACCCTCGGCGATGCGTACCGGCAGGTGGGCCGTCTGGACGAGGCGGAGCGCTGCCTGGGCGACGCATTGAGCCTCGCCCCCGATTATGCCGAAGCCCACAACAACCTGGGTACGCTGCATCTGGTGAGAAAACAGTTGCAACAGGCGGTCGCTGCGTTCTCCAGCGCGATTCGCTTCAAGCCGGAAATGGCGATGGCGCACTTCAATCTCGGCGTGGCCTACCGCGAGCTTAATCAGCTGGAAAACGCCGCCCTGGCTTTCCAGAATGCCGTTGCCGGGAGGCCGGAGTTCGCCGAGGCGCATGCGTCGCTCGGCATGGCATGGCTGCTGATGGGCAGGATGCGCGAGGGGTTCGCCGAATACGAGTGGCGCCTGCGGCTCAAGCCGCCGCGCCACCCCGGGCCGCAGTGGGACGGACTGATCGTCCCCGGGGCTACCCTGTTGGTCCATTTCGAGCAGGGCTACGGCGACGCCATCCAGTTTGCGCGCTACCTGCCTTTCATCGCGCGGCAAGGAATGCGCGTGGTAGTGCAGTGCGCACCGGCGTTGCAAAACCTGATTCGCGACATGGAGGCGGTGACGGCGGTATATGGATTCGAGGAGCAATTGCCGCCCTTCGATGCCCATTGCGCCTTGCTGAGCTTGCCCAGCCTTTTCCAGACGGCTCTGGATAAGATTCCCGTCAATGTGCCTTATCTGAATATTTCCGTGGAGAAATCCGCTGTCTGGCGCGAGCGCCTGGCCTGCTATGCAGGCACGATCAAGATCGGTCTGTGCTGGCAGGGCAATGCGCGGCACGGGGCCGACAGCGAGCGTTCCATCGAACTGCTCCAGTTCGAACAGATGGCGAAAATGCCCGGCGTGACCTGGATCAGCCTGCAAAATCGGGCACCCACCGCGCAGGAAGGTGGCAGCGCGGAACGTCTCGGACTGGTCGACGTATCTGCTCAACTGGCGAATTTTACCGATACTGCAGCCCTGATCGGACAGCTCGATCTGGTCGTCTCGGTGGATACGGCCGTGGCGCATCTGGCTGGCGCGCTGAACCGGTCCGTGTGGACGCTTGTTCGTTATGCGCCGGACTGGCGCTGGCTGCTCGAACGTGACGATTCGCCCTGGTACCCGGGCATGCGCCTGTTCCGCCAGCGCGAACCGGGCGGCTGGGCAGAGGTGGTGGCAGAAGTCGACAAGACCCTGCGCGGCGTGATGGACTCCTTGCTCAATCAGCCGGAATAGAATGTCTGCATGAAAAATGAGCTTTCGTCCGGATTGAATGCGCTGCTGCAGCAGGGATTGGCCCATCACCAGGCCGGTCGTCTCGCCGAGGCGGAAGGACTCTACCGCCAGGTGCTGGCCAGCGCACCTCAGCACCCTTACGCCAATAACTACCTGGGCGTGCTGGCATCCCAGGTAGGGCGACACGATGTCGCGGCAGATCTGCTTCAGCAGGCTGTCCGGGCCGATGCGCGGGTGCCGGAATTCCACAACAATCTGGGACTTGCCCTGCAATCTCTGGGCCGTCCTGAAGAAGCCGAGGTGTCGTTCCGCCAGGCCATCCGCCTCAATCCTAAATTTCCCGAGGCGCACAACAACCTGGGCACGGTTCTGCAGGAGCGGAAACGCTTCGAGGATGCGGGCAAGGCCTTCGAACAGGCGCTGAGGCTCCGGCCGAATTATGCCGAAGCGTGGTTTAACGCGGGGAATGTGAATTTCCTTGGCGGCAAATATGAGGTGGCCGCCAAACGCTTCGAGCAGGCCATCAAATTGAAGCCGAACTACGCCAAGGCCTATTGCGGGCTGGGGCAGGTGCAGCAGCGTCTGGGCTTGATGGAGAAGGCGGAAAAGGCCTTCCAGAAAGCGCTGGAACTGCAACCCGATTTCGCCGAGGCTCATGGCAATTACGCCGCCTTGCTGCGGGAATCGGGCCGGCTTGATGAAGCGGAAAAGGCTTCTCGCAGGGCGCTGGAACTCAATCCGAACAAGGCGGAATCCTGGAATGGGCTGGGGGAGCTACATCAGCTTCTTGGGCGGATGGGCGAGGCCGAGGCAGCGTTTCGCAGGGCGATCGCGCTCAAGCCGGATTATCCCGAGGCGCACAACAATCTGGGCGTGTTGCTGGTAGAAAATGGACTGTTGGAGGAGGCGCTTAAAAGTTACCGGACAGCGCTGGAAATCAGGCCGGGATTTTTTTATGCACTGAATAATATCGGCATTGTCTACGCCAGCATGGGTCGCCTGCAAGACGCCATGGACTGCTACCGAGAAGCGTTGGCGCTGGATTCGTCTTTTGCCATGGCCCACACGAATATGGGCAATACCTATTATGAACTCGGGCAACTCGATCGGGCGCGCGAATGTTATACGCAGGCCCTGGTGGCCAATCCGGATGAGGACGTCACCCTGAGCAACTTGGGAAATGTTCTTCTGGGAGAAGGGAAACTGGAGGATGCCAAAATAGCACATCAGCGGGCGTTATCCCTCAACCCGACGAACGCTGTGGCACACAGCAACCTGATTTTTTTGATGGATTTCGATGCTCAGGCTACAACCGAGAGCCAGCAGGAAGAGCGCAAGAAGTGGAATGCACGGTATGCCGCACCGCTGCAGCAATTATGGCGAGCGCACGCCAACGATCGCGACCCCAATCGCGTATTGCGGGTTGGCTACGTTTCCGCCGATTTTCGCATGCACTCGGCGGCGTATACCTTTGAGCCCATGCTGTGTGGTTATGACCGGGAAAATTTCGAAGTCTATTGTTATTCCAATTCGCCGCGTAACGACCAGATGACGGAGAAACTCCGCAATTGCGTCACTGGTTGGCGCAATATCGTGGGTAAAAGCGATGCGGATGCGGATGCAATGATTCGTGCCGACAAGATCGACATACTGGTGGATCTTGCTGCGCATTCCGCCGGGAACAGGTTGCTGTTGTTCGCGCGCAAACCTGCGCCGGTCCAGGTGACGGGCTGGGGGCATGGCCACGGTACCGGGCTGGATGCCATGGATTATCTGTTTGGCGATCCGGTTAGTATTCCTCCCGATGAATGCCACTATTTTGCAGAGAAGATCGCCTACCTGCCATGTTTAATTCCCTATGCCTGCCCGGACAATTCGCCACCTGTCGCACCTCTGCCGGCAATGAAGAATGGCTATGTTACTTTCGGTTGTTTTAGCCGGCTGGTGAAAATCTCTGAATCATCGCTCGCACTTTGGGCGGAGATTCTTCTCGCAATGCCTGAAGCCCGTCTGATTGTTAAGGCCAAGGAACTTGACGATGTGACGCAGAGGCTCAGGATCGCCGATAAAATGGCGGAGTGCGGTGTCGGCGCAGAGCGCCTGACCTTGCTTGGGCGAACCTCCTGGTACGAGCATATGGCAGCTTACGGAGCGGTGGACATCGCCTTGGATCCTTTTCCTCATGGTGGCGGGATTGGCACCTTCGAGGCCCTGTGGATGGGGGTGCCAGTGGTGACGCTCAAAGGGCCGTCCTTGCCCAGTCGTGTAACTGCCGCCATCGAAACCGCACTTGGCCTTGAAGACTGGGTCGCAGATAATCGAGAGGCTTATCTGGTGCTGGCGAGGAACAAGGCTTCCAATCCTCGTGCGCTGGCTGAATTGCGAGCGAGGTTGCGCGAGCAAGTCAAGGCGTCACCCGCCGGCAATCCTGTCACGATAACGGGAATGGTCGAGCAGAATTATCGGAAAATGTGGCGAGAGTGGTTGACCAACAAGGATGTCCAAAAATGAGTGAAAGCAAAAATCTGACTTTGGGTGAGGCGTTGCAACTGGCCATAAACCACCAGCAACAGGGGAATCTTGCGCAGGCGGAAGAACTTTACCAACGCATTCTTCAAGCGATTCCCGAGCAGTTGGACGCATTGAATTTGCTCGGATTACTTTATTCGGATCAGAAGCGTTACGCCCTGGCTGAAGACTTGTTGCAGAAAGCCATTCGAATTAACCCCAATATCCCGGAGATACATAACAACCTCGGTGTTGTTCTTGAGGAGCAAAAAAAACTGGGGCAGGCCGAGGCTAGTTATCGGCGAGCTATTGCCATCAAGCCGGATTATGCCGAAGCTCATAACAATCTGGGCAATGTCTTGTGCCTTCAAAATCGTTTGGCAGACTCGCTTGCCTCCTACCAGGAAGCAGTCAGGCTACGTCCTGAATATATCAAGGCATGGAACGGTTTTGGGACTGCATTGAAGCAGATGAATGACCTGGAAGAAGCAGAAACATGCTTTCAGCGAGTTTTACAACTGGATCCAGGCTTCGTGCCAGCACTGAAAAATATGGGTGAGGTGAAGGCATTGCAAGCGCGGCTGGATGATGCAATAAGCTGGTATACGAGAGCCTCTGAGCTGGCGCCAGACGATTCGGATACTAGCTTGAGCATGGGCCTCTTGCTGCTCAAGCAGGACAAGATGGAGGAGGCCGCAGCCTGCCTGCGAAAAATACCCGTGGAGGACAGGCGGGGGTGGGATGTTTATTTGCTGCTGGCCGACATATACCGTGGACTGAAGCGCCTGGAAGATGTAATTGCCAGCTACCGCTCGCTATCGGGCAGCTATCCCGACCGCTTCGACGCGCACTTTCTGCTTGGCAAAACACTCTGGACCCACGGTGTAAAGCTAGTTGATGGTGAAAAAACGCAGGCTCTTGAAGAGGCGGTCCTCGCTTTCAAAAAAGCTTTCGTGCTGCATAACGATGCGGACGTACTCACCAATATCGGTAGTGTGTGCGTCGAAATGAAAGAATATGAGATTGCGGCCGAATACCTTCAGAAGGCGCTTGGGTTGAATCTGGAAAATGTGGAAGCAGAGTACTGCTTGTTCAGGTAATTAAATTCCAGGTCTACAAGACATAGAGTTCCCATCTGCAAGGGCTTTGCCGATGAAGTCCACCAGGAAGATATCGCGCCTTTTGTCCGAATAGCAGCGTTGTATCGGATAGTATGGCCCATCCACCTTGATGGTGCCGAAAGGTCCCTTGAAGTCGCAGGACGACGTTTGGCTAAGGCTCCAGAAACCGCGACTAGGACCGCGCAACCCATTCCCTTCACTGCGGGTCAGCCTCAGTGTGTTCCAAATCGCAGAATCGAATCAAAGCCGAGCGCTGCCAGGCGCGCGGGCAGTCCGGGCGCGTTGGCAAAAACTGCCAAGTCGAGCATTTCTTTGTGGTAGGGCTGAAAGGAATTTCGGCTTAAGCGGTGTTCCGGCAGGGGAATGTGTTGATCTTGCCCCTCAGCCTTTTTGCGTTCGCGCATAGCCTCCTTGTCGGTGGCGGCGACGATTTCTTCGATTTTCCCCGGGGGCAACTGAAGTCCTATTACTTGCACTATTCTCTGCATCGCAGTGCGTTTTTCGCCGGTGAGCTGTTCGTAACTCAATAGAAGGGCATTGCCGGACTGTACCAGCTCAAGCATGCTATCCATCTGTTTAATCAGGGGGATCGCACCCATCCATGTCAGTCTGGGCGATGTGAATCCAGAAATCATCAAAGACAGGCATTGTTCAACGGATTTTCCCTCGAAATAGTCGCTGCCGACGATGGATCGGCCGATTGCGGCATCCACATCACGGGTCAAGTGGGTGTACATGGACAACAGCACATCGTAGATGTTGCGGATGAGGAAGATATTCTTGGCTTGGGCGCCCTTGAGGAGTGCTATGGATTGCGGCGTCAGGACTGAATGCCAGGAAAAAAATGTTCCGGATGGGAATTCGATCAGGTTCGCATCCGCATAATCCGGTTCGCCAACGCCGATTTCCGGCTCATGGGATTTGAGCCCCGTGGCCATCTCCAGAATGTCGCGCAGCAGCCATGTGCCTGATTTTGGTATGGAACTCACGAATATCGGCCTGCTTATCTTGCCGGCCACCGGGGCCATGCTTATCGGATGTCGCGTAATATCCTTCAGGTCATAACCAAACGCCGAGTAAACATCAATGGCCTCCGGCGAAACCAGTTTGCGGAAAGCGTCCACTTTCCAGCCAGGCCAACTTTGCATCAGCTGAGCCGGCTCGCATTCGACCGGCGCTTCCCCGCGGAACAGGGTATGGCGCATGGAATAGGCGCGGTCCAGGTCCTCCTGATCGAACTTTACGCGGTTGCGAGTCAAATAAGTGGCCAACGTCTTGAATATGGCGGGGTTCTCGGCAACCACCTCGATGGGTAGATGGTGTTGCACCGCATTGATATCGCCCAGTATGTTGTTGAGCTGGAACATGCCTTGGTAGCTTGCCCAGACATCGATTTCATCCTTGGCGTAGGGCCGCAATCCCAGATACTCGAAATAGGCATGGCAGGCGACTTTCCATTCCCACGCAAGGGGGTCGGAGGCGCCGGCGCGCATTCTCATATTGCTGGCGCGCCAGCGGACGTAGAATTCCAGCCACGCCACGGGGTGGCGAACGAGATTGACGACGGGAATGTTTTTATAGCGTTCAACGTTCAGCAGTTCCGGCATCTGCCCGGCGCGGTAGGAGTAGCAATCGCCAATGGATGAATAGGTCATCCCCATGTCGTTCAGGAATTCTGTGAAAGGAACCAGCGGCGGGCGTTCTCCGCGAGTCCTTTCTTTCAGGTATTTCGGGCGGGATCCCTCATGGGCGAGCAGGGCGAAAATGTCCTTGTGGGAATTCAGCGCCTTGGGAAACCAGCCGAACAGATGGTCGGCCGCGTAGCCCCATGCGGTGACGTAGAAGACGCGGTATTCATCCTTTAATTCGCTTCGCGTCTGTACATTGAAATCTCTGTGGAGGGTGACAGGTTTTTGTTCCATTTGGCTTGCGCTTTGAACTGTTCGGTTTGTAGGAGGAGCATCAGACCATGAAACGAAATATGTTGCCCGTTGAGCATCGTCCACATCGGGGGCATCTATCAAAGCCAAACCAGCGAGCGCGCGGACATCCTGTGGATTTAAAGCAAGGGCCTGTTGGTAATGCAACCGTGACGCGCCCCATGCTTCTATCTCATTAAGCGCATCCGCGAAATCGTTATGCCTTTCAGGGGCTAGGGTTCAAGTGCTAGCGCGGCAGCAAAGGCCGAGACCATGCGATCGAAAGCTCCAACATGACGATAAATCTCTCCCATCAATGCTTGGGCAGGGGCGTAATTGGAGGCCAACGCCAATAGTGTCCTGTCCAGCTTGCTCATCAGCGCTGCCAACTCATTTTGTCTCATCTCGTTCCCCACGTACTCGCGCCCTGCGCGACATGGGGACAGTATCCGCGTCCCAGAGCTCACTAGATGAGCCCGTCACTACCTAATGTAACTAGAGCCTAATTTTATTTCTTTGCGAAAGCGAAACGCCGGCCACCGCTCTGAAAATCAGGCGGCACTATTCCCTTGTTTGGGATCAGTTGCACTTTGTTGAATCCGCCATGTTGAAATAGTGTTATTAATGCATCTTCCGTAGGCCACAATTCAAGATCATAAATTCCTGCCGTATGAGATTTGGTGCTATCAACTCGAATATAGAAGGCGGCTTCACTCGGCTGATAATTGGGACGATTATCAAATCCTGTTAAGCGGGGTTGGGCGATAACCGTTTCGGATATGCAGGAATGTCTGGCCACTCTCCCGATAGCGCGAGCCATCTCAAATGGATTGAGAACGTGGTACAACAAACCCATAAAAATGACTATGTCGTAACTATTATCATTCTGGCTGAGAAACTCATCTACTGTTGAATGTACAAAGTTCGCTTTAGCACCATAGACTTCACATGCGAATTGGGCTTTCTCGATATTCAAAGGGCGGTTTTCAACACAGGTAATCTCCCGAAAACCCATCGCCCAAAGCGCAACCGCCATTGCACCTTCTCCAGCACCAAGATCAAGAACGGAAAGATCAGCATAGTTTGCCGGAACATTTTCTTGAATGATGGAAACCAACATATCGCGGCGCCATGGGTGCATCTGCTGCACTGGCGTATAGGTCGGCGCAATGATGCCGTGACCAAAATCAAAAGGAAATTGCCACCCTCCATTAGGGCACCAGTCGCTGTCTTTTGCGGCAAGTGCTAAATCAGTAGTGCGTTGCTGGATATACTCCGGCAAGAGCAAATTATGAGGCGTGATTTTAAGTGTTGAAAAAGAACTCCCCGCCCACGAACCCTCACCATAACCATCCATTCTTAATTCCCTTCGTTATTGAAAATAAGTTCCTAGGTCAATACCCAGAAACGTACGTAGATTGTGCGCTAGTATTAATTAACTTTCTTCGGAAAGCCAATAGTAATTCGACAACATTCTGTAAAGGAAAAAATCATGAAAAAGATGTACTCAATTTTGGTTGCTTGTTGTTTGTCGCTATCATTTAACGCATTTGCCGGAAGCGGTAAGGCCATAGTCCCAATGTTTGGCGCAGATACCACGCAACCGGATTGGCAAAGGACCAATATCTTTTTATCAAACATTACTACTCACGCGCTAAATGTACAAATCACTGTTTATCAGGAAGATGGTACGGTAGTGCCTAGCTCTAGTCTGACCTATGTAAATTTTCAAAATTCAAATACTCAAATCGGGGCAGGTAAAAGTGCTTATCTTAAGATAGATACCGTCGGATGGCATTTTGGCTACGCTATCGTGCAATGGCAAAATTCAGGGACTGATCAAGACGCGGTAGGGTTGGTGGGAGCTGCACAGCGGCAGCAAGCGTTAGAGTGGGGACACTATATTCCCGTAAACAACGGGATACCTTTCTAAATTTCGAGGTAAGAATTGAAGATCAGGAAACCCAACACTTCCTGATCGATCATGTTTGGCTCTAGTCACATTAACCGATGATGCACTCACCCTCTAGCCGCCATGGCCAGCAACGACGCCGGATTCAGCGGCTCGCCGCGATACCGGTCGATAGCTCGGAACCAACCCAGGTAACTGTCGAGTTACTTGGTCGCAACGCCGTTGAATCGGCGCATCCAGGTCTTGAGCCTGGAATCGTAAGCGTTCACGTTCTGGACATGGTAAACCCCGGCGACAATGCGGATGCCGCTGGAGAGGTTGACCGGGCGATGGGTAACACCCATCTCGCGCGCGGCGGCAGTGAGCACGCTGCTGCCGTCAGTGCACAGAATCGTGTCCCTCGGCAGAAGGGGCTTCAATGCGGCGGCCACATGGGCATGGTCGTCTGCCTCCAGCACGAAGTCGGCGGTACTGCCGGCGCGATCGCGCGCGACCAAGACTGGAACCTGTTCCTTGGAAAGGCCGCGCTTTGTGGCCTTTCCACCCCGGTGGCGCGGATTTCGCCCGAGGTCCTTGCGTTGCCCTTTGCTGGAGCGCAAGAAATATGTCTCGTCACTCTCTGCAATCCCCACCAGGACTCGAGCCTGTACGGTTTTCGGCGTCGCCAAAAACCGGTGGCGCCAGCGGAACGCGGTCGGTCGCGAGACGCCGAGGCGTCGGGAGGCCTCGGTGAGCGACAAGCCATCTCGCAAGGCGGCCGTCTGATCGAGCCATTTTCCCTTCATCCGAAGGCGGGCAAGCGGCGTGCCCGTCAGTGCGTTGAAGCTCCGTCCGCACACCCGGCTATACCGCTGCAACCCATCGGCCATCCTGTTCTTGACGGTCCCCTTGGGGCAGCAATGCGGACAGGCCGCCCTTTCGCCGGCGGTGCTTTCGATCGTTTTGATCGACGCCATTCGGCGCTCGCTTGCAGTGAGTTCCGCGGTAACCGCCTGCCGCTGCGACCGTGTCAATTTGTCCAGCTTGCTCATCAGCGCTGCCAACTCATTTTGTCTCATCTCGTTCCCCACGTACTCGCGCCCTGCGCGACATGGGGACAGTATCCGCGTCCCAGAGCTCACTAGATGAGCCCGTCACTACCTAATGTAACTAGAGCCTAATTAGTTGCCAATGACCGTGCCGATCAGACACTCTTCATTTGCCTAAATCATTAATTATCTGTTGCGCGCGATGATGCCAGCAGTGCCGTTCGCGTATGACCTCCGCCGCTCTAAATCCTGCCTCTATTCGTTTTTTGTCGTTTTTCAGCCAGCGATGAGCTTCTTCACGGATATTTTCAGGGGTGAACATGCCATAGTGAATACCGGGTTCGAATGCGGTCAGCATTCCCCCAGGCTTGTCGTCATGAGGAGATGCATGGGTGAAGATGAAGCCGCCCACCGCCATGCATTCAAAAGTCCGGCTGTGCAGTCCGAGTCCATGGGTATTGTTTGCCAGGTTGATTCTGGAGCGCCGGTACACGTCGAGCAGGCCGCTCTGGGTTTCAATCATGCCATGGGCGTAGGGCTGGAACATGGGATGGGACGCCCATCCTGGGCCGTAAAGTTCCAGCGACTTGGAAACTTGGAGGATTTCCGTGATCAATGCCACGCGGTCGAGCAGGCGTGGATATTCCCTGGTCAGGTAATTGATATCAGCCTTGACGTGGGGAAGGGAGCTTTCATCCAGGTCAACGCTCTTGAGCATTTCCGTGGTCAGTTCGTGAATGTCCAACTCGCCCCGTAAAGGGCGGTAGGTATCTTCAACAACGTTTTGATATATGTTTTCTATTATGTTGCGAAGAGCCAGAGACGTCAGATTCTGAATAGGCTTCCCGGCTAGGCGTTGCGCGGCCACGTTTCTGGCTATTTGTGGTGTCGTGTCGGGCGGGCGGGGGATAAATCCACACAATGAAAAATCGACTTGGTCAGAATGAATGGGCCGGTCGCGGGAGTTGATAACGGCCTGGTCCACGCCGGTTACCAGAGACCCCACGTAACAAGGCAGTGCGGTATGGAGGCCGAGGACTCCCGCGTCACCCAATGCATAGAGAATATCCGAGGCTTCGAAGCCTTCCGCAAAGCCTTCGAGAGTTTCCGGGAAAACGTCCTGGAACCATGCAATATGGCGGACATGGGAAGGCAGGGGCGTGTTGGGGTCACGCGTGCGGTTGACTTGAATGACGACGTCGATCGACAGGTTTTCGCACATCCGCAACAGTGCGATGGGCGCCAGTGGAGCGAACAAGGCGTGGGCATGGTGGCCTAATACGTGAAATCCATTGGCCAGTCCCTTCACCATGCGCTGATCGTATGCATTGGGGTGGTTGGGAACGATCAATATCCGCAATAGCTTATTGGGGGTCACCCTGTTCATCAGCGGACTGCCTCAGATAAAGTTGATGTGCTCGGGCGGATTTTTCATATCCCAAAGGAATTTGTTGACGTAATCCTGGCGGCAGCCAATCGCGCAATCCTTGTGGACATCAACCGATTCGGACACATCGCGATGAACCGCCCAATAGCGGTCGCCCATCACCATGTCAAAAAATGACTGTTCATGGAGGTCGCCGATGTAAAAGCGGTCCTTGTTGAAGAAGGGTCCGCAGGGGTAAACCTTGCCGTTGCCGGATATTTGTAAAACGAACGGCGTTCCGTAACAGACATCGTATTTTCTGAAACCGTCCTTGTATAGCGCAGACTCCGTTCCCGCCCTGATTTTGTCCCATTTCACCTGGACCACATAATCGTCGGTGGACAGCTTTTCCACTTCTTTCAGCACGTCCTCGATTCTCAGGTAATCCTTGTAATCGATGCCGATTTCCTTGTATTCGGAGTCGGAGCAATGCTTGATCACAAAATAGTCCACCCCAAGTTCTTTGCCCAACTCGGCTTCCTTTACGACTTGGTCGTAGCATTCCGGGATCAGCACCATCTGCAGACCGAGGGTGCACTTGTAGCCGTTTTCCTTCTTGATTTTTACCAGGGCGCGGATTTTTTCGACCAGTTCATCAAAGTTGTCGGCCTTGGACTGGTGCACACGCTGGAAGCCGTCTCGCTCGCCCGCGGATAAATTAAATCGAATCCATGACATGTCGCGCAAAATGTCATGCGCGCGATCCATATCGAGCAGCAAGCCGTTGGTCGCCATGGAGGTATCTATACCAAGTTTTCTTGCCAGTACCGCTGCATCATAGACCGCAGGGTTAAGCGTTGGCTCGCCATCGCCGATAAATCCGATCGAGCGTACCCCCAGTTTGCCGCAGTCCTCGATGTATCGAAGTAGCGCATCGCGCTGGATCATGGTGCCCTTGGTCATGTTCTGCACGACGGCATAACAGTAAAGGCAGGCGGTGTTGCAGAACTTGGTCAATCCCATGTCCACGTGGACCGGTGCAAAGCGCTCCCCGCGTTCCCACGCAGCGATTCGGTCCAGGTGATACATGAGCTTGTGACCGTCAAAACGGAATTTTTCTTTTTTGTTCCGGAAACTAGGCCCAGTGAACGTATTCGGGGCATCGGCTTCACCATCTTTTTTCCAGGATTTATCCCAGCGGATGATGCCTACCTGTCCCGCTTCCTCGACGAATTGCACTTCCTGGCCCTCTGGGACGGCAAGTTTCCGGGAATCTTCCAGTTCCTTGTTTTGCTTGGCCAGCGCGCTACGGTCGACGATGACGTTAGAGGTCCTGAGCTTATGTCCCGGTTGGTTTGCCAGGGGGACATCGTTGGGGATATCCGTTTTGGCCGTTTCGCCGAAACGGTTTGTTTTATCTGTCATAGGAGGCTGTCCATGAATTAGGTTTTTGATTGGGGTCTGTCAAAATGGACCGCTGTATTTGTTATTGGGCACGTCATGAGGTCTGTCGCTTCGAAGCGTTGCAAGCAAGTTGGCGTAATCGATAGGGTTTATATCGGCACCGATCAGTTTAACTACAGCATCAGCCACGGTATTTGGACCTGGATAATACTTCTCGGTCATGTACTGTGACGTGGGAGCCGGGTGATCTGGTGAGGCAATTCGAACCGGGCATGCTTTTAGCGCATCGAATGCGTTCTCAACAACCTGGCTAATTAACTCACCGGCAATGCTACCCGCTCGAGATGCGGTGTCTGCTACGATCAGTCGTCCGGTTTTCCGAACTGAATCGAGAACACTGTCAATATCAAGGGGGCGCACACTACGCATATTCAAAACCTCTACGCTGATCCCCATCGAAGCCAAAGCCTTTGCTGCGGAAAGGGCCTCATAGGCCATATAGGAGAAAGCGGCAATGGTGATGTCCGTGCCTGTGTGCAAAATTTCCGCCTGATCCAGTGGAATTTGATAATAATCTTCTGGTACTGTTCCTTTGATTGGGTGAAGCCATCTATGTTCAATAAACAGGACCGGGTTTTCGTCCTCTATTGCCGAAATGAGCATGCCCTTTGCGTCACGAGGGGTGGTCGGCATGATGACCTTGAGCCCCGGTATCTGTGCAAACATGGCCTGCAGGCTTTGAGAGTGCTGCGGACCCTGGCCCCATCCTCGGCCAACGATCATTCGCACAACCAGTGGGACGGTTGCCTTGCCATCGAACATGTAATGCCATTTGGCAGCATTGTTGATCAACTGGTCCATCGCCAGAATAGCGAAATCAATTCGCTGATGCACCATTACGGGACGCATTCCACCAAGCGCGGCACCGATGCATATCCCGGTCATGCCGTTCTCGGCCAGTGGCATGTCAAAAACTCGCCGCTTGCCATATTTATCCAATAACCCCGCGGTTGTGTTGAAAATCGCCTTGGGGTCGGGAACGCCTTCGCCAATCAGAATGACTCGGGCGTCTTTCTCCATCGCCTGGTCCAGGCCCTCTCGAATGGCTTCCGAGAAGTTGATGGTGCGTTTCTTCATATCAAGTTCAGGCATAAACCTTCCCGCAGGCATCCTCGCTAGTCGGTTTTTTGCTGGAGAGCGCAAATTCGAAGGCGGCTGCGATTTCCTGCCTGATTTCGTCCTCGTATTTTTCAATGTCTCGACTAAAGCTCGCATCTTTCAGCGTCAGTTCGGCGGCATGGCTAGCGATGGGGCAGTCACCCATGCCGCTTTCGATTTCCTGTGTCGATCTGTAATTCAGGTCGTCGTCAAAATTTGGGCCGCAGTGCTCCCTCCAGCGATAAGTACGGAATTCGATGAACTGGGGACCCCGGCCAAGCCTTGCGTTGTCGATCGCTTCGCTGGAAATATTCAGGACCTCCTCCACATCGTTGCCGTTGCCGGAAAAAGCCGCCATGCCATGCGCCTCGGCCAGTCGGTAAATCGGTCGGTCGGGCTGCCGTTCGTTGCGCCGCGTGTAAACGGAGAAATCGTTGTTTTCGCAGACGAATAGCACCGGCAATTTGTGCAGCGCCGCAAAATTCAAGGATTCGTGGACGACACCCTCCTCGAAGCAGCCATCGCCGAAAAAAACCACGGTGACTTGATCGCTTTGCTTGAGCGAAGATGCCCATGCGGACCCAACCGCCAGCGGCACGGTCCCGCCGACGATAGGCGTAGAGCCCATGAATCCGACATCCAGATCGATGAGATGCATGGAGCCGCCGCGTCCCCCGCAGCATCCTGTGGCCCGGCCATACAATTCGGCCAGCATGGCGTTCAAATTTCCGCCTTTGGCAAGATAATGTCCGTGCGCTCTATGGTTGCTGAACACCCGGTCGGTAGGGTGGAGTGCCGCGCAGACGCCGACGGCGATGGCCTCCTGCCCGATACACAGATGCATCGGGCAGCGCATCTCCTGTTCGGCGTAACGGTCTGCCAACGCCTCCTCGATACGCCGGATTCTGAGCATCGATTTGAACAATCTGGCTGGTTGCATTTGTTGCATGGAAAGAAGCTCAGATGAAATTGACATGAGGTACCAGATGCTGGTCGATCCGATGCAGGTAGCGATTGACCTCGTCCATCCGGCAATTTACCCGGCAATCCTTTATGTCCAGCTGATCCCGGATAAAGTGGAAGTTCTGGCGTCGTTGCTCGCTTTCCCAGATGTCCTTGAAGGTGCTCTGGTTGATGTTGCCATACTCGAAGCGTTTGTCCAGAAGGTAAGCACTGCAACCGTAAAGGGCACCGTTGGCCATCAAATAGGCCCAGACGAAGGGTGTGGCATAACAGCGCGGATAGCGTGTGGATTCCTTAGCCAAGGTTTTTTTCATGGTATGGCCACGAAAAATCACCTGGAAGGAATCGGTGTTGTATGCGGCCAGCCTTTCTCCAAGGTGGATCAGAGCGCTGTAGTCCAGGTCGCTGTAAATTCTGGTGTCGCTGCTCAAATGCTGTGAGTAGGGCTTGATCACCAGGTAATCGAGCCCGATCTCGTCACGACAGATTTGCGCCAGGGTCTCCATCTCGTTCATGTTCTCGGGCAACAGAAGGGACTGGGCGCCGATGGTGCAGTTCAGGTTTTGCGCCTTTTTCATCGCAACGGCGCGTTTCAGGTTGGCGATCACGCGCTCGAAATCCACTTCCTTAGTCTGGTGTATTTTGGCGTAGCTGGCGGCGGTTCCTGCGTTAAGCGAGACCTTGATCCAGGAAATGTGGGGCAAAGTTTGCAGGAAGCGTTCGGTCATCGCTACGCCGTTGGTGGTAAACGCCACGTCGATGCCGGCTTCTTTGGTGGCGATAACGATTTCGTCAATTTTCTTGTGCAGCAGGGGTTCGCCCTCGCCAGCATACATCACGCTTTTCACCCCCAGGGCACCCATTTCTGCCAAGCGAGCTTTCAGAATTTCTGCATCCAGCATCACTGACTGGTAGCCGATGTAATCCACAGCGCAGAAAGTGCAGCGATGGTTGCACGCCCCTACCGGGGAGATTTCAATATAAATTGGGTATACCTGCTTTGCCTTTTCCCAGTCATTCCCCACTTCGAGTAATTGTGCGGTGCGGGCAGGGTGGTACATGAGTTTGTGGCTATCGATGCCATAGGTGTCAGACATAAGGAGTTTCTGTGTGTGAGCTTAGTTGTTTCTTAACGGCCTCGATGACACGATCTTGAGAGATATGGTCCATGCATAATCCCGCTGGGTTGTGGCAGGACGTTCCCAAACAGGGCATGCAAGTCCAGTTGACATCAGGCAAGAGTTTGATCAGAGAGCTATGTTCATCTACTTCGTTCGCTTTGGTCGGGCCGAACAAGGCGATCACTTTTTTCCCCAGGGCCAAGGCAATATGCAGACCGAGTGAGTCGTTTGTGATGAGGAGGCGGCAGCTGTTGATCCAATCGATGTAGCTTTCGATATTGTCCATGCCCTGTTGCCAGGAAAGCGAATATTCTCCTTCAAGAGTATCGTGCAGTTGCTGCCAGTTTGGGTCAGGCCAGCGCTTGATGGGAAATTTTCCGCCAACCTGATGATTCAGACCGATATCGTAAATTTCCTGTGATTTTGGCTGGTAGCCAAGGATGTATGGCTCATTTTTGTATGGGTGGCCAATCATTTCGTACAGCATGGTGGACCAGCTTTTGGACTGTTCACGTTTGAAGCTCATGCTCTTGCTCATCGACAGCGCCTGGTCCGAGTTGTCGTAAGCATGGGCTTCATGGGTGACATGGTCGAAGCGAAAGCCATAGCGTCGCCAGGCGGAAATCTTGTCTACCATGGCGCAGATGCCGGGGTCCTTCTCGAAGTTCACGACCACGTCGAACCAGTCGCTCATGAGGTGGAAAGACGTAAAGGTATTTACCGTGAGGATGCGGTGGATATATTGATTGCCCTTGAGCAGGTCGACACCTTTCTGGTCCACCAGCCAGGTGACTTCATATCGCTCCGGGGGGAAGGCGTGCAATATCACAGTGGTACGCAGGATGTCGCCCAGACTGACCACTCCGCTGATGTCCGGGTCCAGGGTTTCGCTGTATCCCATTTTTAGGATCAATACACGGTGTTTACGTTCGTCCAGGAGAGTGAAGGATGTGGATGGAGGGTTCATGCGCGCAGATATTTCCGTTGATGGGGCAGAATTTCCGGGTGGTCGAGCAACTCGGGGGGCATTTCGATATTGCGGATCTCCACCGAGGTGTGGGCGATGTTCTTGTCGTCCAGGCTCTGGAAACGGTTGTTTTTGACCTTGGTATCGCAGCCGATACAGCGCCCATAATAGGAGCAGGGGCGGAACTGGCGCAAGCTGTCCATGGCGAAATCCGGGTCGAGAATATGTCCTATCGGCCGCAACACCTCATTGGCAAACAGTCGGTCAGAATTCCGATTGAAGCGGTAATCCATCTGCCGCAGTCCAGGAAATTCGCGCTCTGCAACCCCGTTTTTCCATGCTTCATAAAGGTAGAAATGACACCCCCAGACGAAGCCGAGCGGGTCGAGCAGCAATTCGCTGGTGCGGCACTCGCAGTTGAGGGTGCGGGGGTAGATGTTGGCGGCGGTCAGGTGCGTTGAAAAAGGGTAAAGGTAAGAGCCGAACAGTTGCCCATTGTGCATGCCAAGGAATTCCTTGGCCTCGAATGGGACGCGATCCTTGCAGGCGGCTCTCATGCGGGGTGTGACGGCATTGTCAGGGTGCGCCACCATATAGATACCGACATCGCTTTCTGCTTTTACCGGCGAAACGCGGAAGCCATGATCGGCGAGTGCGGCGCAACGCTCGACCAGTTCCTCGAAGCCTCGGCCCTTCCAGGTGCGCTCCATCTCTTCCGGGTGGTAGCTGACGCGAATCGACGGGTAGGGCGCATCGCGCTGCAGCTTCTTCTGCTGGCCGTTGAGGAGGCGCGCGAATTTATCCGGTTTGAGGGCGAAGTTGGTAAGCAGGTCGAAATAGTGCGGCAGCCCGGCCAGAATCTCGCCCAGGCCCTTGCTGCCCCAGTATAAAGTGGGCTCGCCGCCCTGTAGGGTAATCGGCAGGTCGTCGGAGAACGGAATGCGCGACAGGCCGCGTATCCAGTCTTGCGGGGGCAGGGCGGTGTCAGGGTTGTGAAACAGGTCGCGCCGCTGTCCGCCCTGCTCGGGGTCGTTGATGCAGTACGCGCAGTTCAGGTTGCAGTCGAGGGTCAGGAAAACAGCGATGTAGTTCAGGTTTTCGGGCAGGGCCAAGGGCGGCAGAACGATTGTGCTCATTGTGTCGGGTCTTATGTGCCGTTATTTATGTGCGTAGTGAACAAATTTTCGGGGCAACGGGTTTTTATTGTAGTATCCCCAATGCGCTGGCGCACCGGCTGGAAGCGGGTGTGCGGCGACTTGTCGAAATCGTTGTGGGCAGATCATAGGCTGTAAGCATACCGGAGAAACTGGATGGTTGATAACAAAAAAATCGTTTTGCACGTCGGTTGCGGACCGGTTAGCGAGCTGACTTTTCATCCCCATTTCAAGCGCGATGAGTGGCGCGAAATTCGCCTTGATATCGATCCTGATCTCAACCCGGATATCGTTGCTTCGCTTACCGATATGCGCGTTGTTCCTTCCGGCTCCATGGATGCCGTATGGTCCAGCCACAACGTCGAACATCTGTTTCCCCATCAGGTACCGACCGCATTGCGCGAGTTCCTGAGGGTGCTTAAACCGGGTGGTTTTGCACTGATTACCTTGCCTGACCTTCAGGCTATCGCCGGGCTGGTGGTGGCGGACAAGCTGGACGATGTGGCTTATTACTCTCCCGGTGGGCCGATCGCCGCACACGACATGATTTATGGCTGGCGTGCGGAAACCCAGTCCGGCAACGATTTCATGTGTCACCGTACCGGTTTCACCGCCAAAACCCTGTACTGGGCCCTGATTGCGGCGGGATTCGCCGAGGTGATGGTGCAACGCGATGGGCATTATGCGTTGTGGGCGACGGCGTACAAACAGAGACCCGCCGAGCCCAAGGCGCTGGCGGGCATTGATACCGAAATATATGTGCCGTCGCAAAGCGAACAGCTGAAGACCGGCTATCACTTATGGCAGGACCAACATCGACCGACGGTCGAACACAAGGCGCTTTGCGAGCAGCGTATCCACTCCTGGCTCCGCTCCCCGCGCATTCACCTGGCTTTGCTGGTGTCGCAGCCTAACGACCGGCTGCTGGCGGCCAGCATCGGCTCGCTTGCGTGTCAATACCATATGCCGGCGCGCGTGACCGTGGTCGCGCCTTTCGCGCCATCGGCAGAATGGCGGGATAACGATCGCCTGTGCTGGCATGTGGCGGGTGACGATCTGTTATTGGAGGCCAACCGGGTATTGAGTGAATTCGATGCGGACTGGGTTGGGGTTGCCGATGGCGGCGACCAGTTCGCCCCGCATGCCTTTTTTGCGCTGGCCGAGGCGGCGTTGTCCCATCCCGACTGGCGGATGGTGTATTCCGATGAAGATCGAATCAACAATGCCGGCGCACGCGACCTTCCTCACTTCAAACCTGACTTCAACCCCGCTTTGCTGCGCAGCTATCCTTATGTTGGGGGGCTGTCGCTGATCGACCAGAGGCTGTTCAGGCGGCTGGGTGGTTTCGACAGCAGGTTCCTCGGCGTGGAAGAATACGATCTGGTGCTCCGCGTGCTTGAACAGGCAGGGGCCGCGGCATTCGGGCATGTCGCCGATTTGCTCTATCACCGCTTGACGGATGGCGGGCACTGCAATTTGCCGGTATCCGCATTGGTCGAGAAGGGGCGTGCCGCCTTGGCTGCGCATCTCGAGCGGCAGGGCGTCGGGGCGGATGTGGTGCATGGCGTTTTCCCCGCGAGCTATCGTGTGCGTTACCGGGTTGCACCGGAAGTGTCAGCCTCTGTGCTGATCGTGGCCGACAGCAATCTGGCGCACTTGCAGCGATGCGTGGAGAGCGTCCTCGAACAGACGGCGTGGCCAAATTACGAATTGGTGGTGCTGGCCGACGCGGCGGCAGGGGAGGACGTGCGCGTCTATGTCGCTGCCTTGGGCGGGCTCGGGGAGCCGCGCATCAGGGCCGTCGTGGCGGACGAAGCGCTTGCCTGGTCCGAGGCGCGTAATCGCCTGGCGGCTGAGTCGCTGGGTGAGTTCCTGGTGTTTTTGCATTCGTCTTGCGCCATCATGCAGGCTGACTGGCTGGAGGAGTTGCTGGGACGGGCCAACCAGTCCGGTGTGGCAGCTGTCGGCCCACGTCTGCTCAAGCCGGACGGGAAAGTGCATCAGGCTGGCGCAATCCTGGGTCTCGATAACCGGCCGGTAAGCAGCCCGTTTTCCGATGAGGCGCTGGAATATCCCGGCTATTACGGGCGCGCTTTGGTGGCGCAGAACTTCTCCGCCCTGCCGGAGGCATGCCTGGTGATCCGGCATGGCGTGTTTGCAGCTTCCGGGGGGTTCGACGCTCACTTTGTCGGGGATCTGGCCGCGGCCGATTTGAGCTTACGTCTGACCCAGGGCGTGGACCGGCTGGAATGGACGCCTTTCGTCAGCCTGTTGCATTCTGGTCAGGCATTGGCTGGCAATGCTCCAGCTGACTGGGGCGCCTTTTACGCCCGCTGGCTGTCGAAGATGGCGCGTGATCCCGCGTACAACCCCAACCTGAGTCTGCGCCACGGGTTTGCCGTTGAAACCTTGGCGTGTCTCAGCTATGACCCTTACCCCTGGAAACCTCTGCCGCGTGTGTTGGTGAATCCCGCCGACGATACCGGCAGTGGCGAATATCGTATTTCCGCACCGGCCAGGATGTTGAACCAAACCCTTCAGGCGCAGGTCATTACCAGCAGAGCAACTTTGTCGCCGGTCGAAATGGCACGCGTGGCGCCGGACGTGATCGTGATGCAGCGCCAGGTATATGAGCACCAGGTCGATGCGATCCGGCGTTATCAGCGTTACGCCGGGGCATTCCGCGTGTTCGAACTGGATGACCTGATCACCGATATGCCGGCCAAGAGTGCTTTGCGTCCTTTTATGCCGACAGATGTGGGGCACTGGCTCAAGGAGGCGCTGGCCATATGCGATCGCTTCGTGGTCTCCACTGATGCGCTGGCAGAAGCCTACCGCCACCTTCATGGCGATATACGGGTGGCTCCCAACTATCTGGAAGGCGCACGCTGGAAAGGACTGGCTCCTCTACGCGGTGCAGGGCGAAAGCCCCGTGTGGGCTGGTCTGGCGGGAATAGCCATACCGGTGACCTGGATGTGATAACCGAGGTAGTCAAGGTGCTTGCCGACGAAGTTGAATGGGTGTTTTTCGGCATGTGCACCGATGAAATTCGCCCCTGTTTGCATGAATATCATGCCGGCGTGGAACTGGACGACTATCCCGCCAAACTGGCCAGCCTCAATCTTGACCTGGCGCTGGCGCCGCTGGAGCAGCATCCTTTCAATGAATGCAAAAGTCACCTCAAGTTGCTGGAATACGGTGTGCTGGGCTATCCGGTAATCGCAACGGACATTCGTCCCTATCAGGGCGATTACCCCGTTACGCGGGTGGCAAATCATGTCGAGGACTGGGTGGGCGCGATACGCGGACATCTTGCCGACGCTGAACAGAACGCACGCCGCGGGGATGCCCTGCGGGAGCATGTGCTGTCGCGCTGGATGCTGGAAGACCACCTGGATGTGTGGCAGGCGGCCTGGATGCTATGACGCTCATCGAAAGTCATGGCAAAAAAGCCTTAAAGTTCTCGAATCTGGTGCCGCTAACCAAAACAAGAGGACTGAAGAGGGCCCGCCCCAACAGGCAGGTTCACCCGGCTTCGAAGTGGGTTTAACCTTTTTGGCATTACTAAGGAGAGCATCATGGCACTAACGATCAACACCAACGTTCCGTCGCTCAACACGCAACGTCAACTCAATTCCAGCCAGGGCGCGCTTACCCAGTCCCTGCAGCGCCTGTCTTCCGGTCTGCGCATCAACTCCGCAAAGGACGATGCAGCAGGTCTGGCGATTTCCGAGCGTTTCACCACCCAGATTCGCGGCCTGGATCAGGCACGTCGCAATGCAAACGACGGTGTGTCCCTTGCCCAGACGGCTGAAGGTTCGATGGAGCAGATGGGTAACCTGATGCAGCGTATCCGCGAACTGGCAGTGCAGGCCGCCAACGCGACCAATACCGCATCCGACCGCCAGGCGCTCAATCAGGAAGCCACGCAACTGAACCAGGAACTGGGCCGCTTCGCCAGCACGACCGAATTCAACGGACAAAAGCTATTCGACGGCACTTTTGGTTCCGCCGTGTATCAAGTCGGCGCCAACGCCAACCAGACAATTACCGCGACCACCACCAACTTCCTGACCACCCAGTACGGTGCTTTCGAAGTGGGCAAACAAGGTACCCGCTCTGTAGCAGCATCGAGCACCAACGTTACCGGTACCGGCGCAACCGGCGCAGTGGTCTCCACTGCTGGCGGTATTACCGTCAAGGGCGCAGCTGCTAGTGGCGCCACCGGCACCCTGGCAACTTCCGCTTCGGCACGTGATGTCGCCATTGCGGTCAATGCGCAAAGCCAAACCGGCGTTAGCGCTGCTGCTTTCACGGAAACCACACTGGCTCTCGGCGCGTCCGGCAGCTACTCTCTGAGCGTGTACGGCTCCAATACTACGACGGCTGCAACCGTGTCCTTCGCGATCTCCGGTACGACTGGCGCGGACAACCTGTCCCAGGCCGTGACGGCGTTCAACAACGCAGCTGGACAAACGGGCGTTACCGCCAAGCTGAATACCGGTGCAACCGGCATCGTTCTGACCCAGTCTGACGGCTATAACATCAACCTGACGGCAGCGGATACTGCAGCGGCAGCGGGTAGTGTGACGGCCGGTGGCGTGACGCTGGCAGCTACCACCGCCGGCAACCTGACTATTGGTGGCCAGGTTAACCTGGATTCCGACAAGTCGTACTCGCTGGTCAGCACCGGCGCGGCACTGACCTCTGGCGCATTTGGCACGGCACTGGCAGCAAGTGGAACGGTGGCTGCTTCCCTGCAGGCTGTCTCGACCATCGATATCACAACCGCTACCGGCGCGACCCAGGCCTTGCGCATCGCCGATATGGCGCTGACAGCGATCAACGGTCAGCGTTCCGCATACGGTGCTCTGCAGAATCGCTTCGAAGCAACGATCACCAACCTGCAAACGACGTCGGAGAACATGTCTTCTGCGCGTAGCCGGATTCGTGATGCGGACTTCGCGGCGGAAACTGCAAACCTGACACGTGCTCAGATTCTGCAACAAGCTGGTACAGCTATGTTGGCACAGGCTAACGCCTTGCCGAACAACGTGTTGAGCCTGCTGCGTTAAAAGAGTCGCTTAGCGTAAAATAATCTTGGCCATGGGCGGACTCATGGCCAAGATTTTTCCTTTTAAGGAGAACCATGATGCAAATTACTCAGATAAGTTCTGGTGGTTATTCGCCATCGGTGTCGGGTGATGCCAGCACTCAGCAACGCACCCCCTCTCCCGAAGTCTCGCAAGCCTCGTCTGCAGCCGTTGTCGAATTGCCTACCAAAGCTGTGCAGGCCGTCGGTGATACTGCAAATGCCGCATCGGTGAAACAGTCGGTCGCCAAAATCAATGAGACGATAGCAAGTAGCGGCAGTGGCCTCAGGTTTACCGTGGATGAGGACACCGGTATTCATGTCGTCAAGGTGATGGATGTTGAAAGCAAGGAAGTAATTCGGCAAATCCCAACCAAGGAAGTCATTGCTATTGCGAAGGCCCTTGATAAGCTTCAGGGATTGTTGGTGCGCGATAAAGCTTGACCACTTAATCCCGTGCCTGGTACGGTTTTTGTTCCACGTTAACTGTTAACTCTCGCGGAGAATATCATGGCAATTTCATCTCCCGGCCTCGGATCCAACCTCGACATCAATAGCATCGTCAGTCAGTTGATGCAGATCGAGCAGCGTCCTCTGACCATACTGGCTACCAAGGAGGCGAGCTATCAGGCGCAGTTGACGGCTTATGGAACACTCAAGGGTGTCTTGTCGTCTTTCCAGACCTCAGTGCAGGGGTTGAGCGACGCCACTAAATTTACAGCCATCAAGGCAACCTCCTCGGATACGACAATTGTTTCGGCTTCAGCAACCAGCATAGCTTCGGCGGGGAACTATTCCCTGAATGTCAGCAAGCTGGCCCAGTCGCAGAAATTACTGGCTGCCGGACAAAACGATCTCACGACATCCATCGGTGCCGGAACCAGCACTACCCTGACATTCGATTTTGGCGCAGTCAGTGGTGGCACCTTTACCGCATATAATTCGACCACCGGAACGGGCGGAACCTATGCCGGCTCGACCTTTACCAGCAATGGAAGCGGTATCAAGACTGTCACCATCGATTCCACAAATAACTCTCTCTCGGGAATTCGCGATGCCATCAATAGCGCCAACATTGGCGTTAAGGCATCGATCATCAACGATGGAGGAACATCGCCTTATCGCCTGGTACTGAGCGCAGACGCGGCAGGCAAGGATAACAGCCTCAAAATCAGTGTGAGCGGGGATGCTTCAATATCCTCTCTGCTATCACAGGATCCCGCAGGGACGCAAAATCTCCACGAGACCATTACGGCGCAGAATACCGAAATGACGGTGGATGGCGTATTCGTGAGCAAACAGAGTGTCAACGTGTCGGATGTGATCCCCGGCGTTACGCTGACGGCCCTGAAGATTGGTACTGCGACGCTGTCCGTAGCGCGTGACACGGCCTCGGTCAGGTCCGCAATAGACGGTTTTGTTAAAGCTTATAACGATGCAAGCAAAGCCTTGAAAGATGTCAGCGCCTATAACCCTGACACCAAGGAAGCCGCGATTCTGCAAGGCGATTCCACGGTGCGTACGATTCGCAATCAATTACGCTCAATTCTGAATACACCCCTGGCGGGTGGAAGTGCGCTTACCACCCTGTCCAACGTGGGGGTGAGTTTCCAGAAAGACGGTACGCTGGCAGTAGATAGCGCCAAACTCCAAACGGCGATTGACAATAATTTTTCAGACATCGCCGGTGTGTTTTCGGCGATCGGCAAGGCAAGCGACAGTCTGGTCAGTTATTCCGGGTCGACTGCCAGCACCAAGGCGGGAAGTTATGCCCTGAACGTCAGCCAATTGGCGAGTCGTGGCAACATCACCGGTTCAGCCGTCGCCGGGTTGACCATAACGCAGGCATCGAACGACGGGATGGATGTCACCATCGATGGCGTAAGCGCTTCGCTCACACTCGCCGCCGGGACTTATACTGCTGCAACTCTTGCGGCGGAGGTACAGTCCAAAATAAATGGTGCGTCTGCATTTTCTGGTGCCGGAATATCAGTTGCCGTTATCCAGACGGGCGGAATTCTGAGCATAACTTCAAACCGTTATGGCTCCGCATCGAATGTCAGCGTGGGCGGCACGGGCGCAGTAAACCTGTTGGGTGCTGCTCCGGTGGGGACTGTCGGTGTGGATGTGGCGGGCACCATTAACGGGGCTGCGGCAGCTGGCTCAGGGCAATATCTGACGGGTGCGGTGGGCAACGCAGCGGATGGCCTCAAGATGCTGGTTACGGGGGGCGCTACCGGTAGCCGAGGAACGGTGAATTATTATCAGGGTTATGCCTACCAGCTCAATAATTGGCTGACTAACTTGCTGGACAGCAAGGGGGCACTAAGTAGCCGCACAGATGGGATTAATCGTAGTATTAAGGATATTGGCACTCAGCAGGCAGCTATTAGCCGTCGCTTAACAGATATTGAAGCACGCTATAGAAAGGAATTTACTGCGCTGGATACCCTTATCGGTAGCATGACGCAAACCAGTAATTTTCTGACGCAACAGTTGGCAAACTTGCCAAAGATTGCCTGATATTTAATTTGGGAGAGATTAGTATGATTGCAACGTCTCGAGGCGCGCTGAATGCCTACTCCCAAGTGGGAGTCGAGGCCAGCATCGCCAGTGCCAGCCCGCATAAGTTGATCTCCATGCTGTTCGACGGCGCGATTCTGGCTGTTTCTCATGGTCGCCTCCACATGCAGCAAGGTAATATTGCCGCCAAAGGCGCATCGATTTCCAAGGCGATTGCTATTATCGACGACGGCCTGAGCGTAAGCCTGGACGAAAAAGCCGGTGGTGAGTTGGCGCAGAGCCTGAAAGCCTTATACGAATATATGAGTAATCGTTTGTTGATGGCGAATCTCAAGAATGACGTCGCGGGACTGGATGAAGTGTCGCGATTGTTGAATGAGTTGAAAAGCGCGTGGGATTCGATTGAAGCTCGGCCACAAACGGCAGCGCCCTCGCCTGTGGTGGATACGGCGCCACAGCGTTCATCTATCAGCTACGGCAAGGCGTAATAGTGAACTGCGATACCTGGCTTATAGAGCGCTATGAGAAAATAGCGCAAATTTCGAGCCAAATGCTGCAATTGGCGCGTAGCGGGCAGTGGAATGAATTGCCGCTGCAGGAACAGAAGCGTGTCGCTATCGTTACCGAATTGAAAAGTGGGGTTTGCAGTGGCGTCACCCTCGGGGATGGGCCTTCCCGGAAGTTGGCCGATCTGATCGGCGCAATTCTCAAAGCCGATGCTGAAACTCAATCTTTGGCTGAGTCGTGGCGCGGGGAGTTGCAGGGTTTGCTTGGCAGCATGAACACGGAACGCAAGCTATTGGACGCCTACGGGAATTAAAGCCCAAGCTAGGAGAGATCATGCCTTTTCCTGCGCCACAGCGTCATTACACGATTTCAATCCCCATTTTTGCCGCCACCGAACCCGTCGGTGGTCTGGATTATTCCCTTCCCATTCATTCCGATCATGGCAGCTCCCAACCTCAGGAATATTGGGAAGATCAGCTCCACAAGCGCAAACCAGGCAAGCGTAAGCCCCAGCCCCTGCCGGAAAAGCCCCATGACCCAAGCCATCAGGTCGATGATTACGCCTGAGTAAGCTTGTTTCTCCGCGCTCTACGCTATACTCCCGCGCAGGGAGAAAAACATGCTCGAAATTCTGATTGCCATTCTGATCATCTTCATTCTGCTGGCCTCGCTGTGGGTTGGGGTCAAGCTCGGCGGGTTGACACGTTCGCAGCACGAGCTTCCTGACCATCTCTCACAAGTTTTGGAAGAGAAGCATCGCGCCATGCTGACGGATCTGCATGATGGCTTGGCGAAACAGGGCGACCGCATGAACCATGCCTTGCTGGAAAGCTCCGAGCGCCTGCGCGAAATTGTTGCGCTCGAGTTGAAGCTGACCCGTGACGCGATGCAGTCACTGCAACTAGCGCAGAACGACAGCCTGGCACAGACGCGCGAGGCGTTGTTGAAGCAGCTGGCAGAACTGAACGTGCAGTTGCAGAGCAAGCAGGACGCGATGCGCGCCGAGGTGATTGCCAAAACCATGCAGACTCTGGCCGAACAGGGCCGGGCGGACCAGGAGTTGATCCAGTCCACCATGAAGAACAGCACGCAGCAGCTTGTCGCCACGATCGAGGGGCTGAGCAAGACCGTGGACGGCCGGCTGGAGCAGATCAGCGGGAAGGTGACGGAGCGCCTGGACGAGGGCTTCAAGAAAACCAATGATACGTTCGTCAATGTCATGGCGCGGCTGGCGACCATCGACGAAGCGCAGAAGAAAATCGACGGCCTCACCACCAACGTGGTCAGTCTGCAGGAGCTGCTGGGCGACAAGCGCTCGCGCGGCGCGTTCGGCGAGGTGCAGCTGGAAAACCTGATCCGCAATATCCTGCCGCCCACCATGTACGCGATGCAATACACGCTATCCAACGGTAGCCGTGTGGATTGCGCCTTATTCCTGCCCGAGCCCACCGGGACGGTGGGGGTGGATTCCAAGTTCCCGCTCGAGAATTACCACAGAATGTTCACGCCGGGTACCAGCGAACTGGAGCGCGCCGTGGCGCAGAAGCAGTTCAAGGCGGACGTGAGGAAGCACGTGGACGACATCGCGAGCAAATACATCATCGCTAACGAAACCTCAGATGGCGCGGTGATGTTCATTCCTGCCGAGGCGGTGTTCGCCGAAATCCACGCCTACCACCCGGAAGTGGTGGATTACGCCATGGGCAAACGGGTGTGGATCGTTTCGCCGACGACCATGATGGCGGTGTTGAATACCGCGCGCGCGGTGATGAAGGACGTGGAAACGCGCAAGCAGGTGCACATTATCAAGGACGCCTTGAACAAGCTGGGCAAGGAGTTCGAGCGCTTCGACACGCGCATGAAAAAGCTGGCAGACCATATTCGCCTGGCCCACGACGACGCGCTGGAAGTGCATACCACCAGCAAGAAGATCAGCGACCGCTTCCGCAAGATCGAGGCGGTGGAGCTGGAGCACCCGCAGCAGGACGTGCTGGTGGAGGTGCTGGAAGGGGATGAGACTTAAGCGCTGAAGGGCTGGTAGTCGTAGCCCAGGTCGGCTGCCACGCTCGGGTGGGTAACCTGCCCCAGATGCAGGTTGAGCCCATTCTGGAGGCCGGCATCCTGGCGCATGGCCTCCCGGTAGCCGAGGTTGGCTAGTTTCAGCGTGTAGGGCAGGGTGGCGTGCGTGAGTGCCTGGGTCGAGGTGCGGGCGCAGGCGGCTGGCATGTTGGTGACGCAATAGTGCACCACGCCGGCCTCGACGTAGGTCGGCCTTGAATGCGTGGTCGGACGCGAGGTTTCAGCGCAGCCGCCCTGGTCGATGGCCACGTCCACCAGTACCGATCCGGGACGCATGGCGCCCACCAGTTCGCGGCTGATGAGCTTGGGTGCGCGCTTCCCCGGGATCAGCACTGATCCCACCACCAGGTCGGCATCGGAGACCAGTGCCTCGATGGCGCTGGCTTGCGAATAATGCGTCTTGAGGCGGCCGCCGAACACGTCGTCCAGATAGCGCAGCCGATTCAGGTTCAGGTCCAGGATCGTCACATCCGCACCCGACCCCATTGCCATTTTCGCGGCTTCAGTGCCAACCGTGCCCGCGCCGAGTATGACCACCTTGCCCGGCGCGACACCGGGTACGCCGCCGAGCAACACGCCGCTGCCGCCATGGTTCATTTGCAGGGAGGTGGCGCCGGCCTGAAGCGCGATGCGGCCGGCGACTTCGGACATCGGCGTGAGCAGGGGGAGGCGGCCTTGGGCATCGGTGACGGTTTCGTAGGCGATACCGATGATCTTGTGCTGCAGCAGTTGTTCGGTCAGCCCGGCATCGGCCGCGAGGTGCAGGTAGGTGAAGAGGATCTGGCCTTCATGCAGCAGCGGAATTTCAGCAGACTGGGGCTCCTTGACCTTGACGATCATGGGGCAGGCAAGGGCTTCGGTCGCGGTGCCGACGATACGGGCGCCGGACTCGGCATACAGCGTATCGCCGAAACCGATTGCCGAACCCGCCCCGGTCTGCACGTGAACTTCATGACCGGCGCCGACCAGTGCGCGCACCCCGGCGGGGGTCAGCCCGACGCGAAATTCGTGATCCTTTATTTCCTTGGGGACGCCGATGCGCATGGTCAGATTTCCTCGCACGCTTCCCGGATCAGCGCCGGGCCGCGATATATGAAGCCGCTATAGAACTGGACCAGGCTGGCGCCGGCAATGATTTTTTCCTTGGCATCCAGTCCGTTCATGATGCCGCCCACGCCGATGATGGGGATTTTGTTTCCAAGTGCCAAGCTCAGTTGTTTCACCACGCTGGTTGATTTTGCACGCACCGGTGCGCCGCTCAAACCGCCGGCTTCCTCGCCGTTCGGCAAGCCGCTCACACCTTCTCGCGACAGTGTGGTGTTGGTGGCGATCACCGCCTCGATCCGGTATTTCAACAGCAAGTCGGCGATCTGGATGATTTCTTCCGTGCTCAGGTCGGGTGCAATCTTCAGTGCCAGGGGCACGTGCTTGCCATGTGTCTGTGCAAGTCTGGCCTGCTCGTTTTTCAGCGCGTCGAGCAGTGCTTCGAGTTCGCTCGATTGCTGGAGCTGGCGCAGGTTCTTGGTGTTGGGCGACGAGATGTTGATCGCGACGTAGCTGGCGTGGGCATACACCTTGCGCAGGCAGGTAAGGTAGTCGTCGGCGGCTTTTTCGATCGGCGTGTCGAAGTTCTTGCCGATGTTGATGCCGAGAACACCGCGATATTTAGCGTTTTCGACGTTTTCGACCAGCTTGTCCACGCCGTCGTTGTTGAACCCCATGCGGTTGATGATGGCGTTGGCGGGCGGGATGCGGAACAGGCGCGGTTTGGGGTTGCCGGGCTGGGGGCGTGGCGTGACGGTGCCGATTTCGAGGAAGCCGAAGCCCAGTGCGGCCAGGGCGTCGATGTATGCGCCATTCTTGTCCAGTCCCGCCGCCAGGCCGACCGGGTTGGGAAATTCCAGGCCCATCACCGTGCGCGGCTTGGGCGGGACTCGTTCGGCGAGGAGGCTGAGCAGTCCAAGGCGCTGAGCGGTTTTCATGCCTTCCATGCCGAGATGGTGGGCGGATTCGGCGTCCATTTTGAAAAATATGGAGCGTAGCAGTGAATAGAGCATGATTGATTTTTCTTAGAATTTGAGTTGGTTGAGCCATTCGCTGACGGCTATGACCAGCTCGGCGTTGTGTTCGTGGAAATAGTGGTCGGCGCCTTTGACGACGACTTGGCGCGACTGTGGGTTGCCGGCCGTGCGCATGGCGTCCAGGCGCTCCGGCGCCATCTTCAATACCTGAGGAAATTCGGCGCTGCCATAGATGTCCAGTACCGGCACATGCATGCCGGCTAGAGGAAACGCTTCTTTCATCGGTTGCTGGTAATCGGTGGCGCCCATGCCGATGCCTATATATGCATTGATATCCCTGTCGCCGTGCCGGGCGATCCAGTGCATGGCCATATGAGCCCCGCAACTGTGGGCGATGAGCACGATATGCGTGACTCCCGTGTCGCGCAGATAGCGGATGGCGGCAGCGATGCGCGGACCGGCTTCAGGGAATAGCGGTACATAGTCGTTGTACTTGGCTTCCTTGGCCAATACCGGCATTTGCAGCGACAAGGTGTGCCATCCGCTCGCGGGCAGCGCCGTGCGCAGGGGTGATACCACGTCAGCCCAGTCAGGATGCATGCCGCGTCCATGCAGGATGATGGCCGCTCCGCGCGGATGGCGTTGGGCGGTGGGGGTATAGATGGCAAGGAATTCGTGTTGGCCCGCTTCGAGCCACACCGGCTCGCCCTCCACGATCATGTCCACGATCTCGTCAGCCAGCCGCTTTTCGCGCACCAGATCGGAAGCCGTCGCCGGCAATGCCGAAAAGGCCAGGCACAGAGCGATGAAGATTTTGATCATGTCGCAAGTATGGGGAGGGGGAGCAGTATTGACAAGGCTGGGCGTCCGAACCGATGTGGTGCGCTAATGTGATGATGTGCACTCATATGGTGCCATTACTTGTGATAACTATCCATGCGTAATATAAATATATATATAAAACAATGCACATAAAATATGGAATAAATATTGCTTGATGGCGCCGGAACATTTTTGGAGAAAAGAGATATGGAAGACCTGAAGATAGGCGGTGACGTCCTGTTTATTCTGCTGGGGGCGATCATGGTGCTGGCCATGCATGCCGGATTCGCCTTTCTTGAACTGGGTACGGTGCGTAAGAAGAACCAGGTGAACGCGCTGGTGAAAATCCTCAGCGATTTCGCCATTTCCACCATCGCTTATTTCTTCATCGGCTACGGCATTGCCTATGGCATCCATTTCACCGATGGCGCCGACGTCCTGATCCAGCGGGGCGGCTACGAACTGGTCAAGTTTTTCTTCCTGCTGACTTTTGCCGCAGCAATCCCGGCCATCATTTCAGGCGGCATCGCGGAGCGCGCCAGATTCAATCCGCAACTGGCGGCGACTTTCATCCTGGTCGGATTCGTCTACCCGTTCTTCGAAGGTATTGCCTGGAACCATCATTACGGCGTTCAGGAATGGTTGAAAGCAGCGTTCGGCGCCGAGTTCCACGATTTTGCGGGCTCCGTGGTGGTGCATGCCATGGGCGGCTGGATTGCGCTTCCCGCGGTGTTGCTGCTCGGCGCGCGGCGCGGACGGTATAACAAGGACGGCATGATGGCGGCGCATCCGCCTTCCAATATTCCCTTCCTGGCGTTGGGCGCGTGGATTCTGACGGTGGGATGGTTCGGCTTCAACGTCATGTCGGCGCAAACCCTTTCCGCCATCAGCGGGCTGGTGGCGGTGAACTCGCTCATGGCGATGGTGGGCGGTACCATCGCTGCACTGGTCGTCGGCAAGAACGACCCTGGTTTTGTGCATAACGGCCCGCTGGCCGGTTTGGTTGCGGTGTGTGCGGGCTCCGACCTGATGCATCCCATCGGCGCCCTGATTACCGGCGTAGTGGCGGGTGGCATGTTCGTTTACATGTTCATGCAGACGCAGAATAAATGGAAGATCGACGATGTGCTTGGCGTGTGGCCGCTGCACGGCCTGTGTGGGGCCTGGGGTGGCATCGCCGCGGGCATTTTCGGACTCAAGGCTTTGGGTGGCGTGGGCGGCGTGAGCTTTGGCGCGCAACTGATCGGCACCGTGCTGGGAATCGTGATCGCGCTAGCCGGCGGCTTTATCGTCTATGGCCTGATCAGAAAGCTGGTCGGTATCCGCCTCGATCCGGAAGATGAATTTAACGGCGCCGACCTGTCGATTCACAAAATTTCGGCTACCCCGGAGGGGGAAGTTTAATCTGGATTTGGATATCCGCTATAATTCCGCCTTCGGATAGAACGGATTTCCCATGAAAAATTATCAAGCCCCAAAAAACTTGCTCCAGGATCGCGTTGTCCTCGTCACCGGCGCAGGCCAGGGCATCGGTCGCACCGCCGCGCTGGCTTTTGCTGCCCATGGTGCGACGGTGATCCTGCACGGCCGCAATGTGGCGAAGCTCGAAGCGGTGTACGACGAAATTGAGGCGGCAGGTGGCCCCCAGGCGGCAATCTTCCCCCTCGATCTGTATAGCGCAGAGGAAAAGGACTATGAGTCGTTCGCCGGTGGCATACGCGGCCAGTTAGGGCGTCTGGACGGCATTTTGCACAATGCCGCGCATCTCGACACCTTGCACACGCTGGAATCGCACTCGCTGGAGCAATGGCAGGCCTCGATAAAGGTCAACCTGCTGGCGCCTTTTGCGCTGACCCGTGCCTGCCTGCCTCTGCTCAAGGCTGCGCCTGACGCTTCCGTGGTCATGACTTCTGAAACGCATGGGCACACGCCTGCCGCGTTTTGGGGCAGTTTTGCAGTGTCCATGGCAGGCGTGGAAACGATGGTGAAAATGTGGGCGCAAGAACTGGAGCTTTACCCCAACCTGCGCCTCAATGCGATTGTTCCCGGGGCGGTGCAGTCACCGCAGCGCACCAAGACCCACCCCGGCGAGGTAAAGGAATCATTGCCTGAACCTGAAAGCCTCATGCCGCAGTATCTCTATCTGATGGGTGGCGACAGCCGGGGTGTGTCTGGCCAGATCGTCGTCTGCTGATACCTGCTTTACTGCTTCAAGAAAAACTCGAGTTTTTCACCGCCTACCTCGATCTCGTCACCCTCTTGCAGGGTGTACGATTCTTCACTGATCGGGTGCCCGTTTACCAGCGGGTGTTTTCTGCCTTCCACGTGGGTAATGGTGTAGCCGCGTGGGCGGCGGTTGATCACGGCGACTTGCACTCCGCTTTTGCCGAAGGTCGCCAGCGGGCGGTTCAACTCCAGGGTCTGGCCGGCATGGGTGCCCTCCAGGCCTTTGACGCCCCCAAGCGGGAAGGTCGCATTCGCCGCTCGGGCCACGGAAACCGCCGTGTCCACCTGCTCGGCTACCTTTGTTTCGGTGTCGCCATGACCTTTGCCTTGTCTGCGGAGGGGGACCATCATCATGGTGCGGTCGAAATCCACCCCAACCTGGGCTTTCTGGTTCATGTACCTGATCTGGTATCGCCCGATTTCGATCACGTCATTGTTTTGCAAAATGTGCTTCTTGATGACATTTCCGTTGACCAGCGTTCCGTTGGTGCTGCCCAGGTCTTCCAGTATCTGATCGTGGCCGACGGTCAGGATTACGGCGTGTTCCTTGCTGACTGACGAGTCGTCGATCTGCATGTCGTTGTGTGGTTTGCGGCCAATACTGAAGCGGCCTTGTTCAAGGAAGTGATAGCCGAGTACGTCGCCATCCAGACTTAAAACCAGCTTTGCCATTGAGCTTGCCCCTTACTTTAACCAGCCGAACAGACGATCCATCAACCCTTTGCTGGGTTCGATGGCCGGGAACGGCGCGAGTATCTTGATCAGAACCACTGAAATGTTGTCATGGCCGCCATTGTCGTTCGCCATCATCACCAGTTGTCGTGCCGTGAGGGGCAGATTGGCCTGTAGTGCGGTGAGTGCAAGTTCGATATCGGCATCGTCCACCATGTCGTTCAAGCCATCCGAACAAAGCAGGTAAAGGTCGCCTGTTTCGACCGTCTGCTTCTGAGTTTCGTACTCGACTTCCGGTTCGACACCTAGAGCCCGGGTCACCAGGTTGCGGTTGTGGGAAGTTTTTGCATCGTCGGAAGAAATCAGGCCTTGAACCACTTGTTCGTGGAGGATGGAGTGGTCTTGTGTCAGCGCCGTCAGTTTGCCGTGGCGCAGACGATAGAGGCGCGCATCGCCGACATGGGTGAAATGAATATGATTGTCGTGGAACAGGGTGGTCACTAGTGTGGTGCCCATGCCGTGGTACTGAGGATTCGCCTGAGCTGCCTGGTATATGGCTTGGTTGGCTTTCTCGGTGGCGTCGTGCAGTATCAGTGCGGGGAAATCCGGATCGTTTGTCTGCAGCCGGCGTTTGAGCTCCTCCAGCACGATCGAGGCCGCCATGCCGCTGGCAACGTCACCCGCCTTGTAGCCACCCATCCCGTCAGCCACCAGGGCCAGTCCCAGATCCAGTTCGGTGGCGATGGCATCCTCGTTAAATGAACGAACCATGCCGGAATCGGTGGTGGTCGCCACTTCAAGAGCGCTTCGTACGGTCATTCCCTCGTCCCTTATGTTTTTATTTTATTAATTGCTGTATGGAAAATCATGAGCGTGTCATTTTCGCATCCCGCTCTATTTTGAGGCAAGGCTGTTTTGACAGGTAAACGGTAAAATATTCCTTAAATAGGCCTCCAGCTTTTATAATCGCACCCCATGGCTAATAAAAAAATAGGTCGTTACGAAATTCTATCTACGCTTGGCCAAGGGGCCATGGGCGTGGTCTATCGTGCGACCGATCCGCTGCTCGAAAGAACCGTGGCGATCAAGACCATCAGCCTGGAGTTGTCCAAGGACGAGTTCGAAGAATTCGAGCAACGTTTCTATCGTGAAGCGAAATCAGCCGGACGTCTCAACCACCCCAATATCGTCACCATTCATGATGTTGGCAACAACGATGATATTGCCTATATGGCGATGGAGTTTCTGGAGGGGGAGGAGCTGCGGGAAATCCTTGACGCGGGAGGGCTTCTTAGCCCTGACCGCATCGCCACTATCGCCACCCAGGTCGCAGACGGCTTGGCGTTCGCGCATGAACATGGTGTGGTGCATCGCGATATCAAGCCGTCCAACATCATGATTCTGAAGAACGGCGTCGTGAAAATTACCGATTTCGGTATCGCGCTGGTACCCTCGTCTTCTCGTACCATGGCCGGAATGGTCCTGGGTTCGCCCAAATACATGTCTCCCGAGCAGGTTGTGGGCCAGGAGGTGGATGGGCGCTCGGACATTTTTTCGCTTGGGGTGGTGCTGTATGAAATGCTGACGGGCAAGCCGCCCTTCAGCGGCGACAATATCAGCGCCATCATGTTTCGCATCCTCAACGAGATGCCGACCGCCCCCGGAACGCTGAGGCCCGATCTGCCTGAGGCTTTCAACTATATTGTCGCCAAGGCGCTGGCAAAGCATCCGGATGAGCGTTACCAGAGTGCCGGTGAGATGGCGGATGATTTGCGCAGTTACCTGGAATTACAGGTGCCGGCGAATTTCAACACGCTTACGCATGGCAAGCCGCGAACCCTGGAACGCAGATCCAGACCTCGTCAAACTGACGACCAAACCGTGCTGATGGCGGCCGGAACGCTGACGCAACACGTGAGAGTTGATCGCCGTCAGCGAAATAAAGCGCTGCTGGCGGGCGGCGTGGTGGTAATGTTGTTAGCCTCGCTCTGGTTCTTTAATCGTACCTCTCTCGTGCAGCCGGAAGCGCAACCCGTAACTTCCAATGCCATAGCCTTGCCCGCAGGTTCCGCTCCTTCTCCTGCCGCACAGATCGCGCCTCGCTTCGAGGCAACGCTGACATTTGCCATAACGCCGTGGGGCGAGGTTTATGTGGACGGTAAAAACATGGGGGTTACTCCGCCCCTGAACGAACTGAAAGTTGAGGCCGGGAAGCATACGGTCGAAATCCGCAATGCCGGGTTTACGCCTTATATCGAGACGTTCGAGCTCCGGATCGGGGCAACCCGAAAAATCAAACACATATTCAAATAAGTGAAAACGATGCCTGAATCAATTTACCCACGTTTTTTATGTCTAAGCTTGCTGCTGACGATTACGGGCTGTGCTTCGCTGACTGCGCTCAAACCCACGCACAAGGTCGAGGAGGCCCCCGCTGTCCGGAAAGTCGAAAAAACTGAAGAGCCCGGCGCAAAGAAACCTGAATTGCCTGTAGTGAAGAAAGCCGAGGAGGAACTGAGCCTCGGCATCCATAATTACGACGAAGGCAATTACAAAATTGCCGCAGGTAATTTCCAGAATGCTCTGGATGGGGGCCTTGCGTCTATCGGCAATCAAATCACCGCGCACAAATATCTGGCATTCATCTACTGTGTTTCGCGCGAGAGACTGGCGTGCCGCGGCGAATTCAAGCAGGTTCTCAAGCTCAATCCGAAATTTGACTTGACCCCCGCCGAGGCGGGTCATCCCTTATGGGGGCCAGTGTTCCGCGAGGTGAAGGCGGAAGATAGAAGAAAGAAACGCGACAGAAAATAAGTTTCAGGGACCACTGCTGCGGAATTGATCGTGGCATGACTTGCAGCTCTTTTGCACTTCATTCACCGCCGGCCGGATGGTTTCCAGATTGCCGCTCTCCGCTGCTTTGGCGAGCAGGTTTGCCGCGGATTGCAGCTTTTCCTGTGCCTGTTTGAATTCTGCCGGTTTCTGCCATACCTCGGGTTTGGCCCGGGTCGGCGGGTAGTCGCTGTCGGGAGTGAAGTAGACCCATGGCTGCGTTGCCAGCTGTTTCAGTTCCTGGGCGTTGGCGAGGAACTCCTGCCGCTCATACTCTTTGCGGTCACGGGCGACCATGCCCATCGGCTCCAGCGTGCGGACCATCTGTTTGAAAACGGCCTTGCGCTTGGTGACAGGCTGGCCGGGGTGAGTGTCTTTGGGCTCGTTGCAGGCGGTTAGCGCGAACGCGGCAGCAATGGCTATTAGAGATGATGATAATAATCTGGGCATGGATTTATTGACTCTCAGGAAGATGTCCGGAACTCGAAAAAGTATTTGTCGTTTCAAGCAGTAAAGGCCATGAGGCCGAATTATAAGGATTTCGTCCTTACGACAACCTTACTGTCGCCTATTTCAGGGTAAATTCCAGCTGGATTCCGGCGACGTCTATGACATCCCGGTGTTGCAGGCGGTAGGGTAGTGACTTGATTTCGCTACCGTTTACCTGCGGCAATTCCTCGCCTTCGACGATGCCGAGATAATACAGGCCGTCGCGTAATGAGATGGCAACGACCTGAATGCCGGGTTTGCCCAGGGTGGTGACTGGTTTCGACAGTGCCAGCAGTTGGCGGGAGCCGGGGCCGGAAAGGATCCTGATGACGCCCTGGGTGCCGTCGCCCGACGCAATCTCGTCAGCTCCAGTGTTGCCTGCGTCATGGAGAGGTTCGCCAGGGGTGGAGGGGACCAGTTGGGTCAGCTCCGGCATGACCGTAACGGCATCCATGAGCGCAGTCGGATGCTCGGTACGAGGGGCGATCTGGCTCTTCGGTGTGGCGGAAATGGTCTTGCCCGGCGCGCTTTGCGCGGTCGGTTCGCTGATGAAGGTGAATCGGTAAGTGGCGATCTTGATTTCGTCGCCGTCCTGAAGCACGCACTTGTGCACAGTGGCCTGATTGACCTGGGTGCCGTTGGTGCTGTGCAGGTCTTCCAGAAAGGAGTCGCTGCCGAGCGTGATGATGACTGCGTGGTTGCCACTGACTGCCGAGCCATCCAGGTGGATATCGTTATGCGCCTTGCGCCCGATGGTAATGCGCTCGCGATCGAGCGCGATTTCCCGGTCGGCGCCGTTTGTTTCGTGTAAAACCAGTTTCGACATGCTTTGCGTCTGTCCTTACAAAACCCGAGCCACGACGGCGGAAATATTGTCATAACCGCCGTTTTCGTTGGCTTTATGTACCAGTAGCCGTGCCACCTCGTGCGCGTCGTCGCAATTGGCATCCAGGATGGTGACCATTTCATCGTATGTGAGCATATCGTAACATCCGTCCGAACAGAGCAGAAAGATATCCCCGGACTGACTGGCTACTTCACGCATATCGACTTCCACCACCGGGTCGACGCCCAGCGCGCGCGTCAATATGCCGCGATGCTCGGAGTAGGGCGCTTCCTCGCGTGTGATTTCGCCGTTATCGATCTGCTGCTGGATGACGGTATGATCAATCGTGAGCAGCGATAATACCCGGTTGCGCCACAGGAAGATGCGCGAATCGCCGATGTGCGCAAGTGTTACCCGGTTCTCGTGGAAGTAGGCTGCCAGCAGCGTGGTGCCCATGCCGTGGTGCTCGGGCTGCTGTTGCGCAGCTTCATAAACGGTCTGGTTGGCCTGGCTCACCGCTGCGTAGAGCTTCAAAACCGGGTCGCTGATGTTCCTGGTCCATTCCGCTTCGCGCCAGTGGGGGGCGAGCGGTTGGCGGAATACATCGAGAACGGTGCTGACGGCCAGATTGCTGGCAACCTCACCACCTTCATAGCCGCCCATGCCGTCCGCCAGAAGGGCCAGTCCCATGACCTCATCCCAGGCAATTGCATCTTCGTTGCCTTGCCTGACACGTCCGATGTCGCTGGTGCCTGCAAATTTCCATCGTAATGGTGCTGTCGCCATGCGTTAACTCCTGGAGTAGGACACGGCCTGTTCGAGCCGGTCCACAGCGGTGATTTCCATGCCGGGGATGCTCTGCTTGGGCATGTTTCCCTTGGGGATCACGGCGTGAGTGAAACCCAGCTTGGCCGCTTCCCGCAGGCGTTCCTGGCCGCGTTGCACCGGCCGGACTTCGCCGGCCAAGCCGATTTCGCCGAACACCACCAGTTTGGCGGGAAGCGGCCGGTTCTTGAGCGACGAGACGATGGCCAGCAGTACCGCCAGATCCGCTGCGGGCTCGGTGATTTTAACTCCGCCCACGGCATTGACGAATACGTCCTGGTCGAAGCAGGCAATCCCTGCATGGCGGTGCAGCACCGCCAGCAGCATGGCCAGGCGGTTCTGCTCCAGCCCGACCGACAGGCGGCGCGGGTTGGGTGCGTGGGCCTCGTCCACCAGCGCCTGGATTTCCACCAGCAAGGGCCGCGTCCCTTCCTGCGTGACCATGACGCAGGAGCCCGCCACTTCCTGCACATGATGCGAGAGGAACAGCGCCGAAGGGTTGCTCACCTCGCGCAAGCCTTTCTCGGTCATGGCGAACACGCCGAGTTCGTTGACAGCGCCGAAGCGGTTCTTGAAGGCGCGCACCAGGCGGAAGCTGGAGTTGCTGTCGCCCTCGAAGTACAGCACCGTATCCACGATGTGTTCGAGCACGCGCGGCCCGGCCAGCGCGCCTTCCTTGGTGACGTGACCGACCAGGATCACCGCCGTGCCCGATTGCTTGGCGAAGCGCGTCAACTGGGCCGCGCATTCGCGCACCTGTGCCACGCTGCCGGGGGCGGACTGCAGCGCTTCGGAATAGACCGTCTGGATCGAGTCGATAACCGCCATTTCGGGTTTCTGCGCCGTCAGCGTGGCGATGATCTTTTCCAGATTGATCTCGGCCAGCAGTTGCACCGACTTGGCGTCAAGCGCCAGGCGTTTCGCCCGGGAGGCGATCTGCTGCGCCGATTCCTCGCCGCTGACGTAAAGCACATCGTGCTGGCCGCTCAGGTGGCACAGCGCCTGCAGCAGGAGGGTGGATTTTCCGATGCCAGGGTCGCCGCCGATCAGTACCACGCCGCCCTGCACCAGGCCGCCGCCCAGCACGCGGTCGAACTCGGCGATGCCGGTCGGTTGGCGCGGGACTTCCTGGGCTTCGACTTCGCCCAGACTCTGGACCTTGCTGCTCACGGCGAGGGCGTTATAGCGGTTGGTGGTGGCGCTTTCCGCGATAGTCTCCACCAGCGTGTTCCATGCCATGCAGTGGGGACACTGGCCCTGCCACTTGGGCGACTGGCCGCCGCATTCGGTGCAGGTGTAAAGTGATTTGGCTTTTGCCATGGCTATGCTGCTTCCAGCATGGGCACCCGCTGTGCCACCGCGCACAGCAGTTCATAGCTGATGGTTCCGGCGGCAGCAGCAACGTCTTCCACCGGCATGCCTTCTCCCCACAGGGTGACCGGCGTGCCGACATTCGCCTCGGGAATATTGCTCAAGTCAACCGTCAGCATGTCCATGGACACGCGACCGATAACGCGGCTGCGCTGGCCGTTAACCAGTAGCGGCGTGCCGGTCGGCGCATGGCGCGGGTAGCCGTCGGCATAGCCGCAAGCGACTACGCCGATGCGCATGTCGCATGGGGCCTGGAATGTGCCGCCGTAACCGACTTCATCCCCGGCCTTGATGTTGCGCAGCGCGATGACTTCGCTGCTGAGAGTCATTGCGGGGTGCAGGCCGAGTTCTGCGGCGCTTTGCGGGGGAAGCGGCGAAGCCCCATAGAGCATGATGCCGGGGCGTACCCAGTCGGCATGCGTTTGCGGATAGCTCAGCAGCGCAGCGGAGTTGGCCATGCTGCGGGGTAGTTCGGCGTGCCGGCTGATAGCATTGAAGCAGGTGAGCTGTCCGGCGATGCCTTCGCTTTCATCGGCGCGGGCGAAATGGGTCATCAGCGTCGGGGTCGCACCTGCATGCTGCAGGGCATCTAGGGCAGCGGGAAATTCGCTTGCCTGGAATCCCAGGCGGTTCATGCCGCTGTTGGCCTTGAGCCAGAGCGGAATGTTCACTGCCGACGAGAAGCGCAGCAAGGCGTCAATTTGCCACTGGGCATGAACAACGGTCGCTATCCGGTGTTGCGTAAGCAGGGGCAGTTCATCTGCTGTGAAGAAGCCTTCCAGCAACAGGATTTCCTGCGTAAACCCTGCTTCACGCAAAGTGACTGCTTCCTGCACGTTGAGCACGGCAAAACCGTCCGCTGCCGCCAGTGCACGAGCGACGCGCAGCATGCCGTGACCGTAGCCGTTGGCCTTGATGACCGCCAGTACGCGTGCATGAGTAGCGTGGTGCCGCGCCACGTCAAGGTTATGAGACAGGGCGGAAAGGTGGATGGTGGCGCGAATGGGGCGGGACATGGGTTTAAAAAAGTGAACTCGCGCAGCGAGCCTGCATCCACCTCTCCCGCATGCGGGGGAGGGCAGGGGTGGGGGAAACGGTCATGGCAAGTTTCATGATCAGGGATAGCACGGCCATGAGCGTTAGTAATCACCGCCATGCGCATAATTGTGGCTACGGCATAACATTTCGCTGCGCAAAATATGAGCCTCCACCGAAATGATGCGCATGGTGCTCATCAATAGTCCCCATGCGCATAATTTTCGAAGCGCGTGTATTCGCCGATGAAGGTCATGCGCACCGTGCCGATCGGGCCGTTACGCTGCTTGCCGATGATGATTTCGGCCGTGCCCTTTTCCTGCGTGTCGGGGTTGTAGACCTCGTCGCGGTAGATGAACAGGATCACGTCGGCGTCCTGCTCGATGGCGCCGGATTCACGCAGGTCGGACATGACCGGCCGCTTGTTGGGGCGCTGTTCCAGGCTGCGGTTGAGCTGGGAGAGCGCAATCACCGGTACTTCCAGTTCTTTCGCCAGCGCCTTGAGCGAGCGGGAAATCTCGGAGATTTCCGTGGCGCGGTTGTCGCCGCCGCCGCTGCCGCTCATGAGTTGCAGGTAGTCGATGATGATCAGGCCCAGCTTGCCGCACTGGCGATGCAGGCGGCGCGCCCGTGCGCGCAGTTCGAGCGCTGTCAGCGCGGCGCTTTCGTCGATGTGGATCGGCGCGTCGTTGAGCTTACCCACGGCGTTGGTGAGGCGTAGCCAGTCCTCGTCCTGGAGCCTGCCAGTACGGATTTTTTGCTGATCCAGCTTGCCCACCGAGCCGATCATACGCATCGCCAGCTGGGCGCCGCCCATTTCCATACTGAAGATCGCCACCGGCAGGCCGGTGTTGAGGGCGACATTCTCGCCGATATTGATGGAAAAGGCGGTTTTCCCCATACTGGGCCGGCCGGCCACGATGATCAGATCCCCCGGCTGAAGGCCGGAGGTCTTTTGGTCCAGGTCGTGAAAGCCGGTGGGAATGCCGGTCACTTCGTCGGGGTTGTCGCGCTGGAACAGCTCGTCGATTTTTTCCACCACCTGGATCAGCAGCGGCTGTATCTCTACAAACCCCTGCTTGCCGCGCGCATTGGATTCGGCAATTTCGAAAACCTTGCTCTCGGCTTCATCCAGCAACTGTCCGGCGTTGCGGCCGAGCGGATTGTAGGCGCTGTCGGCAATCGTCGTGCCCACCTCGGCCAGTTTGCGCATGACGCCACGGTCGCGCACGATCTCGGCATAACGCTTGATGTTGGATGCGCTCGGCGTATTCTGGGCCAGTGCGGCGAGATAGGCGAGGCCGCCGGCATTACCCAGCTCGGCACTGTTTTCCAGTGTTTCGGAAACGGTGATCACGTCCGCCGGCTTGCCGCCTTCGAGCAGTCGGAAGATATGGCGAAAAATCAGGCGGTGATCGTGGCGGTAGAAGTCGCTTTCCGCTATCACGTCCGCGATCCTGTCCCACGCGCTGTTATCGAGCAGCAGGCCGCCAAGAACCGATTGTTCGGCCTCGATGGAGTGAGGAGGTAGCTTGATGGCGTCGAGTTGGGCGTCGCTCATGGATTTCGTTTTACCAAACCAAAACCGGAAGTTTCCCGGTTCGATGAAAAATTATCAAGGCTGTTGCGGAAACAAAAAAAGGGCTGTCGCCAGCCCTTTTCCTGTCATTGCGGGGTCGCTCAGGCTTCTGCTACGACCGATATCGTAATGGTTGCCGTCACGTCGGTGTGCAGGGACAGATCGACAGACGATTCGCCGACGATTTTCAGGGGGCCATTCGGCAGGCGAACTTCCGATTTCGCTACATCGAAACCTTGCGCCTTGAGCGCTTCGGAAATGTCGCCAGTCGTCACGGAGCCGAACAGACGGCCATCCACGCCTGCCTTTTGGGCGATGCGGATGGTAGCGCCGTTGATTTTCTCGGCACGGGCTTGCGCCTGGACCAGAATTTCAGCCTGCGCTTTTTCCAGTTCTGCACGCTTGGCCTGGAATTCAGCCAGGTTGGCTTCCGTCGCGCGCTTGGCTTTCTTTTGCGGGATCAGAAAATTGCGACCATAGCCGTCCTTGACTTTGACGACATCGCCCAGTTGACCCAGTTTGGCCAGTTTTTCCAGAAGAATAACTTGCATGATCTCTCCTTAATGCTGGTCAGTGTAGGGCATCAGGGCCAGGAAGCGGGCGCGCTTGATAGCGGTGCCCAGCTGGCGCTGGTAGCGGGCTTTGGTCCCGGTGATACGGGCCGGAATGATCTTGCCGTTCTCGGAGATGAAGTCCTTGAGCAGTTCCACATCCTTGTAATCGATTTCCTTGATGCCTTCAACGGTGAAGCGGCAGAAGCGCTTGCGCCGGAACATTTGACGTGCCATTTTAAATACCTCTTTAACTATAACTATCGGTTAATTCAATTCTGTTTGCGTGCAAAACCAGGTGCGAGCTGTTGCGGCTTTTCTTGGCCAGAAATCCCTGCACATTCAATCCATCCCCAATTTTGCAGCGGGATGTCTGTTGTGCCAGGTCGCCCATGGCCATCACATTAACTTCACATTCAACTTCGCGTTCCATGCCGGCTTCTACCTGCTTTGAGCGATGACCGAGGGTCAGGTTCAGCGCGGGGATGCCGGCCGGTGTAAAGCGCAGCGGATCAAGTGCAACGATCTGGCCGCTCAGCACAACCCGGTTGTCAGGCACTTAGGCCGCAGCGGCAGGTGCTGAGGCGGCTGCAGGTGCGTCACCCGGTTGCAGCGAACGCGATTTTTCTTCCTTCATCATGGGGGAAGGAGTCGTTTGCGCTTCCTTCATGCTCACCATGAGATAGCGCAGCACGGCATCGTTGAAGCGGAATGCATGCTCAAGCTCGTCCAGGGTTTCCTGGTCGCATTCGATGTTCATCAGCACGTAGTGGGCTTTGTGGATTTTCTGGATCGGGTAGGCTAGCTGGCGGCGTCCCCAGTCTTCGAGGCGATGGATATGGCCGCTTTTGGCGGTAACCATGCCGCGGTAGCGTTCGACCATGCCCGGGACCTGTTCACTCTGATCGGGATGGACGATAAAAACGATTTCATAATGTCGCATGCACACTCCTTTTGGATTAGAGCCTTCCGCCATGCGGGACGGTAAGGCAAGGTGGGAAAACCGCAGATTGTACCAAAATTCGCAGAACAATCAAATCACTGTGATAAAACGCCAGTTCTCGCGGGGCGCGAACATGGCGCAGACGCTGATTATGTTACAATTAAAAACTGTTTGAGTTGCGCCGCGCAATGGCGATGGGGCCTGATAAGGCCCTGCAAGGTACAGAATATTTAGCGATTTTTAAGGGATGAATGATGCAAACGGAAAATGTGAACCCGCTCGAAAGAACTCTGGATCTGGCCGTATCTCTGGCGCAGTTCGAGGCGGATGTGGAAAGCCGACTGAAAAAAATGGCGCGCACGGTCAAAATGCAGGGCTTCCGTCCCGGCAAGGTGCCCATGAAAATAGTTGCGCAGCAGTACGGCGGTCAGGTGCGTCAGGAAGTCTTGGGCGAGTCGGTGCAGAAAAGCTTCGCTGATGCAGTGCAGCAGCAGCAATATAGAGTCGCCGGGTATCCGCGCATCGAACCCAAGGGCGACCAGGGTGACGCCAGTTCGATGGTATTCGCCGCCACGTTTGAAGTTTATCCCGATGTGGTGCTGGGCGACATCAGCGCTGTTTCGATCGAGCGTCCAGTGGTTGCCGTGGGTGACGATGAAGTCAATAAGACGCTTGATATCCTGCGCAAGCAGCGCGTAGATTATCAGGCGGTCGAGCGCGCTGTTGCGAACGGCGACCGGGTCAATGTGGATTATCGCGGCACGCTGGATGGTGTCGAATTCGCCGGCGGTCAAGCCAAGGGCTTCAGCCTGGTGATCGGCGAAGGCCGTACCCTGGTGGATTTCGAGAGCCAGTTTGTAGGCATGAAAGCGGGCGAGAGCAAGAGTTTCGATATGACCTTCCCGGCCGATTACCACGCCAAGGAATTGGCTGGAAAAACTGTGACTTTCGCAGTGACAGTTAATTCGGTGCAAGAACCCAAACTGCCTGAACTCGATGCGGACTTCGCCAAGACTCTGGGCGTGGCCGACGGCGATCTGGCCAAGATGCGCGAGGAAATTCGTGCCAGCCTCGATCGCGAAGTCAAGAAACGCGTGCAGGACAAGCTCAAGACCCAGGTTATGGAATCGCTGCTCGAAGCGACCAAGGTGGATTTGCCCGGTGCACTGGTTGAAATGGAAATTGAGCGCCTGATGGAACAAATGCGCCAGACCATGAGTCAACAAGGCGTGCAGATGCTGGAAGGCATGGGATCGCCGGATTTGCACCGCGACCAGGCAAAACGTCGCGTTGCTCTGGGCTTGATTTTGGCGGAAGTGGTCAAATCTAACGAGCTCCAGGCCAAGCCGGAGCAGGTGCGTTCACAGGTTGAAGAATTGGCGCAGAGCTATGAAGATGCGGATTCGGTAGTGAAATATTTTTACTCCAACCCGCAACAAATGGCTGAAATTGAATCCCTGGTGCTGGAAGGTAACGTGGTCGAGTGGGCTCTGACGCGAGCTAAGGTTGTGGACAAGCCGACCGTTTTTGATGAATTGATGGGGAAATCGTAAATGATTGAGATGAGCAACTGGGAGCCACAGAACCTCGGCTACATCCCGATGGTTATCGAGCAGAGCGGGCGAGGCGAGCGCGCTTATGATATTTATTCGCGCCTGCTGAAAGAGCGTGTGGTGTTTCTGGTGGGGCCGGTCAATGAAATGACCGCCAATGTAGTAGTGGCCCAGTTGCTGTTTCTGGAGTCGGAGAATCCTGACAAGGACATCTCTCTCTATATCAATTCCCCGGGTGGCTCCGTGACTGCGGGAATGGCCATTTACGATACCATGCAGTTCATCAAGCCCGATGTTTCCACCCTGTGCATCGGTCAGGCGGCCAGTATGGGCGCCTTGTTGCTGACTGCCGGCGCAGCGGGCAAGCGCTACAGCCTGCCTAACTCGCGCATGATGATTCACCAGCCGCTGGGCGGATTTCAGGGCCAGGCATCGGACATCGAGATTCACGCCAAGGAAATTCTTTTCCTGCGCGAGCGCCTCAATGGAATCCTTGCAAAACATACCGGTCAGACCATCAAGGCCATTGAAAAAGATACCGATCGTGATAACTTTATGAGTGCGGAACAGTCGGTGAAGTACGGCTTGATCGACAAGGTGCTTGTCAGCCGCGCCGAAGCAGCGGCTTGATTGACTCCATTTTAGGATAGAACGATGGCAAAAGATTCAGGCAGTGAAAAGTTGCTCTATTGCTCATTCTGCGGCAAGAGCCAGCACGAGGTGCGCAAGCTGATTGCGGGACCCTCCGTGTTTATTTGCGACGAATGCGTGGATCTGTGCAATGACATTATCCGCGAGGAAGTGCGCAACGATCAGTCCAGCAAGGGTACGATTTCCGATCTCCCTTCGCCACAGGAAATCTGCCGCATTCTGGACGAATATGTCATCGGCCAGGCCCAGGCGAAACGCACCCTGTCCGTCGCGGTATATAACCACTACAAGCGGCTGAAAAACTATAACAAGGACGACGAGGTCGAACTCGCCAAGAGCAATATTCTGCTGATCGGCCCGACCGGGTCGGGCAAGACCTTGCTCGCACAGACGCTGGCCCGTCTGCTGAACGTGCCTTTCGTTATGGCGGATGCCACTACGCTGACCGAAGCCGGCTATGTCGGCGAAGACGTCGAGAACATCATTCAGAAGCTGCTGCAAAAGTGCGATTACGACATTGAGAAGGCGCAGCGCGGCATAGTCTATATCGATGAAATCGACAAGATTTCGCGCAAATCCGACAATCCGTCCATCACCCGCGACGTGTCTGGCGAGGGCGTGCAACAGGCGCTGCTCAAACTGATCGAGGGAACGACGGCCTCGGTTCCGCCGCAAGGTGGACGCAAGCACCCCAACCAGGAATTCGTTCAGGTGGATACCACCAACATCCTGTTTGTCTGCGGTGGTGCTTTCAGCGGGCTGGAAAAAGTGATACGCAACCGCTCCGAAAAGGGCGGCATCGGCTTTGGCGCCGAGGTAAAGAGCAAGGACAACCGCAAGGACATCGGCGAAGTGTTGCGCGAAGTGGAGCCGGAAGACTTGATCAAGTATGGCCTGATTCCGGAATTCGTCGGGCGTCTGCCGGTGGTGGCGACGCTGGAAGAGTTGGACGAAGCCGCCATGATCCAGATCCTGACCAAACCCAAGAACGCGCTTACCAAGCAGTACCAGAAGCTGTTCGCCATGGAAGGCGTGGAACTGGAGTTCCGCGACGATGCCCTGGATGCCATCGCCAAGAAAGCGCTGGCGCGCAAGACCGGGGCGCGCGGGTTGCGTTCCATTCTGGAGCACTCCCTGCTGGATACCATGTTCGACTTGCCGTCCCTCTCCAACGTAAGCAAGGTGGTGGTGGATGACGGCGTGATCAGAGGCGAAGGCAAGCCGCTGATGATTTACGCCGACCAGCCCCAGGTGGCTTGATGCATGTTGCACCGGAAGCGCTGCGCTTCCGGTGTTTTTCTCTTTGCAAACCCTTCCGCTTGCTGTAGTTTATTTTCCTGTCCGGCTTGAAATTGCCCGGCTCCTCCTTAATTTTGAAATTATGTAGCATTTATTAAGGCGAACACCCCATGTCGTTACAAACACACGAACCTCTTTCCGAAACCGTCAACCTTCCGCTGTTGCCATTGCGCGACGTGGTGGTTTTTCCGCACATGGTGATCCCCCTGTTCGTCGGGCGCCCCAAATCCATCAAGGCGCTGGAAGCCGCGATGGAGTCCGGCAAGCATATCTTGCTGGTGGCGCAGAAGTCCGCGGCCAAGGACGAGCCGACGCTGGATGACCTGTATCACGTTGGCAGTGTCGCCAGTATTCTGCAGATGCTTAAACTGCCCGATGGCACAGTCAAGGTGCTGGTGGAAGGCAATCAGCGCGCGGAAGTGAGCGAATTCTTCGATGGCGAGGAATATTTTTCCGCCCAGGCCAAAGTGATTCCGCCCGAAGCGGAGAATGACAACGAAACCGAAGCCATGATGCGCAGCGTGTTTGCGCAATTCGACCAGTACGTCAAGCTGAACAAGAAAATTCCGCCGGAGATCCTCACCTCTCTCGCCAGCATCGACGAGGCCGGGCGTCTTGCCGATACCATCGCCGCCCACTTGCCCCTCAAACTGGAACAGAAACAGCAGGTGCTGGAAATGTTTCCGGTGCGTGAGCGTCTGGAGCACCTGCTCGGCCTGCTCGACGCCGAGATCGATATTCTCCAGGTCGAGAAGCGCATCCGCGGGCGTGTCAAACGCCAGATGGAAAAAAGCCAGCGCGAGTATTACCTCAATGAGCAGGTAAAGGCGATCCAGAAAGAACTCGGCGATATGGAAGAAGGCGCCGACCTGGACGAGCTGGAAAAGAAGATCAAGGCCGCCCAGATGCCCAAGGAAGCCAAGGCCAAGGCCGAGGCGGAATTGAAGAAACTCAAGCTGATGTCGCCGATGTCGGCGGAAGCAACGGTGGTGCGCAATTACATCGACGTGCTGGTGGGTTTGCCGTGGAAGAAGAAAACCAAGATCAGCAAGGATCTCGCCGTTGCCGAAGCAGTGCTGGAAGAAGACCACTACGGCCTGGACAAGGTCAAGGAACGCATCGTCGAGTACCTCGCGGTGCAACAGCGCGTGGACAAGCTCAAGGCGCCCATTCTGTGCCTGGTAGGGCCGCCTGGCGTGGGCAAGACCTCGCTCGGGCAGTCCATCGCGCGCGCCACCAACCGCAAGTTCGTGCGCATGGCGCTGGGCGGCGTGCGTGACGAATCCGAGATCCGCGGCCACCGCCGTACCTATATCGGCTCCATGCCGGGCAAGATATTGCAGAGCATGAGCAAGGTGGGGGTGCGCAACCCGCTGTTCCTGCTGGATGAAGTGGACAAGATGGGCATGGATTTCCGCGGCGATCCGTCCTCGGCGCTGCTGGAGGTGCTCGACCCGGAACAGAACCACACTTTTGTGGACCACTACGTCGAAGTGGAGTACGACCTTTCGGACGTGATGTTCGTCGCGACTTCCAACACCATGAACATTCCGGCGCCGCTGCTGGACCGTATGGAAGTGATCCGCCTCTCCGGTTATACCGAAGACGAGAAGGTCAATATCGCGATGCGCTACCTGCTGCCCAAGCAGTTGAAAACACATGGCCTGCAAGAAACCGAAATCAACGTGCCGGAAAGCGTGGTGCGCGACATCGTGCGTTACTACACACGTGAGGCCGGCGTGCGCAGCCTGGAGCGCGAGATCGCCAAGATTTGCCGCAAGGTGGTGAAAGAGTTGCTGCTCAAGAAGAGCAGCAAGAAAATTTCGGTTACCACGCGCAACCTGGATAAATATCTCGGTGTTCAGCGCTTTACCTTCGGTGTTGCCGAACAGCACAACCAGGTAGGGCAGGTGACTGGTCTGGCGTGGACCGAAGTGGGCGGGGAACTGCTGACCATCGAAGGAGTGGCGTTACCCGGCAAGGGCAAAATGACCACTACCGGCAAACTGGGCGAGGTGATGCAGGAGTCCATCCAGGCCGCGCTATCCGTGGTTCGCAGCCGTGCGCGTGCGCTAGGCATCGCCGAGGATTTCTATCAGAAGAACGATATCCACATCCACCTGCCGGAAGGCGCCACGCCAAAGGATGGACCGAGTGCAGGTATCGCCCTGACAACGGCAATGGTTTCCATTCTGACCGGGATACCGGTGCGTGCCGACGTGGCAATGACCGGAGAAATCACCCTGCGTGGCGAAGTCTTGCCGATTGGCGGCCTGAAAGAGAAACTGCTGGCGGCACATCGTGGCGGTATCAAAGTGGTGCTGATTCCGCAGGAAAACGTCAAGGATCTGGTTGAGATTCCGGACAATATCAAAGGCAAACTTGAAATCCATCCGGTTAAATGGATCGATCAAGTCTTTGATCTTGCGCTGGAACGAAAGCCGCAACCACTGCCGGAAAAAACCGATGAGGTGACACCCTTGCCGGCGGTCGTGGAAGACAAAGCGGAAGTCTCTGCCGTCAAGCACTGAACTATTTGGCAGGAATCGGCGCAGAACCGCTTGACACAAGGTTTTGCGGCTTGATATAAAGCTGATGCTGGACTGTATGCTACTTCAACCGAACTGAAAGGGGACTACACGTGAACAAATCCGAGCTGATTGATTCCATCGCCAAAGATGCTGATATGTCCAAGGCCGCTGCTGGCCGAGCACTGGATGCTGCTGTTGCTGCCGTTAAGGGTGCCTTGAAAAAAGGGGGCATGGTAACTTTGGTCGGTTTCGGTACCTTTTACGTGGGCAAACGCGCCGCACGTAACGGACGTAATCCGCGTACTGGCGCTACCATCAAGATCAAGGCAGCGCAGACTCCTAAATTCAGGGCTGGTAAAGCGCTCAAGGATGCTGTAAACTAGCCGCTCTTTGATTTTGAAGCGGATCGAAAGAGCCGGATTAAAATCATTGGGTGCTTAGCTCAGCTGGTAGAGCGTCGCCCTTACAAGGCGAATGTCGGCGGTTCGAACCCGTCAGCACCCACCAGTAGGGCACAAGTTTTTGGAGTGGTAGTTCAGTTGGTTAGAATACCGGCCTGTCACGCCGGGGGTCGCGGGTTCGAGTCCCGTCCACTCCGCCAAATCAAGGGTGAACTTCGGTTCACCCTTTTTTCTTTCTCGCAGCCAAAACTATTCAGGTTTGAACCATGCTAGAAGCCATACGTGAACACGCTCAAGGCAAGATTGCCAAAATAATTCTCGCCCTTATTACCGTCCCTTTCGCGTTGTGGGGCGTCGACTCCTATCTGAAAAATGCCGGGGATGGTCCCATAGCCGCCAAGGTAGGGGGGCAGGAGATACCGCAGGCGGAATTCGCCCAAGCCCTGAAAGACCAGCAGGAGCGCATGCGTTCAGCACTGGGCAAGAACTACGACGCGGCCGTCATGGATCGCCCGGAGATGCGCAAATCGGTGCTGGACGGGCTGATCAACCAGCGCCTTATTCTGGCTGAAGCGGCGCATGAAGGGCTGGCTATTTCCGATGCCCAACTGGTTCGCATTATTGCCGGCATAGAAGCTTTCCAGGAAAACGGCAAGTTTAACCAGAGCCGCTATGAAACATTGTTGCGCCAGCAAAACATGTCTCCAGCCACGTTCGAGCATCGCTTGCGTCAGGATATGCTGGTGCAGGTAGCTCAGGACGGTATAGTTCACCCTGCCTCGCTGCCCAGGAGCGTGGCAGAAAGGCTGATGCGAATCAACGAGCAGCAGCGTGACGTTAGCCAGGCGGTGATGCCGATTGAACAGTTCATGTCGCAGTCCAAGGTCGACGCTTCTGCGGTCAAGGACTATTACGACAAGCATCAAAGCGAATTCAAGCTTCCCGAACAGGTTCGGCTGGAATATGTGGTCCTGTCTGCTGAGAGCCTGATGTCCAAAACGAGTGTGAGCGAGGATGAAGTCGCCGCTTATTACAAAGAGCATTCAGCGCAGTTTACGCAGCCGGAGGAACGTCAGGCCAGCCACATATTGATCAGCGTTGCGGCGAATGCCGGTGCGGCGGAAAAGTCCGCAGCGGAAGAAAAGGCGCGCAAGGTTTGGCAGGAAGCCAAGGATAACCCCACTAATTTTGCGCAACTCGCCAAGCAGTATTCGCAGGATCCGGGTTCTGCAAGCCAGGGCGGTGACCTGGGTTTCTTTGCGCGCGGGGCGATGGTAAAGCCTTTTGACGACGCGGTATTCAAGATGGCACCAGGCGAATTAAGCCGGCCCGTGCAGTCGGATTTCGGTTATCACATCATCAAGCTGGTGGCAGTCAAACCCGCAAAGACACGTTCGTTGCAGGAAGTGCACGGCGAAATTGAGCTGACGCTGAAAAAGCAGAAGGCCGGGAAAAAATTCGCCGAAAGTGCAGAAAATTTCAGCAATGTGGTGTACGAACAAGGCGATAGTCTCAAGCCTGTCGCACAGCAACTGGGTTTGCAGGTCGAGCAAAGCGCTTGGGTGAGCCGCAAGGGCAGCGATATGCCGCTGCTCAACAACCCTAAACTGCTAGATGCAGTGTTTTCCGACGATGTGCTGAAAAACAAACGCAACAGCGAAGCAATCGAGGTGGCGCCGAATGTCCTGGTTTCTGCGCGTTTGCTGGAATACAAGCCAGCAAGCATGAAACCGCTGGAAGAGGTTGATGCTGTGCTGTCTCAACGTCTGCAACGCCAGCAGGCTGCGGCGCTGGCTGTGAAATGGGGCAAGGATGCCCTGGCGCAACTGCAGCAGGGTAAAACGCCTGCTGGGTTGAACTGGAGTGCGGCCCAGGCCGTCAGCCGAATTAAACCGGCAGGGCTGGAGCCGGCTGCGCTGAAAGAGGCCTTCAAGCTTAAATCAGACAAGCTGCCGGGCTATGCCGGTATTGAGAATGCTCAAGGTGGATTCACCCTGATCAAGCTGACACGGGTTATCGAGGCCGGTGCCCTGGATGAAGCCAGGAAGCAGGCTTATGTGCAGCGCTTCTCGAACATGCTGGAGCAGGAATATGCCGCGGACTACCTGACAAGCCTGAAGCTGAGAACCAAAATCGACATCAAACGCGAAAGCCTGGAAAAGACCGAGCGTTAAATTGGTAATGGGTGATGGGGAATGGGTGATTTCATTTTCCCCTCACCCCTCACCCCTCACCCCTCACCCCTCACCCCTCACCCCTCACCCCTCACCCCTCACCCCTCACCCACTAATCCAGTACGTGCGACACCAGGCCATCTGCCAGCTTGGGTTCGAACCAGGTGGATTTGGGCGGCATTACTTCTCCGGCGTCTGCCACTGCCATCAGGTCTTCCATGCTGGTTGCGAACAGGGCGAATGCCACCGCCATCTCCCCGCTATCGACGCGCTTTTCCAGTTCCGCCAGTCCCCGGATGCCGCCGACGAAATCGATGCGTTTGTCGCGGCGCGGGTCGCTAATGCCCAGTACGGGTGCGATCAGGTTGTTCTGCAACAGGCTCACGTCGAGGCGTGCCACAGGGTCGGCGACCGGGATCAGGTCCGCATTGACGCTCAGGCGATACCATACGCCGCCGAGATACATGCCGAACTCGCCCGGTTTTGCAGGTTTGAACTGGCCAGTGGCTGATTCAACGCTGAACTTTTCCCCGACGCGTGCCAGGAATTGCGCCTTGCTCAGTCCATTCAGGTCAGTCATCACCCGGTTGTAATCCATGATTTTCATTTCATGGTGCGGGAAAATCACCGAGAGGAAATAGTTGTAGCTTTCTTCGCCATTGTGTTGCGGATTGGCAGCCTTGCGGGCCGCCGCCACGCGCGAAGCCGCCGCCGAGCGGTGGTGGCCGTCGGCGATGTAGATGGCGTGCATGGCGTCGAAAGCCGCCGTCAGTTGGGTGATCGCAGCCGCATCGCGGATCAGCCAGATGGTGTGGCGGATACCGTCGTCCGCGGTGACGTCCGCCTCCGGCTGGCCTTGGCTGGCCTGAGCGAGAATGGCGTCCACGGTCGGAGCAGCAGGGTAGGCGAGCAATACCGGGCCGGTCTGGGCGTTGAGCGCATCGATCTGGCGTACCCGGTCGTCTTCCTTGTCGGGGCGAGTGAACTCGTGCCTGCGGATGCGGTTGGTGTCGTAATCCGCTACCGAGGCAGCCGCCACCAGCCCGGTCTGGCTATGTTCACCCATGACGATCCGGTAGGCGTAATAGCAGGGCGCTGCGTCCTGGGCAAGCACGCCGGCAGCCAGCATTTTCTGCAGGTTTTCCGCGCCCTTGGCATAAACCGCTGCGGCATACGGGTCGGTCTCCGGCGGCAGGTCGATTTCCGGCTTGGAAATATGCAGGAAGCTCCATGGCTTTCCCGTGACACGTATGCGTGCCTCGGCCGTGGACAGCACATCGTAGGGCGGGGCCGCGACGTCGCTGGCAAATCCAGGGGCCGGACGCAGGCCGGAAAAGGGGCGGATCAGATGGGTCATGCGGATGTCCTTATTGCAGTCGCTTGAAGAATTGTTTGATGGCGCCAACCCGCTGCTCGATATCCGGCAACGGGGCGGTAATCCTGATTTTATCGGGTCCGGCCAGCTTGCAGCCGGGTTGCTTCTGGATGAACTGAATGATTTTAACAGGGTCGATCGGCGGGTTGGGCACGAATTGCGCCACGATGGCTTCGCTGCTGGCGTCGATTTTTACAATGCCTAGCGGCTTGGCGAGAATGCGCAGGTGGTGCGTTTCGAGCAAGGCCGTGGCGGGCGGCGGCAGCAGTCCGAAGCGGTCGATCAACTCCTCGTGCAGAACGTCCAGCTCGTCCTGGCTGTCGCAGTTGGCGAGCCGCTTGTACAGCGTCAGGCGCTGGTTGATGTCGCCGCAATATTCCTTGGGCAGCAGCGCCGGGGTGTGCAGGTTGATTTCCGTGGTGACGCACAGCGGCTGGGCGAGATCCGGTTCCTTGCCGTCCCTGAGCGCTTTCACCGCCTGGTTGAGCATGTCGGCGTAAAGGCTGAAACCGATCTCCTGCATGTCGCCGCTCTGGCCTTCTCCCAGTATCTCGCCCGCGCCGCGGATTTCCAGGTCGTGCATCGAAAGGTAAAAGCCCGCCCCCAGGTCTTCCATCATCTGAATCGCTTCCAGGCGTTTTTTCGCCTGCGGCGTCAGCGCTGCTTCATCGCCGGGGGTGAGCAGGTAGGCGTAAGCCTGGTGGTGCGAGCGCCCGACACGGCCGCGCAGCTGGTGCAGCTGGGCCAGGCCGAACTTGTCGGCGCGGTTCATGATGATGGTGTTGGCAGTGGGGATGTCGATGCCGGTTTCGATGATGGTGGTGCACAGCAGTACATTGAAGCGCTGCTGGTAGAAGTCGCGCATGATGTGTTCCAGTTCGCGCTCGCGCAGTTGGCCGTGGGCCACGCCGATGCGCGCCTCGGGCAGCAGCTTGGCGAGTTTTTCCTGCACGTTGAGGATGGTTTCCACCTCGTTGTGCAGGAAATACACCTGGCCGCCGCGCTTCAGCTCGCGCAGCACCGCCTCGCGGATCACGCCGTCGCTGTGGGGTGCGACGAAGGTCTTGATGGCCAGGCGTTTTTGCGGCGCGGTGGCGATGACGGAAAAGTCGCGCAGGCCTTCCAGCGACATCGACAGGGTGCGCGGAATGGGTGTGGCGGTGAGCGTCAGCACGTCCACCTCGGCGCGCAAGGCCTTGAGCTGCTCCTTCTGGCGCACCCCGAAGCGGTGTTCCTCGTCCACGATCACCAGGCCGAGGTTGTTGAATTTCACGTCCTTCTGGATCAGCTTGTGGGTGCCGATGACGATGTCGATATTGCCCGCAGCCAGTCCCTTGAGTGCCTCGGTCTGTTCCTTGGCGGAGCGGAAGCGCGACAGTTCCGCGATCTTCACCGGCCAGTCGGCGAAACGGTCGGAAAAGTTGTTGAAATGCTGTTCCGCGAGCAGCGTGGTGGGCACCAGGATCGCCACCTGCTTGCCGTCGGCGACCGCGACGAAAGCCGCGCGCAAGGCGACTTCGGTCTTGCCGAAGCCGACGTCGCCGCACACCAGCCGGTCCATGGGGCGACCCGAGGTCATGTCCTCGATCACCGCCTGGATCGCGGCGGCCTGGTCGGGGGTTTCCTCGAAGTCGAAACTGGCGGCGAAGGCCTCGTAATCGCGCGGGTTGAGCTTGAAGGTATAGCCCTGGCGCGCGGCGCGCTGGGCATAAAGATTGAGCAGTTCGGCTGCGGTATCGCGCGCCTGCTGCTGCGCCTTCTTCTTCGCTTTTTCCCATTGTCCGCTGCCGAGCCTGTGCAGCGGTGCCGAATCGGGCGCCGCGCCGCTGTAGCGGCTGATGACGTGGAGGTTGGACACCGGCACGTAGAGCTTGTCGCTGCCGGCATACTCCAGGTGGAGAAACTCGGTTTCCCCTTCGCCAAGGTCCAGGTTGACCAGGCCGAGGTAGCGCCCGATGCCGTGCTGCTCGTGCACCACCGGGTCGCCGACCTTGAGCTCGGAAAGGTCGCGCAGCATGTTCTCGACGTTGCTCTTGCGCGTCGACTCGCGCAGTCGCGACTGGCGTACCTGGGTGGCGTAGAGCTCGGTTTCGGTGATTAATGCGAGTGAGGGGTGAGGGGTAAGGTGTGAGGCGTCGGCGGTGAGGAGAAAGCCGGTGGACAGGCCCCCCGCGCCCAGCATGAAACGCTCCGTGCTGGATTCGAATTGAGCAAAGTTTTCGCACATGGCAGGTTTCAGGCCATGCTCGGCCAGGTACTGGGCCATGGTTTCGCTCCGTCCCAGGCTTTCGGCCACGAGCAGGATGCGGCCGTTGAAGCTTTCCACGAAGCCGCGCAGTTTTTGCACCGGGCTTTCGGCGCGGCGATCCACCTGGACCGGCGGCACGGGCAGCGTCAGGGCAGGCTGATCCGCGTCACTCCTGATTTCGACGCGCGGGAACGGGCGGATGGCGCCGAAGAAAGTGTCCACCGAGAGAAACAGTTCTTCCGGCGGCAGCAGCGGACGGTTGCGGTCGCCGCTCAGCAGGCGGAAACGCGAGCGGGTGTCGAGCCAGAACTGTTCTGCCGCGCCTTCGAGGTCGTGGTGCAGGCAAAGCAGGGCATTCTCCGGCAGGTAGTCGAGCAGCGTCGCGGTGTGGTCGAAAAACAGTGGCAGGTAATACTCGATGCCCAAGGGGGCGAGGCCGTTGCTGACGTCCTTGTAGAGCTGGCTTTTAGACGGATCGCCCTCGAATTTTTCGCGGAAGTTCTGGCGGAACAGGCTGATGCCGGCTTCATCCAGGGGGAATTCGCGCGCCGGCAGGAGGCGCACTTCCTTGACCGGGTAGATGCTGCGCTGGGTGTCCACATCGAAGGTACGGATGGACTCGATTTCCTGATCGAACAGGTCGAGCCGGTAAGGCACCGCGCTGCCCATGGGGAACAGGTCCACCAGCCCGCCCCGCACCGAGTACTCGCCCGGCGTGAGCACCTGGGTGACATGGGTGTAGCCCGCCAGGGTGAGTTGCTGGCGCAGGGCGTCGAGGTCGAGCTTCGTGCCCTGGTTGAGGAAAAAAGTGTGAGCGGCCAGGAACTCGCGTGGCGGCAGGCGGTAGAGCGCAGTGGTGACCGGCACGATGACCACGTCGCAGGCATTGTGGGTGATCTGGTAGAGCGTCGCGAGGCGTTCGGAAACCAGGTCCTGGTGCGGGGAGAACTGGTCGTAAGGCAGTGTTTCCCAGTCCGGCAGCAGATGCACCGCGAGCTGCGGGGCAAAAAACGGCAGCTCATCACGCAGCCGCTGGGCTTGCCAGGCGGTCTCGGTCAGGATCACCAGCGGGCGGGCTTGGGTCGCCAGTTGGGCCAAAGCCAGGGCGTCGCTGGAACCGTGCAGGCCGGTGTAGCGGATGCGTTGCCCGGGAGCGGGAAGAGGCTGGTGAAGTAACATCGCGATGAGGGGTTAAAAACGGGCAATTATACCAGCAAGCGCATTACCGCTTTGCCGGGTCGGCGTATTTCCAGCGCAGCAAAACCCGCAGTTTTCTCCGTCCCTCGGCATCGGCCGAATCGGGAAAAATCACGGCATGGCGCGGCATCCTGCGGCCGTCCGGCTTGAAATTGAGGACGCTGAGCCACGGCGAGGCCAGGCTGGAGCCGAGCAGTTTTGCCTCGTGCCACGCCCCGTCGCGGGTCTGGTAAGCGCATTGGCAATCCGGGCTGAAACGCAGGCGGGTAATGGAGTCCGGCGCGGCGAGCCGGCCATCGCGCCGCAGGTGAAACAGGAAGCTTGCCGCCAACAGCAGGCTGGCCGCAAGCTGCAGGGGCAATATCAACGGCATGACCCAGATCAGCAGCAGCGAAACGGCGTGTGCCGCTGCCAGCAGCATGCCAAGGGTACGCGAAGGACGGAGTTGCAGATCGAGCATGGTTTCCAGGGCTTGTAAAAAAGGCTAAAGGGCCTTATTTTAGCCGCTAATCAATCACGACTAAATTTCTCGGAAATAAATAACATGAATTTAACCTGGCAGGATTTCTTGCGCGTTGCCGGTGCGCATTTCGACAACGGGCAGCTTGTTCATTTCGGTAACCCGCAGCAGGAAATCGCGGCAGCCAGCAGCGGCACTATTCTCACCGACCTTTCTCATTTTAGCGTGATCCAGTTCTCCGGCGATGACAGCGAGACATTCCTGCAGGGGCAGTTGAGCTGCGACGTGCGCCAGGCGCTGCAAAACCATGCCCAGTTCGGCAGTTATTGCACGCCCAAGGGGCGCATGCTGGCGACGTTCCTGCTGTGGCGCAACGCCGATGGCTTCCAGATGCAGCTCCCCGCTTCATTGCGCGAGGCGATTCAAAAGCGCCTGAGCATGTACGTGCTGCGCTCCAAGGTCAAGGTGAGCGATGCCAGTGCGGTAACGGTGCGTCTCGGCATCGCCGGCCCGGGGGCTGCCGCAGCTGTGGCCGAGTTGGGCGGCGCAGTGCCGGAAGAAGACTACACAGTGGCCCAAGTAGGTCCGGCGAACGTGATTCGTCTGTCGGGCCAGCGTTTCGAGCTGGTGCTGCCTACAGAGGATGCACCCGGCGCGTGGCAGGCGTTGAGCAAGCATTGCACGCCGGCAGGTAGCGGGCGCTGGGAATGGCTCGATATCCAGGCCGGCATTCCCACCGTCACGGCCGGCACTCAGGAACAGTTCGTGCCGCAAATGGCCAACCTGGAGCTGATCGGTGGCGTGAGCTTCACCAAGGGGTGTTATCCCGGCCAGGAAATCGTGGCGCGTTCGCAGTACCTGGGCAAGGTGAAGCGTCGCATGTACCGCGCGCACCTTCAGTCCGATGTCTCGCCTCAGCCTGGTGATGTCTTGTTTGGCCAAGGACCATCTGAGCAATCCGGCGGCATGGTTGTGAATACACAGCCTGCGCCTGAGGGCGGGTTTGATATGCTGGCCGTGATACTTAACGCCAGCCTGGAATCCGGAGCCGTACACTGGAAAACCCCGGATGGGCCGGTGCTGAAGCTGCTGTCGTTGCCTTACAGCGTCGAGTAACGCCCTAGTCCGGCACCAGCACGGTGTTTTCCGCAGCGGGCAGCTGTTCCGGGTAATCGCGGCTGAAGTGCAGGCCGCGGCTTTCGTGCCGCAGCATGGCGCTATGCACGATCAGTTCGGCGGTCTGCACCAGGTTGCGCAGCTCGATCAGGTCGTTGCTGACGCGGAAATTGCTGTAATACTCGTCGATCTCTTCCTGCAGCAGCTTGATGCGTTTCAGGGCGCGCTGCAGGCGCTTGCTGGTGCGCACGATGCCGACGTAATCCCACATGAAACGGCGCAATTCGTCCCAGTTGTGGGAAATGATGATTTCCTCGTCGGCGTCGGTGACGCGGCTTTCGTCCCATTCCGCCAGGGGCTGCAGCGGGCCGTCCGGCTGCTGCAGGATATCCCGTGCGGCAGCCTGGGCGAACACGATGCATTCCAGCAGCGAATTGCTTGCCAGCCGGTTGGCGCCATGCAGCCCGGTATGGGCGACTTCGCCTATGGCGTAAAGATTGTGGATGTCGGTGCGGCCGCGCTGATCGGTCATGATGCCGCCGCAGGTGTAATGCGCGGCGGGAACCACGGGGATGGGGTCCTTCGTGATGTCGATGCCCAGCTCCAGGCAGCGCGCATAAATATTGGGAAAGTGCTCCTTGAGAAAGGCTTCCGGCTTGTGCGAAATGTCGAGATAGACGCAATCCAGGCCGCGCTTTTTCATTTCGAAGTCGATGGCCCTGGCGACCACGTCGCGCGGCGCCAGTTCGGCGCGGCTATCGTGAGCGGGCATGAAGCGCGTGCCGTCGGGCAGCTTGAGCAAGCCGCCTTCGCCGCGCACCGCTTCGGTGATAAGGAAGGACTTGGCGTGGGGGTGGTACAGGCAGGTGGGATGAAACTGGATGAATTCCATGTTGGCCACCCGGCAACCGGCGCGCCAGCCCATGGCCACGCCGTCCCCGGCCGCGACGTCGGGGTTGGTGGTGTAGAGATAAACCTTGCCCGCGCCGCCCGTAGCCAGCGCGACATGCTGGGCGGAAAGGGTGACCACTTTCCCGGAGCTGTTGTCGAGGGCGTACAGCCCGAAGCAGCGATTGGCCAGCGCCGGTTCCTTGAGGCCCAGCTTTTTCCCGGTGATGAGGTCGATGGCGATGTGCTCTTCCAGCAGGGTGATGTTGGGGTGCGTCTTGATCTGTGCCGACAGGGTCAGCTGCACCGCAGCGCCGGTGGCGTCGGCGGCGTGCACGATGCGGCGGTGGCTATGGCCGCCTTCGCGCGTGAGGTGGAGTTCCTCGGCATGCAGTTCGTCATGGCTGAACTGTACGCCTTGCTCGAGCAGCCATTCGATCGCCGGTTTGCCGTGCTCCACGACGAAACGCGTCATGCTTTCGCTGCACAATCCGGCTCCGGCGACCAGGGTGTCCTGCACATGCGACTGGATTGAGTCATCATCACCCAGCACGGCGGCGATCCCGCCCTGCGCCCAGTTGCTGGCGCCATCGAGCAGGGCCTTTTTGGTGATCAGGCCGATTTTCTTGTGCGCGGCCAGTTGCAGGGCGAGCGTCATGCCAGCTAGTCCGCTGCCGATAATAACCACGTCGAATTGTTTCACACCCGGTCCTGTACAAAATGAAAGCGGGAAAATCATACCATGCAGCCTATTGCCTACGCGCAATCCCACCCAAGGTTGCGTGAACTAATTACATATAACTGCTGTCTTTGGTTGAGGCGTTTGATGGATTGTGTCTATCCGGCATAATGCAGCGAAAGCGCTATACTAAAAATAAATAGCATCAGGGAGCGAAACCCATATGGGTGACCGGGAAATTGACCAGCAACTGGTCGAGCGTGCGCAACGCGGTGACAAGCACGCCTTCGAGTTGCTGGTGGCCAAGTATCAGCGCAAGCTGGCGCGGCTGTTGTCGCGCTTTATTCGCGACGCCGCGGAGGTCGAGGATGTGTCGCAGGAGGCCTTTATCAAGGCTTACCGCGCCTTGCCTTCGTTCCGGGGCGAGAGTGCGTTCTATACATGGCTGTATCGCATCGGCATCAATACCGCCAAGAATTACCTGGTGGCGCAAGGGCGGCGCGCGCCGACCGTGACTGTGTACGACAATGAAGAAGCCGAAGGCTTCGAGGGCGGCGACGAGTTGCGCGATATCAATACGCCCGAGAATGCAATGATGAGTAAACAAATTGCTGAAACTGTGAACTCCGCGGTGGACGCATTGCCAGAAGAGTTAAGAACCGCGATTACCCTGCGCGAGATCGAGGGTTTGAGTTACGAAGATATTGCACAGGTCATGAATTGCCCAATTGGTACGGTGCGATCGCGTATTTTTCGTGCACGCGATGCGATTTCGGAAAAGCTGCGACCACTGCTGGACACGCAAGGAGACAAGAGATGGTAAGGACTAACGAGAAAATTTCACAGCTGATGGATGGCGAGTTGGACGATGCGGAAGCGCAGCGTTTCTTCGCCGCATTGCAGGATTCCGAAGCGCAACGTGAGTGGCAGGCCTACCATCTGATCGGCGATGTTTTACGCGACACTTCAGTAGTTTCCGACGATTTTATGGGGCGCTTCAGTGAGCGTCTGGCTGGTGAGCCGACCGTGCTCGCGCCGCATCGCACGTCCAGGCACAACACACGCACCATAGCCTTGTCCGCCGCTGCTTCCGTGACGGCGGTGGGGTTGGTGGTGTGGGCGGTTTTGCAGACGGGTGCTGTGCATGCTCCACCCGCAGACCTGGCCATGGCGAAAGCGCAGCAGGTCGAACTTGCGAGCGCCGATGTCAATCCTTACCTGCTCGCGCATCAGGAATACTCGCCCAGCGTAGCCATGGAGGGTGTAGCCCCTTATATCCGCACGGTTTCCGAAACCCGTGAGGTCGCCGCCCGATGAGAAAGTTGCGTCATGTATTGCTGATGCTGATATTTTTGCCAGGGGTAGCCCTGGCGGAGAAGGCCGGCGGAGACGGTACGGCCTGGCTGCAGAAGATGGCGTCTGCTGCTCACCTTATCAATTACAGCGGCACTTTCGTCTATCGTCACGACGGTTACATGGAAACTTCCCGCATCTTGCATGTTTCGGATGCGAGCGGCGAGCATGAAAAGCTCGAAGTGCTGGATGGTCCGCCGCGCGAGATCGTGCGCAACAACGATGAAGTAATCTGCTACATGCCGGAAAGTAAGGCTGTGGTCGTGGAAAAGCGCAAGTCGCACAAGAGTTTTCCGGCCCTTTTGCCCGTACAGCTGGCGGGCATCGCTGAAAACTACACGATCAAACTGGGCAGCGTGGAGCGCGTGGCCGGATACGATTGTCAGAACGTCATGCTGGAACCGCGCGATGTTTACCGTTACGGACACCGCCTGTGCGCCGACAGCGCCAGCGGGCTGTTGCTCAAGGCCAGCACCCTGAATGAGAAAAACGAAGTCGTGGACCAGTTTTTCTTCACCCAGGCCAGCATCGGCGGCACTATCGATCCTGAACAGCTGAAATCGAAATATGCGGCAAAGCCACAGGTAAGCATACAAAACACGCAAACAGAGGTCGACCCCGGCTGGCTGATCAAATCGCCGCCTGCGGGGTTCAAGAAAATCATGGCCTTGAAACGTTCCTTTCCCGGCAAGAAATTCCCCACCAATCATCTGGTTTTTTCCGATCAACTGGCAGCGGTATCCGTGTTCATCGAGCCGCTCGCCGGCATACTGAAACCAGTATCCGGACTTTCCAGCCAGGGCGCCATCAACGTTTATACCAAGGCCGTAGGCGAATATCAGGTAACGGTACTGGGCGAAGTGCCGGCCGCCACCGTGACGCAAATCGGCAATTCGGTGTCATTTGTCGCAAAATAGACCAGGGCAATAAAGCGGCGGGGTTTCACATGTTGGAAGCAGAAGGCGTGATCGTGAAAATCGGGCAGGAGGGCGTGTTTGTGGAAACTTCACGCGTCCCGGCCTGTGGCAGCTGCAGCAGCAAGGAAGGCTGCGGCACGTCCACCCTGAGCCAGCTTCTGGGCAGCAAATCTTCCTCTTTCAAGGTACTCAACCCGATTGGCGCTGCGCTGGGAGAGCGCGTGGTGATCGGCATGGAAGAAGCGGCCCTGCTCAAGAGTTCTGTGCTGGTGTACCTGGTTCCCCTGGCATTCCTGATGGCGGGCGCCATATTGGGAGGGTGGCTGGCGCCGGCGCATTTAAAGGATGCCTACGCCATTGGCGGCGTGCTCGTCGGGCTGGTTCTGGGTTTTGTAGCCTTGAAATGGATCAGCGCCAGTGCGGGAGAGAACAGGCAGTTCCAGCCTGTCATCCTGCGGCGGGTTTTTCCTCAAAACGTGGTCAAATTTGCAGGAGGTCGTGAACGATGAATCGCTTATTCGCCTTGTTTGCACTTTTTGTTTCCCTGACTGCGACTTCCTACGCCAGGGATTTGCCGGACTTTACCGAACTGGCAGCAAAATGCGGCACTGCGGTGGTGAATGTCAGTACCACGCAGACCATGCGCAATGCGAATATTTTTCACCAGATGCCGAATCTGTCCGAAGACGACCCGATGTTCGATTTCTTCCGGCGCTTCATGCAGCCAGGCAGAGGGCCGCATGGGCAGCGCGAATTGCAGACGCGCTCCCTGGGCTCGGGCTTCATCATCAGTCAGGACGGTTACATCCTGACCAATGCCCATGTGGTGGATGCGGCGGATGAAGTGACAGTGCGCCTTACCGACAAGCGCGAGTTCACCGCCAAGGTCATCGGCAGCGACCTGAGAACCGACGTGGCCTTGATCAAGATCGAGGCGAACAACTTGCCCGTGGTAACGATCGGCAAGCCGGAACAGCTCAAGGTGGGCGAATGGGTTGCTGCAATCGGTTCGCCTTTCGGCTTCGACAACAGCATCACGGCCGGAATCGTCAGCGCCAAGGGCCGCTCGCTGCCGCAGGAAAATTATGTGCCTTTCATCCAGACCGATGTGGCGATCAACCCCGGTAATTCAGGTGGCCCGCTATTCAACATGAAAGGCGAGGTGGTCGGCATCAACTCCCAAATACTGAGTCGTACCGGTGGATACATGGGCGTGTCCTTTGCCATCCCCATCGACGTGGCGATGGACATCAGCGACCAGTTGCGCGCCAGCGGCAAGGTCAACCGCGGATGGCTGGGTGTGGCGATCCAGGAAGTGACCAGGGAACTGGCGGAATCGTTCGGGATGAGCCGGCCTATGGGTGCGCTGATAGTCAGCGTGGAAAAAGGCGGTCCGGCGGACAAGGCAGGGCTCGCGGCGAGCGACGTGGTGCTCAAGCTGGATGGCAAGGTCGTCGAGAATTCCGGCGAACTTCCCAGGCTCGTCGCAGCGGTCAAACCGGGAAAACGCGTGCTGCTGCAGGTCTGGCGCAAAGGGGCAAGCAAGGATGTCGCGCTGATCGTGGGCGAGTTGCCGGGTGAGAAAAGCGTGAGTCGTTCCGGAAAACTCGGGAAAACGCCCGGCAAGCTCGGGCTAAGCCTGAGCGAACTCAACGATGCGCAGAAGAAAGAACTGCAAATCGGCAACGGCCTGCTGGTGGAGAGCGCTGAAGGCGCCGCGGCAATGGCGGGCGTGATCAGCGGCGATATCATTTTGGCGGTGAACAACCAGGACGTGAAGAGTTTGCAGCAATTTGTGGACCTGTTGAAACAGTTTGCTTCAGGGCGTGTCGTTGCCTTGCGTATTTTGCGCGGCGACCGTTCGATGTTCGTGACCATCCGCATAAACGGCAAAAAACCCTAAATTTCCGGGATGCCGGGTTAACGGCATATTCCCGGCGAACCGGCGGCGATGAAAATCCATCACTTGACCGCGGAAGATGCCTTCGCCAGCCTGCATAGCGGGCCGGACGGACTCGCCGTGGCGGAGGCCGCGCGCCGTTTGATCGAGTTCGGTCCCAACCAGGTTGAATCCCTGCCGCTTGAGCCACTCTGGCTCAAGTTTCTCAAAGGTTTTATCCACTTCTTTGCCCTGATCCTGTGGTTCGCCGCAGCACTGGCTTTTGTCGCCGAATGGCGTGCACCGGGTCAGGGGATGGCCATGATGGGCTATGCCATCCTCGGCGTCATCCTGATCAACGGGCTTTTTTCATTCTGGCAGGAATACCGCGCCGAACGCGCCTTGTCGGCGCTACTCAAGCTGCTGCCGAGCCAGGTCAAGGTGACGCGGGGCGGAGGAGTGGAGCAGGTCGAAGCGGCGCGCTTGGTGCCGGGTGATCTGGTCCTGTTGCAGGAAGGCGACAACGTGCCCGCCGATTGTCGCGTGGTCGAGGCCTATGGCCTGCGCGTCAATACCGCCACAGTCACTGGAGAGTCCCTTCCCAAAGCGTGCGATGCCGGTCCCAGCAACGTGGAAGAGTTGCTGCACAGCAAAAACATGCTGCTGGCAGGTACCTCTGTGGTGGCCGGAGAAGGCAAGGCGGTGGTGTTCACCACTGGCATGAATACCGAATTCGGCAAAATTGCTCACCTTACCCAAGCACCCAAGGAGCGTTTTTCGCCCTTACAACGCGAAATCGTCCACCTTTCCCACCTGGTGGCGGGCCTGTCGATCGGGCTGGGGGTGGTTTTTTTCTTTATTGGCCAGGCGATGGGCCTGTCCTTTTGGGAAAATTTTATTTTTGCCATCGGGATTATCGTCGCCAACGTGCCGGAAGGTCTGTTACCCACCGTGACCCTCTCGCTGGCCATGGCGACCCAGCGCATGGCGAGGCGCAACGCACTGGTACGCCATTTGCCGTCGGTTGAGACACTGGGCTCGGCAACGGTCATCTGTACCGACAAAACCGGCACGCTGACGCTCAACCAGATGAAAGTAAAAAAGCTTTTCATCGACGGGACTTACAAGACTCCCCAGAGCTTGCTTGAACACCCGGAGCCGCACCGGGAGCTTCTCGCCGCGGCACGCTATTGTCACATGCTGAATCGCAAGGACGACGGCACCTGGCTGGGCGATCCGATGGAAGTGGCGCTGGTGCAGATGTCCGAGCAAGTCAACGGCGTGTGGCCTGATCTGCCGGTTCTGGACGAAGTGCCCTTCGACGCCGACCGCAAGCGTATGTCCACGCTGTACCGGACGGCCAGCGAGCAGGTGCTTTATACCAAGGGTGCGCTACAGACGGTCATGCCGCTCTGCACCCATATCGAAACCGAGAGCGGCAGCGTGGCGCTTGGCACGGAGGCGCGGGAAGCCCTGTCGCGCGCCGAACAGGAGCTGGCCGAGCAGGGGTTGCGGGTGCTGGCCTTCGCGTCCCGCAAGGTGACGCAGGGCGAGGCCCACGAGCAACTGGAAAGCGGCCTTACGCTGAGCGGCCTGGTGGGGCTGGAGGATCCGCCGCGTGCGGAGGTGGCTGAAGCCGTACGCAAGTGCCACGCCGCGGGCATCAAGGTGATTATCGTCACCGGTGACCATCCCCATACCGCCGTGGCCATCGCGCGCGAAATCGGGCTGTGTACTGCACCGCTGGTGGTGACGGGTGATGACATGCAGCACCTTTCCTCAGCCCAGCTGCAGCTCAAGCTCGATGCGCCGGAGATTATTTTCGCGCGGCTCAAGGCCGACCAGAAAATGCGCATCGTCCTCGCGCTGCAGAAGAAGGGCCATATCGTGGCAGTGACCGGGGATGGCGTGAACGATGCGCCGGCGCTGAAAAAGGCGGATATCGGCATCGCCATGGGCATTGCCGGCACCGATGTGGCGAAAGAGGCGGCGGATATGGTCCTGCTCGACGACAATTTCGCCAGCATCGTGGCGGCGATCGAGGAGGGGCGTGCGGTATTCGACAATATCCGCAAATTCCTGACCTATATTCTTACGTCCAATATTCCGGAAGTCGTGCCCTATCTGGCCTTTGTACTGTTCAAGATACCCTTGCCGCTGACCGTTATTCAGATTCTGGCGGTGGATCTGGGTACCGACATGCTGCCAGCCCTTGGCCTGGGAACGGAGAAACCTCACGCCGGAATCATGCAGAAACCGCCCCGGGCGCGGGGAGAACGCTTGCTCAACCGTGCCTTGTTATTGCGTGCCTACCTGTTTCTCGGCATTTTGGAAGCGGCGGCGGCGCTGGCCGCCTTTTTCTGGGTGCTGCATGGTGGCGGATGGCAGTACGGCATTAAATTGCCGCATCATGAGGCGCTTTATCTCCAGGCGACCACCGCCACTTTGAGCGCTATCATCGTGATGCAGGTCGTCAACGTATTCGTCTGCCGCAGCGACCGCGATTCTATATTTTCCGGCAGATTCTTCGACAACCGACTGATTCTCGCCGGCGTGGCAGCGGAAATTACCCTGATCCTGCTGATCGACTATACCCCGTGGGGCAATGCGCTGTTCGGCACGTTGCCGATTGCGGGGGAAGTGTGGTTGTTGCTGATCCCCATGGCCCTGGCCATGCTGGCGCTGGAGGAGTTGAGGAAGTGGTGGGTCAGGCGTTAACCAGCTTGTGGAACGCCGCCAGGCGCCGTCGGTGGATGCTGCCTGCTTCCACGGCCGCGAGTACGGCGCAGCCCGGTTCAGAGCGGTGATGGCAGTTGTTGAATTTGCATTGACCGAGGTAGGGGCGGAACTCGATGAAGGCGTGGTCGATCTCTTCAGGCTTGAGATGATGCAGGCCAAATTCCTGCAGGCCGGGGGAATCGATGATGTGGCTGTCGGGGTCTAGGTGGTAGATCTTGGCAAAAGTGGTGGTGTGTTTGCCGGAATCCAGCGTTTTGGATATTTCCCGTGTTTCAAGATTAATGCCGGGGAACAGTGCATTGATGATGCTCGATTTTCCCATGCCGGATTGTCCCACCAGCACGCTGGTTTCGCCTTCCAGGAAAGGCCGCAATGGCGCGATGTCGCTGTGGGCGCAGAGTGTCAGCAGGGGGTAGCCAAGATTCCGGTAGGGTTGCAGCGTTTCCATGGCGCGCGCCGTCTCGGCGACCAGATCGGCTTTGTTGAGCACGATCAGCGCCTTGATCTTGGCTGCTTCCGCGGCCACCAGGCAGCGATTCACCAGGTCTTCGTAGAAGCTCGGCACGGCTGCCAGCACGATGATGATCTGCGTGACATTGGCGGCAATGATTTTTTCCCGGAAGGCATCGGAGCGGTAGAGCAGGGACTGGCGCGGCTGTATGGCTTCGATAACGCCCTGGTCGGGTGACGTGAGGGCGATGCGTACCCGGTCACCGCAGGCCGCCCCGCTTTTCTTGCCTCGCGTGACGCAGGTGACGTGTTTTCCGTCCGGCAGTTCCACCGTGAACTGTCGGCCGTAAGCGGCAATGATTTGACCTTCGAGGCTGGTGTTCATGCTATTGCCGGATCCCTGGGTGCCGGTAAAAACAAAAAACGCCCGGTGTGCGGGCGTTTTTCAAGCGGCAAATGTCGGTTTTCCCGGAAATGTCCGCCACCATTACTTCAAATGGTAGTAAGTGGCATTGAGGTAAGCCTCGACATGGGCTTCTTCTTCCGGAAACCAGCCGGTGCCGACGTTGTGGTTGCAGGCTTTCACGCGAGCGACCAGTTGTTGTCTGTTGGTGACCTTATGGTCTGCGCGGGTGTACATCTTGCTGCCGTCTTCGCCGTATTTCGAGGCATGGCAGGCGATGCACGATTTGTCGTGCAGCGACTTGCCGATTTTGACATCGCCCTTGTCCATATCGGCAAAAGCCGGCGCAGCGCCAAACAGGGCCAGGCCCAGGATGACAAGAAAAATTTTCATGAGGTTCTCCATGCGAGAAAAAACAATGGTACTTACTTTATCAAATAACTCGGAATACGTGGCAGCAGATTTGTTAAATGTGTGTCATCAACGCCCGCAAATGCGCCACCCTTTGGCCCGCAGCCGGGTGCGAATCGTAAAATAATGAGTGCAGCGGGTCGGGCGTGAGCGTTGCGGCATTATCGTTGTACAGTTTTACAAGCGCGTGAATCAGTTGCTTTGCGCTGGCGTTTTCTGCCGCATAGCGGTCGGCCTCGAATTCATGCTTGCGCGACAATAGGCTCGACAGCGGGTGGAACAGGAAGGTGAACACCGGGCTGATCAGCAGGAACAGCAGCAGGGCGGTATCGGTGCTCCGCGTGGCGACGCCGAGCCCCTGGTAGAACCACGGCTGCGGCATCAGCCAGCCCAGCAGCCACAGGCCCGCCAGACTGAGGACGAACATCGCCGCAATGCGCTTGACCACGTGGCGGCGCTTGAAATGGCCGAGCTCATGCGCCAGCACCGCCTCGATTTCGTCGTGGTTGAGCCGCGACAGCAGGGTGTCGAAGAACACGATGCGCTTGGACGCGCCCAGCCCGCTGAAATAGGCGTTGCCGTGGCTGGTGCGCCGCGAGCCGTCCATGACGAACAGGCCCTGGGATTTGAAGCCGCATTTTTGCAGCAGGGTTTCGATGCGCGTGGCCAGGGCCTGGTCCTGCAGCGGCGTGAACTTGTTGAAAATGGGCGCGATTACCGTGGGGTAAAGCAACAGGATCAGCAGATTGAAGCTCATCCAGGCGAACCAGACATAGAGCCACCAGTGCGTGCCCATTTGTTCCATCAGCCATAGCATGCCGAGCAGCAGGGGGATGCCGAGTGCGGCGCCGATCAGCGTCTGCTTGAGCAGATCGGCGAGAAACAGGCCGATCGTCATCTTGTTGAAATTGAAGCGTGCGTCAATGACGAACGTGCGGTACAGGCTGAGCGGGAGTTCCAGCAAGCTGGAAATCACCAGGACGCTGGCGATCAGCGCCACGCCGCGCCACAGGCCGGCGCCCAGCAATCCCTGCCAGAAATCGGCGAGTGCCTGGATGCCGCCGCCGAGGGTGAAAACAAGCAGCAGTGCTGCGTCCACGATGATGTGCGCAACGCCGAGGCGGGTCTTGGCGCAGGAGTAGTCCGCCGCTTTCTGGTGCGACTCAAGCCCGATATGTTCGGCAAAATCCGGCGGCACGGTGTCGCGATGCGAGCGAACATGGCGCAAATGGCGTTGTGCCAACCATAAACGGGTTGCGGTGGTAAGGAGCAGTGCGGCAATGAAAATCAGGGTAAAAACGGGCATGAAGGCTCAATGGACAAGGTGACGCATAAACGGGGTCATGCAACAATATGCGGATTAATTCGCGCGGGACAAGAGTATGGCACAAGAAAACAGCAACCACCTTATCTGGCTGGACATGGAGATGAGCGGCCTCAGCCCGGAAAACGACCGCATTCTCGAGGTCGCCCTAGTGGTGACCGATGCTCAGTTGAATACTGTGGCGGAAGCGCCGGTGCTGGTGGTGCACCAGTCCGACGCAGTGCTGAACGGCATGGACAACTGGAACAAGGGCACGCACGGCAAATCCGGCCTGATCGACAAGGTCAAGGCATCCCGGCTGGGCGATGCCGAGGTGGAAGCGCTGATGATCGATTTTCTCCAGCAGCACGTCGGTGCGGGGAAATCGCCCATGTGCGGCAACTCCATCTGCCAGGACCGGCGTTTCATGGCCAAGTACATGCCCAAGCTGGAAGCCTACTTCCACTACCGCAACCTGGATGTGAGTACCATCAAGGAACTGGCGCGGCGCTGGCAGCCGTCGCTGTATGACGGCTTCAAGAAGGAAAACAAGCACGAAGCGCTGGCGGATATTTATGAATCCATCAACGAACTCAAGTATTACCGCGAGCACTTCATCAAGGTTTGATTGCGGGCATGGGATTTGCATGCCCGGTACCGGTTGTCACGACTGAAGGATAAACATGAAACAAGGCACGACGTTCACTCTCGAAGTCAATCCCAAGATCCCGCGCAAGCTGATTCGCCTGGAAGAGCTTGCCAACAACCTCTGGTACAGTTGGGACAAGCCGACCCGCACCCTGTTCGCGCGCCTGCATCCCGGGCTGTGGGATGCGGTGGCGCACAACCCGAAGGTTTTCCTGCGCCGCGTCGACGAAAAGCGCCTGCTGGACGCGGTCGAAGACCAGGTGTTCCTGGCTACCTACAACCGCGTTCTGTCGGCATTCGACACCTACCACCACGAGATGGTGCACCATAACGGTGAGGCACATCTCAAGGAAGTCGACCTGGTGGCTTATTTCTGCGCCGAATTCGGTTTTCACGAGAGCTTCCCCATCTATTCCGGCGGGCTGGGTATTCTTGCCGGCGACCACTGCAAGGCGGCCAGCGACATGTACGTGCCCTTCGTGGCGGTCGGCCTGCTGTACCGTCAGGGTTACTTCACCCAGACCATAGACAACGACGGGAACCAGATCGCGACTCATACCGACTCGGACTTCGCCGATTTGCCGGTTGCGCCGGCGCTGCGCGACGACGGCAGCGAGGTGCACATCACCGTGGAACTGCCGGGAAGGCAGGTGACGGTAAAAGTCTGGCAGGCCATCGCGGGGCACGTGCGCCTGTACCTGCTCGATACCGACCTGGAAGTAAATGCCCCCGAAGACCGCGATATTGCGCACCAGCTTTATGGCGGCGACCGGACCATGCGCTTGATGCAGGAAATCATTCTGGGTGTAGGCGGCGTAAGAGCGTTGCAGGAACTGGGCCTGAAGCCGTCGGTGTGGCACATCAACGAAGGCCATGCGGCTTTCCTCATTCTGGAACGGGTGCGCCAACTGGTAACCAGGCAGGGCCTGGATTTTGCCAGCGCGCTTGAAGCCGTGGCCGCCAATACCGTGTTTACCACCCATACCCCGGTGCCGGCGGGGCACGATCACTTTACCGAGAAGATGATCACGGACTATTTCCAGAGTTTCTGCCTCGATTTGAAAATCAGCACGGCCGATCTCATGAATCTGGGCCTGACGCCGGAAAGCCCGGAATTCAACATGACGGCGCTGGCGATTCGCGGTTCGCGCCACCAGAACGGGGTGAGCCGGATTCACGGCAAGGTTTCCTCGCATATCTGTTCGACGCTGTGGCCGGATGTGCTGCCGGAAGAGAACCCCATGTCGCATGTCACCAATGGTGTGCATGTGGCGACCTTCCTGGCACAGGAATGGGCCGACCTGTTCGATAACGTATTCGGTTATGAGTGGCGCCACCGCCTGTCGGACCCGGGATTCTGGAGCCGCATCGACGAGATTCCGGATCAGCTGTTCTGGAGCGTGCGCCAGTCGCTCAAGGCGCAGATGCTGCAATTGGTCCGCTTCCGCAAGAGCGCCCAGCACTTCCGCCAGCACGGCAGCGAATCCCACCTGGACCGGGTACTGAAGCACGTCGACAGTTTCGACCCCAATGTGCTTACCATCGGTTTCGCGCGCCGTTTTGCCACTTACAAGCGCGCCGCGCTGTTGTTCGAGAACCTCACCTGGCTCAAGGAAATCATCTCCGATACCAATCGTCCGGTGGTCTTCCTCTTTGCCGGCAAGGCCCACCCGGCCGACCAGCCCGGACAGGACCTGATCCGCCAGATCACCAGCATTTCCCACATGCCCGAGTTCGAGGGCAAGGTGTTGATGGTGGAAGGCTATGATCTCGGCCTGGCGCGGCGCTTGGTGTCGGGCGTGGATGTATGGCTCAATAACCCGGTTTACCCGCTGGAGGCGAGCGGCACATCCGGCATGAAGGCAGGCATGAACGGCGCCATCAATCTGTCCGTCCTGGATGGCTGGTGGGGCGAAGGTTACGATGGTACCAACGGCTGGGCGATCAAACCTGCGCCGACCTACATGGAGGATTATCGCCGCAACAAGGAGGAGTCTCAGACCTTGTACGAAATACTCCAGGACCGTGTGCTGCCCGCCTACTACGAGCGTGGCAAAATGGGCTATTCGCCCGACTGGGTGAAGATGTCCAAGCGTTCCATGGCCACTATCCTGCCGCGTTTCAATTCAGCCCGCATGGTGGGCGAATATGTCAGCAAATTCTATGTGCCCGCCAGCCATCAGGGGCGACGCTATGAGCAAGAAAATTTCGCCGGCGCGAAGCTTTTGTCTGCATGGAAAAATAGAATTCGCAGCGCTTGGCCGGACGTCTCCCTGCGCCTCTTGTACAACGCGTCCAAACGCATCCACTTCGGCGATGCGGTGAGATTCGACGTGGCACTCAAGATGAAGGGGCTGGAAGCGGACGATGTGCTGGTGGAATTGCTGCTGCGCCGGCCCAACAAGCAGGACATGTCGGATTACCTGCACTTCACCTTCAGTTTCCAGAACATGAACGCGGAAACGGGCGAGCATTTCTTCTCGCTCGAATTGTCGCCCGATCTGTGCGGCAGACTGGATTACAAAATCCGCGCTTACCCGTCCCACGAACTGCTGACGCACCCGCTGGAAATGGGACTGATGCAATGGCTGTAATGCTGGGAGCCCCTGATCAAGTCAAACGCGGTCGCGACGTGGTTTTGCGGGTGCCATGCAAGAAGTGAGGTGCGCCGTGCAGTCACTCTGCACCAGCGCCTCGCGACGCCGCATGGCGCCCGCAAAACCACGTCCCTCCGGGTTACATCGAAAACGGACTTGCGCCGCGTTGCGCTCCTCGGCGTCGTAGGCTCGGCTACGACCTTCGTCGCGCGCCTTGCTCAAGCCCGTTTTCGATGTAACGCGATCCGCGTTTGACTTGATCAGGGGTTCCTTAGCTGAGCCCTTTGGAAGCCAGGTATTCTCCCAGGACTTTTTCCCCCTTGAGGAGGTGCAATTCCGCCCAATCGGTGACGAAGGCGAGAATCAGCTTCAATCTGTGGGGATCGGAGAAGAACAGCGTTTCATTGAACATGTCGAGTTTCTGAAGCAGTCCGAGATGCTCCCGGGCATGGCCTTCCAGGCCGGGAAAGCCATATTCGCTCATGAGACGCTCCTCGAAACCGAAGTGCTGACGGGCGAGGAGAACGAGACCGTCCATCAATTCATGCATGACTTCGCTGCTGGCACCATCCTCAATGGCTGAAATTACTCGATTGACCTGTTCGACGATCTGCCGGTGTTGCTCGTCGAGAGAGGTAATGCCAATGCCATGCTGAGATTCGTTCCAGATCAGGCCAGCGTGCTTCATGATGTCTGCTCCTAGCACTAAACGCGTTGTAGGACCGCCCCATACAGCGCCAGGTATTCCTCGGCGCTCCTGTTCCAGCTGAAGTCGCGGCTCATGCCATTGTATTGTATTTTGTGCCAGCGGTCCTTGTCGCCATACGCGTCCAGCGCTCGTTCGATGCAGTCCTGCAGGCCATTCACGGTGGTGTGCCTGAAAACGAAACCGGTGGCCGTGCCGTTGGCGATGTTTTCCGGGGTGGCATCCACCACTGTGTCCACCAGTCCTCCTGTCGCGTGTACGATTGGTGGCGTGCCGTAACACTGGCTGTACATCTGGTTCAGGCCGCAAGGCTCGAAGCGCGAAGGCATGAGAAAAATGTCAGCGCCGGCTTCGATCAGATGCGATAACCCTTCATTGAAACCGATGACTGCAGCGATCTGATCCGGATATGCCTGAGCGAGCGCGATGAATTCTTCCTCCAGCGCCGCTTCGCCGCTGCCCAGAATGACAATCTGCACCGGGTGCTCAAGCAGGGCGGGCGCGATGGCGGGCAGGAGGTCCAGGCCCTTCTGGTAAGTCAGGCGACTGATGACCCCCAGCAAGGGAATGTCCGGATTTTCCTCCAGGCCCAGTTTGTGTTGCAGCGCGCGCTTGTTGGCGGCCTTGCCGGACAGATCGTCGACGCTGTAGTTGTGCGGGAGGAGTTTGTCCGTGGCCGGGTTCCACTCGTGTCCGTCGATCCCGTTGACGATGCCGGTGAGGTCCAGGTAACGCTGAGCCAGCAAGCCCTGCATGCCGAAGCCCAGCGGCTCCTCCTGGATTTCCTCGGCATAGGTCGGGCTTACCGTGGTGATGTGGTTGGCGTAATACAGCCCCGCCTTGAGAAACGAAATCTGGCCGTAGTATTCCACCCCGTTAATGCCGTAGCTGGATGGCGGCAGGCCCAAAGCGGTGGTGAGCAGCGGCGGGAAACATCCCTGGAACGCCATGTTGTGAATGGTCATGACGGTGGCGGCGCTGGGAGGCGGGCTGAAATGCAGATAGGCCGGCGTCAGGCCGCTTTGCCAGTCGTTGCATTGCACGATATCCGGGCGCCAGTCGAGGGGGCTGGCCGAACTGCCCAGAATGGCCCCGACCTTGGAAAGCAGGGCAAATCGCTGGGCGTTGTCCACCCAGTCGTGGCCGTTATGGTCAATGTACGGGCCGCCGTCGCGCTCGTAGAACTGCGGATAGTCGATGATCAGCAGCGGCACGCCGCTACCCGGCAACTCCGCTTCGAGCAATCGAACCTCGCCGTGGAAGCCGGTATGCGTCATGCTCACGGCGAGGCGCTTGTCGGGCAGGGCATCCATCACCTTGGGGTAACCCGGCAGCAGGATGCGCACATCCACGCCCAGCTCGCGCAAGGCGGCGGGAAGCGCGGCGCTGACATCGGCCAGACCGCCGGTCTTGAGCAGGGGCGTGACTTCCGGCGTGACGAAAAGTACCTTGAGGGAGTTTGGGGGCTGCATGAATGATTCCTGCGGTTTCTACCGATTGTAATTATTGCTGAGGAGGAGGTCAGGGGCGGATGTAGGAGTAGCCCTGTTCCTGTTTCTCCATCAGGTATACCACGCCGGTGCGGGTGTAATGAATATGGGGCAGCATGTCTGCCGGGGTGAGTTGCAGGCCGTGCATGGTGTTCTCGCAGGCGACGACCTTGATCCCGCTCTTGATCGCCTCGTCGACCCGGGGCTCGACTTGCGACTCGATCCTGAGCATGTCGATGGCGGGTCCGTACGCCACGATTTCGATTGCCACGTTGTTTTTGCCCAGCTCCGCCTGTACGTTTTTGGCGTTGATCAGTGTCAGGTTCCATTTGCGCGGGTCGTCGTCGCTGACCTGGAACACGACCTTGTGAAATTTGCGGGCAGCGTGAGCGGTTTTGTCAGCAGCCATGGAGGCATTGATGCCGATGGCGCACAGGATGACCAGGGCCATAGCGAAGCCATGGCGCATGCGAGATGTAAGTTCGATCTTCATAAATGCAATGATGCTGGAAGTGGCGAATAAGCTCAAGGTCAAAAGGGGTGGCCTTGTCGGGTGAGTGCATAATTCAACTCGAATCGCCCCATCCAGAAACATTACGGCGAGATCGAGGTCGAAAAAAAATGGCAAGAGAGTAAGATTTCCGGTGTGACGCCCGGTGAAACTGGCGTAATGCCCTCAAAATATGAAGGTGACGATTATGTACAGAATATTGCTGGTCGACGACGAACAGAATGTGCTCAATGCCTTGCAACGCGAGTTGCATGGGAAATACGAGATCGAAGCTTTCATTTCTCCTGTCGCAGCACTTCAGCGCGGCCGCGAGGTTAAATTCGATCTGGTGATTTCCGATTACCAGATGCCGGAACTCAAGGGCACCCAGTTTCTCAAGCAGTTCGGCGAGATCCAGCCGGATGCGGCGCGCATGATATTGAGCGGCCAGGTGGATATCGACGGCCTGCTCGGCGCGATCAATGAAACGCATATATACCGCTTCATCGCCAAGCCCTGGGACGAATCGGAACTGAAAATCGCCATCGTCCAGGCCCTGGACTACCGTCGCATCACCCTGGAAAACACCCGCCTGGCGGATGCCTACCGCAACACCCACGCCCAGCAGCAATGTCGCACGGTGGATAGGGTTCACCGCATCATTCTGGTGGACGGCGACGAGGCCGCGCTGAAGCTGGTTTTCAACGGGCTGACTCAGCCAGCCGCTTATGGCGGCATGTATAACGCGATGCGGCGGGATTTTGGCCAGAGCGAGGCGGGTGGGCACCACGACTTCAAGTATGTGGTGGATTGCTTCGGATCAGGGCTGGAAGCGCTGGAACACATCGCGAAAACCCCCTATGAACTGGCCATCGTGGCCTACAAGCTGCCGGAAATGGACGGCATCACTTTTCTCGGCGAATTGCGCAAAATCCATCCGGATGCAGCATGCATCCTGATCAGCGCCAGTCCGGACATGAATACGCTGTCGCAAGCCGTCAATGAAGCGCACGTGGACAGCTTTCTCCATATTTCGTGGGTGAACTACGAACTCAAAGCGGACGCCATGCGCAGGTCCTGGAACATTTACCAGCTCAACGCGGCCGTCATGCAAGCCCTGGTGTCCCGCGATCTCGTGCTGGAGAATCGGCGCCTGGCTGAAATGATGCGTGAATGACGCCTGTAATCGCAGCATGTTGAAGTCCATTTTGAGGGAAACGCATGAAAAAAATCGGCATGATCGGCCTGGGCCGCATGGGTGGCAACATGGCGCGGCGCTTGCGGCAGGGCGGGGCGGAGGTGGTCGCGCACAACCGCAATTGCGCGGTGACGCGCGACCTGGCGGCGGAAACCGGTCTGCGGGCTGCGGAGACATTGCCGCAACTGATGGAGGAGCTGGGCGCCGCACCGCGCATTGTCTGGCTGATGCTCCCGGCGGGCGAGGCTACCCAGCAGACCATCGACATGCTCCTTCCCATGCTGCAGGCGGGAGATGTCCTGGTGGACGGCGCCAATGCGTTTTACAAGGATAGCCAGCGCCGCGCCGGTGAACTGGCGGCTCAGGGCATCCGCTTCGTGGATGTGGGGGTTTCCGGCGGCGTTTGGGGGCTGAAGAACGGCTACGCCATGATGGTGGGCGGCGAGCAGAATGCCGTTGAGCAACTCGAACCCTTCCTGAAAATTCTCGCTCCCGCGCCCGACAAGGGCTGGCTGCATTGCGGTCCGGCCGGTTCCGGACACTTCGTGAAAATGATTCACAACGGCATTGAGTACGGCATGATGCAGGCCTTCGCGGAAGGCTTCGGGCTGATGAAGGGCAAGGCGGAATTCGACCTGGACCTGGCCGCGATCGCCGAAATGTGGCGCCACGGCAGCGTGGTGCGTTCCTGGCTGCTCGACCTGAGCGCGGAATTCCTGCAACAGGACCAATCGCTCGATGCCATCGCGCCCTTTGTGGCGGATTCGGGCGAAGGGCGCTGGACAGCTTTCGAGGCAATCGAGCAGGGGGTTCCCGCCCCGGTGATGTCGCTGGCGCTGATGATGCGTTTCGCCACCCAGGGCGCCAACGATTACCCGGCCCGTCTGCTGGCCATGATGCGCAAGGGTTTCGGCGGCCACGCCGTGAAGGACGGCGAAAAATGAAGCCGGCCCAAGCGCTTCAGCCGTGCAGTTTCGTGATTTTCGGCGCCACCGGCAATCTATCTTCCAACAAGCTGCTGCCGGCTCTCTATCACCTCGAAGTCAAGAAGCGTATCCAGGAAAACATGAGCTTCATCGCCTTTTCCCGGCGCGAGTGGGGGCAGGAAGAATGGCTCGCGCACATGAAGCTGAGCCTGCAGAGCAAGCTCGGCGAGCGCTTCGATGACGCTGTTTTCGAGCGTTTTGCCGCCCGGTTCTGCTATGTCCAGGGCGAACTGCATGACCCCGAAGCCTACCGGCGCTTGCTGGAGGTGTTAAGCCGGCCGAAGTGCGGCGTATGCTCCAACGTGGTGTTTTACCTGGCCATCAAGCCCACCGAATTCGGCGCCGTCATCAACAACCTGGATGCGGTCGGGCTCAACAAGCCGCGCGGCCTGCACCGCGTGGTGGTGGAAAAGCCCTTCGGCGAGGATATCGAGAGCGCGCGCATGCTCAACGAGCTGCTGCACCGCCATTTCGACGAGGAGCAGGTGTTCCGCATCGACCACTACCTGGGCAAGGAAACGGTGCAGAACCTGCTGGTGTTCCGCTTTGCCAACACCCTGATCGAACCGCTGTGGAACCGCAATTTCATCGACCACGTGCAGATCACCGTGGCCGAGGAGGTGGGGATCGAGAAACGCGCCGACTATTACGACAAGGCCGGCGCGCTGCGCGACATGCTGCAGAACCACCTCATGCAGCTGCTGACGGTGGTGGCGATGGAGCCTCCTCCGGCGATGGAAGCGGATGCGTTGCGCGACGAGAAGGTCAAGGTGCTGCGCTCGATCCGTCCGATCGCCAAGCGCGCGATCAATGCACACGCCTTCCGTGCCCAGTACGCGGCCGGCACCATCAACGGCGAACCGGTGGTGGGCTACCAGCAGGAGGAGGGGGTGGAGAAAAATTCTGCCACCGAGACTTTCGTCGCCGCCAAGTTCTACATCGACAACTGGCGCTGGCGCGGCGTGCCGTTTTACCTGCGCACCGGCAAACGCATGCCGAAGCAGATGTCGATGATCGCCATCCGCTTCCGCCACCCGCCGCAGCAACTGTTCCGCGAAACTTCAGTGGAGACCATCGAGCCCAACTGGGTGATTCTTTCCATCCAGCCCTCGGAGAGCATGCACATGGAAATCCACGCCAAGCAGCCCGGCCTGGGGATGGAAACGCGCGTGATCCAGATGAACGCCTCCTATCGCAAGGCGCACGAAGCGCCGCTCGACGCCTACGAGGCGCTGCTGCTGGACGTGATCGAGGGCGACCGGACCCTGTTCATCCGCTTCGACGAAGTGGAATGGTCATGGCGCGTGGTCGACCCGATTCTCAAATACTGGGAGCAGGAGCGCGAATTCATCCACACTTACCCGGCGGGAACCTGGGGGCTGCACGACGCGGACCGCTTGTTCGACTCGGAAGACCAGGAGTGGCGCAACGAGCTGTAGTCATGCCGGGTGGCGGTAATAAGCGGCTGAATACCCGAAAAAAACGCATTGCGTTGATTTATAATCAAGTTTTGACTTGATTCCGTGTTTATAAACCAGCCCAATAAAAATGTTAAGTTATTTATTGGAGTCTAACTTTATGTTAGAAGGTATCCATGGCCGGTGACGAGATGACCGATGAAGAATATCTGGCTGCGGTTCGAAAGGCGCGCGAGGAGTCCGTTCGTTTCTTTTCTTCAGGGAATCGAGGGGAGCGAGAGCTTTGGGTTGCGAAGGAGTTTTTAACCAACCTTGGCCTGGAGTTCCAGTATTCGGAGCTTATCCACGTTAAGGACGACCCGCCCGACGTACGTTTTCGGGAGGCAGAATTCGAGATAAAGGAAATTCTCGACCCGGGCCGTAGACGTCACGCTGAATACAAGGCTTCACTCGAAACGGCCAATGCTGCCACTACGCCAAGTGAACTTCTAGAGCCTGCTACGCCAAAGGACATTACTTATGGCGAGATCTATGTCCTGATCGAGGAACAGGTCAAGAAGCTGTGTTTCAAGTATGGCCCTAGCGAACGAGCGAAGATGGACCTTCTCTTCTACGTGAACCTCGAAGACGTATACGGTTACGTGGCGACCCCGCTACCATCGCCCGCGTGCTTGAGGCCGCTCGGATTCCGCTCCGTATCGTTGGTGATGGGGCGCTTCAGTGGTGTCCTGATAGCCTCCGAGACCGCGCCAGAATTTTTGAGGAACGGTGGCGCTCGCATCGTTCGGCGACCAGATACAAATGAATAGGGCTCCATCCACCAACGCATTCGAGCGGACGAAATTGCGAGGCTCAACTCGGACGTTGGAGGTTTTTGCATGATGTGCCGCTGGTTCTACGCTGATGAGAAGCTTAGTCGAGCGGTCCGTTTGCTTGCCGTCCTGCCGGGCGATGTTCGTTCACGACTGCTCAACGCATTCATGGAGTTCCATCCACTCACTGAGGCGGATTTCCCTCCCAAACTCCGGAAGCATTACCGGTGGGTTATGAAGCAGCTCACTAAGCGAGGTCCGATGTTGGACTACAAGGGAGAGGTCTATCGTGGGTCGGTGGAGCACACGCTTAGTCATATTCGCAACTCAACGGGTGCCAAGATCGCGGAAAGACTCGTCATGCTCCATGATGAGGTTGCGGAGGCTATCCGTATTGAAACCACATCGTGTCCCCGGTAGGAGAGGAACGTCCGAAATGTCCGCTAACCTTGGAATCAACGGGCTCTGCGTGAAAAGCCGCGTAGTACAGTTATTCCCACGTTAGCTATCAAAGGAGCGACCCATGAGCGCAATCGTACTATTGGAATGGAAGTTCACGCCAACTGACTACTTCGATGAAGTATATATATGGGGTCAGACACGATTTAATTCCAGTTGCCGTTGCAGGTCAATGGCGAGAATCGCGGGCTGGTGTCGATGTGTTTGTAGCGCGCCATCCTGTCCATCCGGCAAATCATGATGGATGGATATTGATGCACCCGGCCAGTTGAGGCAAGATGCGGGGATGATACTTCTTCTACAGCGTCGTTGGGGCACTTAATGGAACAGCCTTCCGGAATCGACACTTTTGCTCTGTGTGCTAGTCTGTTCGCGGCTCCAGCTGTTCTGGCGCTGTTCGGTCTCGTAGGCTCCATTGGCCAGTCGAAGGGAACCGCTCTCCCTGCTATTTTGGCAAGTGCTCTTGGCTATAGAGTGGGCGCCCGTCTATCTGGCCGTGTCATTGCCTCTTGGTTGGCTTCTGTGGCGCCTACTGCCTGCCGTCTGCTCCTCCAAACAATCTTTTCTGCCTCCGCTGCTGGTGGCAGTCTGTGTGTTTTCGCTCGTTGCTAATGCGCGCTTTCTCGGCATCATGGCTGTTGGGCCGCTTGAGCCTGAGGTTTTCACTTTCTTAGTAGGGGTGCCCTTGAATGCAACGGCTTTTATCTGGCTACACCGCCGAGTTCCCTAACATGGCGCCCAACCTCGCTCCCTTCGGTCGCTGGGCGCTGCGCAATAAAGCGGCGCAGCGCCGGTTAGCTCTACGTTTGGGCTGTGCCTTATGCGTAACGAGACTTCCAACTTGAAACGTTTCTTGGCCTTGCTTGTGTTTGCGCTATTCGTAGCTGTCTCAAGTTTTGCGCTGAACCAATTGTTTGGCGTTCCTTTTGAAGTTATGCAACTGGTGACTGCAATAGGTCTTGTGATTATGCTTATATCATTTTTGATTTATGCAAAAGGTATTGGCGTCTTAAAGCCAAAGCGAATGACCTCCCAAGAACAACAGGATCGCATTAAACTATTGAGCGAACTCGATCAATTACAGGCCAATGATAGTCCAGCAAGTGGTAATAAACGTGAACGTTCGCGGCCCTAACCCTGGCCAAGTTCACTCCCTCCGGTCGCTGGGACGCGCCTTCGGCGCGCCCCTTAGCTCCACGTTGAGCCTCATGAAAATTTCATCGTACGCCGGAGCGGTTATGAAAAAATCGTATATTGCCAGTGTCGCGTTTTTGCTCATCTTCTGTGGCACTACGGTAGCCAGCGCTGAATCAACATTCACGTTTGAGTCAGTCGTAACGCTCGACGAAATGTCATCGCTGATTCGGGCGAAATTTCCACTTGGAACTTCACGCGCAAATGTAAGGCGCGTGTTTGTTGAAGAGGGGCGCGCAACACTAAAGGTTAAGGCTGATTATTCTAGTGTCGAGAAGTACATCTACGATATTGATTTATGCCATTACTACATTTGGCGCTGGAACATATCCGCTGACTACGACGCCAATAATAAATTGCGCCAAGCATATGTAAACGGAAACATTGTTTTTCCGAACGGCAAACCAATGAAGATTGTTTCAAAGATTGCGGAAACAGGGAAAAAGGCATCGATATATCGGGTGCAACGTCCTAGGCCAGAAGCATACAAGGGCGAGAGTTCACTGGGCTTTGTGCTCTTTGATCGCGACAGCGATCCGAAGACCACCGATGATCAAGCCCTCATTGGCGCCGGTCCTAGCCGAGCCGATCCAATGAATATGGGCAAACTAATCACCTATACAGACGTCGATCCATGGCGCTCTATTTTTGATTTCGATGCCGCTGACCGTATCGTGCCTTATCAAAGTGGTTGCAATGAAGTCGATAGGCTAATGAAGACGCAGATGGGGGCACAGAGGCGATGAGGCCCAACCCATCCATCAACACGGACGCTGCGCGATGAAGCCGCCGGCGTCCGTTATGTCTTAGTATAGTCGATGGAATTTTTCGATCATCCAAAAGTCTTGATCTTGGTTGGGATACTCAGCATCCCAATCTATGCGTCCTTGGCAAAGATGTTTTGGGGTGAAAAGTTTGAGTCGCTGGGGGACACAATCAAGTTTTTGTTCACGCCAGACCTTTACTCACTTTTTAGAGGGCGGTTCTGGGATGACTGGTATGCAACAACAAAATTTAACTTTTTCTTGTTTCTCTGTTTTGGATGGGCCGCAGCGATAACTGAGCTGCTGGCAAGACATGTGCTCTGAGAACATAACCCTGCAATCAATCCGACCGGCCAAGCGGCCATCGGGTTATTTCCACGTTATGTGCGCTTCGCCGGAGTTTTGATTGCCAGAGCAGTCCGACTTGTTGACTTTTCTTGCGTGCCCTCTGCGATCTGTTATCACAGACCGAAAAAACGCTTAACCATGCTCAGGATTTCCGAGTGTTGCTGCGCTTGGGAACGCTGGGCTTCGGCGAGATCGTCCTGCACGGAATGCAGCTCGGCCTGGCGCGCTACCAGCACCTGGGTGATTTCCTCCGCCATGGAGGGGCGTGAATGGATAATGCTTTCGAAGGACTTCTTGTCCAGCCGGTAGCATTCCACGTCGGTTTTGGCTGTCACCGTGGCGCTGCGCGGCGCGCCGGTCATCATGCCCATTTCGCCGAAAAAGCTCGGCGCCTTGATGGAATTCAGGGTGCGTTTGCCGTTGGGTGTTTCCAGCACCACGTCGGTTTCGCCTTCGGTCAGGATGTAGAGCCAGTGCGCCACCGCACCTTGCGTGGTGATCGCGTCGCCCTTGGCGAAGGGTGCGAATTTCAGGCTTTCCGCCACGGCATGCAGTTCGCTCTCGCTGAATAGCCGGAACAGGTCGATTTTGCGCAGGGCGGCAATCCGCCGGTTGGTCTCGCGCGTATGCCGCGCCTGGTCCTGTTTTTCGCCTTCCTTGATGACGTGCACGTTCTGCTCCGGTACCGGCAGCCTGATGCCGGCGCGCGCCAATGCGGTGTAGATATGGGTGCGCACGGCAGAATCCGTGGGGTCGTCGTTGGCGAGGTCGGTCAGCCAGTAGCGCACCGCGTAGCGCGCCGAGCTCTTGTCGAAATCCATCATGATGCAATTGGGCGCGGGCTGTTTGGCGACCAGCGGGATGTCGGCGGCCTGGATGGCATTTTCAACGATATTGGTCACCCGCACCGGCGGGACGCTGTAGTCCACGTTGAACCACACCCAGCGTCGCCATTGTTCGGGCTGGCCCACGCGCTTGCCGAGCACGCTGAACTTGGTCTTCATCAGCACGCTGTTGGGGATGACCACCGTTTCCCAGTTGCGGGTCTCGATCGAGGTGGAGCGCCAGCGGATGTCCACCACCTTGCCGATGACGTCGTCCGCCTTGATCCAGTCGCCGATTTCGAAGGAGTTGTCGAGCTCCAGCGCCAGCCCGCCGAGGATGTTGCCGAGCGTGTCCTGCATGGAGAAGGCGATGACCGCGGTGATGACGGCCGATGTCGTGACGATGCCGGATAGGTCCACGCCGGCGTAGCGCAGTCGCACCATGCCCCAGATGATGTAGGCGAGGATGACCAGCATGTCTTCGAGGATGCTGGGCGGCGTCAGGCGCACGAGGGGAAGCAGGATGCGGAAGACGAACAGCCCGGAGAGCCGGATGACGGCCATGCCTTCGGCGACGATGAAGAGTTCGTGCAGGGCGGAGGCCGCGCCGGCGAATCCGAGATGATCGACAATGCCGCTGATGAACAGTCCGCCCAGGCAGGCGAAGAAGAAGCCGAGCGTGTTCGCAAGTGTGCGGCGCACGGCCGGTTTGAAGCGGTAGAGCAGCAGCGCCGCCAGCAACACGATGCCGATCAGGTAGGCGATATCCTGATGCCAGGCGAAAGCGGAAATCCGTTGCAGTTCGTTCATGCTGCAACTTTAGCAATAATCCTGACGCAATGGGAACTCCTGCTAAAATTGCGCAATCAATTTAAATCGGGATTGGCGATGGGCTGGTACGGCTTGCTGGCAGTAGGTGTAGGCGCCGCGGTGGGGGCGTGGCTGCGCTGGTGGTTCGGGATGTTGCTCAACCCGCTTTTTCCGACCTTGCCGCTGGGCACGCTGGCAGCCAATTTGCTCGGCGGTTACCTGATGGGGGTGGCGATGGTGGTGTTCGCCGAACATCCAGGTCTCACGCCGGAATTGCGCCTGCTCATTGCGACTGGCTTCCTCGGCGGTTTGACCACCTTTTCGACTTTTTCCGGCGAGACGGTCACGCTCATGTTGCGCGCCCAGTATGCCTGGGCGGCCGGGATCATCGGCCTGCACGTGGCGGGTTCGCTGGCGATGACGCTATTCGGCGTCTGGACCGTCAAGGCATTGAAAGGATAAGAGATGCTAGGTATTTGCCTGAAAATATACGTGAGCGAGGCGCGGCGCCAGGACGGCAAGCTGCTTTACGAGTGGCTGCTGGAACAGGCGAAGGCCCTGGGTATCAAGGGAGGCACGGTAATCCGTGCCATCGACGGGTATGGGCGCCACGGCAGGCTGCACGAAGAGACATTTTTCGAACTGGCGGGGGAGCTGCCGGTGGCAGTCGAGTTCCTGCTTGATGAAGCTCAGTGCGAAAGCTTGCTGGCGCTCCTCAGGGCGCGGAAACTGAAGCTGTTCTACGTCAAGATGGCAGCGGAGTTCGGGATCTCGCAATAGAGATGGGCTTTGTCGATCAGCTCGTACTTTTTATCGCGTCGTTCACCGCCAACTGGTTTTCCGCGCTGTCCGGGGGCGGCGCCGGCCTGATCCAGTTCCCCATGCTGATTTTTCTCGGCCTGCCGTTCGGCGTGGCGCTGGCGACCCACAAGGTGGCGAGCGTCGCACTGGGATTGGGGGCGACCGTGCGCCACTTCAGGGAAAGCCACCTGGAACGGCGCTTTTCCCTGATCATCCTGGGTGCCGGCCTGCCCGGCGTGGTGCTGGGCGCGGGCACCATCCTCAAGATTCCGCCCAGTTACGCCCAGTTCGCCCTGGGTGTCTTGACCCTCGCTCTGGGCCTGTATTCGGTGTTCAAACCCAGGCTGGGCATGGAGCATAGCCCGAGGAACCGCGAGGGCAGGGCGTTGCTCGGCGGCATGGTCGGGCTGTTCGTGGTCGGCTTCCTCAACGGTTCGATCACCTCCGGCACCGGCCTGTTCCTGACCATGTGGCTGATCCACCATTTCGGCCTCGATTACAAGCGTGCCGTGGCTTACACCCTGGTGCTGTGCGGTCTGGTATGGAACGGCACCGGTGCCCTGGTGCTGGGCCTGCTCGGCACCATCGCCTGGAGCTGGATGCCGGCCTTGCTGGCGGGTTCGCTGATCGGCGGTTATCTCGGCAGCCATTATGCGCTTAAGAAAGGCAATCTGTGGATCAAGCGCGCTTTCGAAATCGTGACGATCCTCATCGGGCTCAAGCTGATTATCGGCTAGGCCTGTGCTGGATTAACCGGGAATTTTCCGCCACAATGGCGACCTTTGGGCCTGCGGGTCCGGTTGTGAATTTTCAACGAGAAAAACCATGAATCTGCACGAATATCAGGCGAAACAGTTGCTGCGCGACCAAGGCATTCCCACGCCGCGCGGCGTGGTGCTGGACAACGCAGGACAGGCCGAAATGGCGGCGACTCATCTGGGCGGCGACGCCTGGGTGGTCAAGGCGCAAATTCACGCCGGCGGCAGGGGCAAGGCAGGCGGGGTGCGCGTGGTGCGCAGCGTGGACGACCTGATCCATGCGGTGAGCACTTTGCTCGGCAGTTGTCTGGTGACGTATCAGAATGCCCCCGACGGGCAGATGGTGACGCGCCTGCTGGTGGAGGAAACCCTCGATATCGCGCGCGAGATTTACCTCAGCCTGACCGTGGACCGCGAATCGGAGCGCATCGTGCTGGTGGCTTCCGGCAGCGGCGGCATGGAAATCGAGGAAATCGCCCGCACCGATCCGGACAAGATTTTGCGCGAAGTGTGCGATCCGGTCTGGGGGCTGCAGGATTACCAGTGCCGCAACGTCGCTTTCGGCCTGGGGCTGGAAGGCGCGCAGATCGGCGCTTTTACCCGATTGGCCAAGGGCATCTACCAGATATTCATGCGCAACGACCTGTCCCTGGTGGAAATCAACCCGCTGGTGGTGACCTCAGCCGGCGAACTGGTGGCGCTGGACTGCAAGATCAGCGTGGATGACAACGCCCTCTACCGCCAGAAGGAACTGGCCGTGCTGCGCGACCCGACCCAGGAAGACGCCAAGGAAGTGGCGGCGCGCGAGGCCGATCTCAATTACATCGCCCTCAACGGCAACATCGGCTGCATGGTGAACGGCGCCGGCCTGGCCATGGCGACCATGGACCTGATCAAGCTGCACGGCGGCCAACCGGCCAATTTCCTCGACGTGGGCGGCGGTGCGACGGCGGAGACGGTAGCGAAAGCGTTCAAGATCATCCTTTCCGACGCCAACGTCAAAGCCATCCTGGTCAATATCTTCGGCGGCATCATGCGCTGCGACATCATCGCCGAGGGCATCATCACGGCGGTCAAGGAAGTGGGCGTCAAAGTGCCGGTGATCGTGCGCCTGGAAGGCACCAACGTCGAACTGGGACAGAAAATGCTGGCCGAAAGCGGGGTGGGGGTGATCTCCGCCGATGATCTGACCGATGCGGCCAAGCGCGCCGTGGCAGCGGTGGCGTAGGAGAAAACATGAGCATTCTGGTCAATAAAAACACCAAGGTCATCTGCCAGGGCTTCACCGGCAAGCAGGGCACTTTCCACTCCGAGCAGGCGATCGCCTACGGCACCAAAATGGTCGGCGGCGTGACGCCGGGCAAGGGCGGGCAAACCCATCTCAAGCTTCCGGTATTCAACACAGTGCGCGACGCAGTGAAGGAAACCGGCGCCGATGCCACCATGATCTACGTGCCGCCTGCCTTCGCGGCTGATTCCATCATGGAAGCGGCGGCGGCGGGGATAGCGGTGATCGTGTGCATCACCGAAGGCATTCCGGTGCTGGACATGATGAAGGTCAAGGCGGCGCTGCAGGATAGCCGGTCCGTGCTGATCGGGCCCAACTGCCCCGGCATCATCACCCCGGACGAGTGCAAGATCGGCATCATGCCCGGCTTCATCCACAAGAAGGGCAAGGTGGGCATCGTCTCCCGTTCCGGCACGCTCACCTACGAGGCCGTGTACCAGACCACCAAGGCCGGCCTGGGCCAGACCACCTGCGTCGGCATCGGCGGCGACCCGATCAAGGGGCTGGATTTTATCGACTGCCTGAAAATGTTCCAGGACGACCCCGAGACCGAGGCCATCATCATGGTGGGCGAAATCGGCGGCACGCGCGAAGAGGCGGCGGCGGAATACATCAAGGCCCACGTCACCAAGCCGGTAGCCGGTTACATCGCCGGTCAGACCGCGCCCAAAGGCAAGCGCATGGGCCATGCCGGGGCCATCATCGCGGGCGGCAGCGGTCTGGCTTCCGACAAGATCAAGGCGCTGGAGGCGGCCGGGGTAGTGGTGGCCGAATCGCCGGCGGGACTGGGCGAAGCCGTGCTGGAGGCAATGCGGAAATAATCGCTTAACAACTCCGGACCTGCGGGAAGTCATTCCGGCAGGTCCGGGGATACATCCTCACGCCGGCGCATCGCGCTTGCGCTTGCCTGTTGCGCATCACCGCTGCATTTCCTGCCAGTGGTCATTTTCCCGTCATGCTTCATGTACGCCCTGTAATGGAAGCGCAGTGGGAAGTGTGTTTCAATAATTCCCATCGCTGCTACAAATTTCTTGCTTCTGCGGGCCACTTCCCGCTTTCCCCTTCGCGTAAAAGCTGCAACCACATCGCGAACCAGTTGTCTCAAACAATTCCCGGATATTGCCAGAAGGAGATTCCATTATGGATCGAGATACGCATTTCCTCAGTTTCTTTCATACCGTAAAGCATATTTTCAGCCATGCCGCCGTCACCCTGCTGGCCGTCGGCGTGGCTTTCTCCCTGCCGATGGCGGCCCAGTACATCCTGTATACCTGGTGGCCCCGGGTGGAAAGCAACTCGAAGTTACTGATGATTACCGAGATCAGCTTCGCCGCCGTGCTCGTCGCGCTGTTCAACCTGATTCTGGTTGCCAGGGCCGGGCGGCGCAGCCTCCGGATGAACCGCATCGCCTCGCTGGTGCACGTGCGCGAAGGAGATAGCTGGTTTTCGCGCTGGAGCGACCGCGATATGCGCAACAAGATCCGCGGGGCTCGTGACGTGTCGGTGATGTCCGTTACCGGCTACGATACATTCGTGTCTGAAAAGCGCGACCTGCACCGCTTCATCGACGACAGCTACGAGCTCAGGGTGATGCTGATGAATCCATATGGCGCGGGAGCCAAGCGGCGGGTGCAATCGCTGGGCGAACTGGCGTCCATCGAAGACTACATGCGGGAAACCGAGGCCACGATCGAACGCCTGGCCAGTCTCGCGGCAGCTGGCAAGAAGGTCACGCTCAAATTCTATGAGGACCCCCCGTTTTGGAATCTGATCATAACGGGGGAATACGTATGGGTGCAGTATTGCCACGACGGCCACGAACTGAAGACCCAGCCGGAATACGTCTTCGCCCTGCGCAAGGACAGACCGGCGCAAGGGCTGTTCTCGCCTTTCTACGTGCATTTTCTCAACCAGTGGGATGACCCGCGCCACCCGGAATACAATTTCGCCAACAAGGAACTGGTCTACCGCAACGAAAAAGGCAATGAGGTGGGATGCATCCCCTACCCGCCGAAGAAGGAGCGGCGCGAGGAAACACGCCTCGTGATGGTGGCGAGCTAACGAGGTAGTTCCACAGCAGCCCCGTTCACATGCCGACCTTGTCCGCAGTGATGCCACGCTGGCAGACGTGCTCCAGCACTGCGTCGGAGCTTACGGCTTTCGGATTGTAGGTGATGGTCAGCATGTGCGGATGGCCTGGGCTGAAGCATGCCGATACCACGCCATCGAGTTTGTTGATCGACGATTCCAGACGCAAGCGCTCGTCCATGGGAAGTGCTGGATGCACATTGATGAGAAAGTCCACGAGGTCCATGATCGTTCTCCTTGTACTTGGGTTTGCAGCCCTTTTTTGTTCCCTTGACGATTGAGCCTACGCTTGAGGGTGGCGCTCTTCAATTACGTAAAGCATGTAATTCCATATGGGTTGAGTACTTCACCCTGCCGTATCATTTAACTTCGGGCTGCTGCTGGATAGCTACATGCGCTTCCGCGCTTTTGCGAAACCGGATCATGGTTTTGTTGTCTTTGTTATTGGGAACTCAATGCTTATCAGGAGGAAAATGTCATGGCTAATAGACTCAAGGCAAGATCCGGAAGGGATAGGCGCACTTTGAAGCTGGGTCCGCTTTCCGGTTGGATGGAGCGTCGCTGCTCCGTCGAACGGCGCAAGCCGCGTGCCCGTAACTACCTTTTCTGAAGCGGGTGTTCAGTGCGCTACGTGCCCAGTATTCCCCCTCCAGTTTCTGCGGTAGATGCGGAAGGGGTGAAGCTGGTCGAACGGGCTCGACCAGTCCGGCCCATCTCCACGCCGGTTCTCGCGCCGATAATAATTACCCATTATCGGCGTCCCGTGGGAGTCGGTGCGGAGCGAGAAGAAAAGGGCGTGGAACATCGCACCGAGACGGACAGGCGCGGCATATGCAGGCGAATCGGCAAAGAGCGCGATAAGTTGCTGTTGAATTCCCGTGCTGAACAGGAGCGCAGGCGCAATAACCGCCGTCAGGCGGATGTGCGGACTAATATAGACGAAGAAATTTAAGGGGCGTTTTTTGTTGTCGATGCGAAAGGGTCTAGCTGATAATCGGCCAGGAAATTGTTTTCCTTGAAGCGGCGGAAAGGCATTTGGCACATCAATGCGACGCATTCCTCGAAGGAGAGTTCAACTACCACCGGCATACGCCGTTCCACCGTTCTCCGGCGGTCTTTCCAGCCTTTGGGCGGATCGCATTCGATTTTTCGCCTGTCGGTCCTGGATCTTTGCTGAAAGACCTTGGCCATGCTTTTCTCCTCGCGAAGCAATGGGTCCAAGATTACTCGAATGACCATGCATTTGATGTACTGTCCAGTCTGTATTCGCTATTCAGGGAATTCCCTCTATTTCCGCCGGAAATCCAAAGGCCCGCGTTTTCAGAAACAGAAGTGACGCACCTGGGCAGAAAGACGGCAAATCTTGCCGCGTTTTGTTTCATCGGGCTTCATTAAATGCCCTGTGGTTTCTCTCCAAATCAATTCCAGAGCCATTTTCAACAACATGCCCCAGGGCTGGTATGCGCTATGCTTCCTGTTCAAGCAGGGAGGCTGAAACTAAAGTTAAGCGGCCAGGAGCCGATAAATAACTTAAGCAAAGCGTCCGGGAAGCAAAGGAGAACATCATGAAAAAAGAGGATATGATCAGACAGATTCTGAGAGGTCTTGAATCCGATTTCTTCAAGATCAGTCGCCCGGAACTGGACAAGGAATTGAAGGACGAGTGGCGACGGCTTGACGAAAAGACCTACAGCGAAATCGCGGAGCTTTACTACACGACTGCATGAGCGAACAGCAATATTCAGGGATTCTTTGATTTATACTCACTCACTCGACTACGGCGGCAAGGGCTCGCAAGGCCCGCTTGGCCGCCCACAACCCGAATTGAGTGATGGTGAACGTAAATAAATCCCGGCAGGAAGACCAGCCTGCCTATGTCCTGCATACCTACCCCTACCGCGAGACCAGCCTGATCGTCGAAGTGTTCAGCCAGAACTTCGGCCGCCTGCCGCTCATGGCGCGCGGGGCGCGGCGCCCCAAGTCGGCGGTACGCGGCTTGCTGATGGCTTTTCAGCCCTTGCATCTGAGCTGGTTCGGCAAGGCCGAGCTGCGCACCCTGCATAGCGCGGAGTGGCAGGGCGGCCAGCCGCAACTGCAGGGCATGGCGCTGATGTGCGGCTTCTATCTCAATGAACTACTGCTCAAGCTGTTGCCGCGCGACGATCCTCACGAGACTTTGTTCCGCCATTACCAAGAGACACTGCAGTTGCTGAGTTCCTGCAGCGACTTTGCGGCAATTCTGCGGCGTTTCGAAAAGCGCCTGCTGCAGGAGCTGGGCTATGCGCTGACGCTCGACCGCGAAGCTGGCACAAATGCGCCGGTAGTAGCCGGAGAATCCTATCGCTACGTGATCGAGCGCGGCCCGGTGCGGCAATCCGCGGGCGAAATCGGTGTAGAATTGCGCGGCAAAACCCTGCTCGATCTGGCGGCCGACGACTATAGCGATCCTGTCACGCTGCAGCAGGGAAAAACACTCATGCGTACGTTGCTCAACCACTATCTGGGCGACCAGCAGCTCCATACGCGGCAATTTTTGAAGGATTTACAGCAAATATGATCCTGGAAACCTTGGTTGAACAGGCTGGGGTGTGCGATTTTTCGGGCACGGGGCAAGGCATAACGACGCGGAATGGTTGTTCCATTCCAAGGAGTTATAACGCCGCCCGGTGTTCGAAAAATCGTGCAATCCAGCCTGTAGCGGGAAAAAGAAATGCATAATCATGATGTTAATTATAAAAATGAGCGGTCAACCGAGGTTTTCAGGATGATCCAGTTGGGCGTCAACATCGACCACGTCGCCACCCTGCGCCAGGCACGCGGCACGATCTATCCCAGCCCGGTGCAAGCGGCGCTGATGGCGGAATCCGCCGGGGCGGACGTGATTACCCTGCATCTGCGCGAGGATCGCCGCCACATCCAGGACGCCGACGTGGAAATCCTGCGCCAGTCGCTGCAGACGCGCATGAACCTGGAAATGGCGGTGACCGACGAGATGGTGCAGATCGCGTTGCGCATTCGTCCCCAGGACGTGTGCCTGGTGCCGGAAAAGCGCGAGGAGCTGACGACCGAAGGCGGGCTGGATGTGGCGGCGCATTTCGCCAAGGTGAGGGAAGCCTGTGCTGCGCTGGGTGCGGCGGGGATTCGCGTGTCGCTGTTCATCGATGCCGACCGCAAGCAGCTGGACGCATCAAAGGCCGCCGGTGCTCCGGTGGTGGAAATTCATACCGGCCATTACGCCGATGCGACCAGCCGGGTCGAGCAGCAAAAGGAATTCGAACGCATTGCCGATGCCGTGGCCTACGGCCAGTCCATCGGCCTGCAGGTCAATGCCGGACACGGTTTGCACTACCACAACGTTCAGCCCATTGCCGCGCTGCCGGGCATGGCCGAACTCAACATCGGTCACGCCATCGTCGCTCACGCGCTCTTCGTCGGCTGGGAGAACGCAGTGCGGGAAATGAAATCCCTGATGTTGGCGGCCCGTTCTTAAGTGATTTTCGGCATCGGTACCGACATCGTTTCTATCCATCGCATCGCGGCGGCGTTGGCGCGGCATGGCGAGGCTTTCGCGCAACGCATTCTGGCGCCGCAGGAGTGGGACGGTTTTATCGCCAATGCCCAGCCCGCGCGCTTTCTCGCCAAGCGATTCGCTGCCAAGGAGGCTTTCTCCAAAGCCCTTGGCACGGGGATGCGCGCCCCGGTGACCTGGCGCAATATCAGCGTGGTCCACGATGAGCTGGGCAAACCATTATTGAATTTTGATCCCGAACTGGCCGCAGTGCTCGGCCGTCATGCCATTCGCAGCCATCACCTTTCCATCAGCGATGAGAAAGAAATGGCTGCGGCTTTCGTGGTTCTTGAAAAATAAGGAGAGAGCATGTCGCTGGGCCCGGTGATGCTGGATGTGGTGGGAAAGACGCTGAGCGACGACGATCGCCGGCGATTGAAGCATCCGCTGGTCGGCGGGGTAATTTTGTTCAGCCGCAACTACGAATCGCCGGAACAGCTGCGCCAGCTCACCGCCGAAATACACGCCCTGCGCACGCCTCCGCTGCTGATCGCGGTGGACCATGAGGGGGGCAGGGTGCAACGCTTCAAGGAAGGTTTCACCCGCCTGCCGCCGATGCGCGAGCTCGGGATGATCTGGGACGAACACCACGGCCGCGCCAAGTCTCTCGCGCAGCAGACCGGCCATGTGCTTGCCGCCGAACTGCGCGCGCATGGGGTGGATTTCAGCTTCACCCCGGTGCTGGACGTCGATTACGGCGCCAGCGGCGTGATCGGCAGCCGCGCTTTTCACCGCAAGCCGCAGGCCATTGCCGATC